>DAOTUZ010000174.1:0-43666 GCA_034437295.1 Anaerolineae bacterium | reverse complement strand
ACGTGGGTCTTCCATACTTATTATCCTCAATTCAATTGATCGTTGAAAGCCGGTGTTCCCAGCATATATTGTTTGTCAGTATTCCAATTATCCAAACGCACGGGCAAAAGCTCATTGGTCAAAGGGCGGGGATGAATACAGGCCACCCGGATATAATTACCAGTGTAACCAACGTTGATAAATCCAGCTTCTGTCGCGCCGGAAATATGTTCCCAAAGCACATCCAGCGTCTGACCAGCAAAATCTCCAGCATAAGCGGCTTCCCGCGCCCGCGCCAACGCGAGATAGCGCGCGCTGCGCGCTTTCTTGACCGCATCATCTACATGTCCGCGCATACGGGCGGCGGCAGTACCGGGGCGGCGGCTGTACCGGAAGACGTGCATTCCGGCAAAATCAAGCGATTCGACAAAGGCGATACTTTCTTCAAATTCAGCGTCGCTTTCGCCGGGAAACCCCGCAATTATATCCGTCGTAATGCATGGATTCTCAGATGCCTCTCGCGCAAGGCGAACCAATTCACGAAACTGGCGCTGATTTGTACGCCGCGCCATCCGCCTCAACGTTGAATCGCAGCCACTTTGCAGCGGCAAATGTAAATGCGGGCAAAGGCGGCGATCCTGCCACAGCGTGAAGAAATGCTCATCCAGATCCCACGGTTCTAGCGAAGACAATCGCACCCGCGGCGCACCAGTCTGATCTAATATGGCCCTAACTAGATGGAATAACCCCTGTTTATCGCCAAAATCATGCCCATAGCTGCCGAGATGTACGCCGGTGAGCACAATCTCTTTATAGCCCATCGCCAGCAAACTGCGGATTTCGCACAGCACTTGATCGATTGTTCGGCTGCGCCCTTCCCCACGCGCAACCGTGGTCACACAAAAAGTACAGGCGTTATCACAACCATCTTGCGCTTTAACGAAGGCGCGGGTGCGACCAATCCAATGCAGCGCATCCCGCTCAACCGGCTCACGATCAAAAAATTCAACTGGCTTATTCGTCAACTGCGCAACCAGTCCATCTTTGTCTTGATTGGAGACAACGGCCTCTACGCCTGGAAGAACGGTGATCGCGTCCGGCGCAATTTGTGAATAGCAACCCGTAACGGTAATTGCTGCTTGAGGGCTAGCGTGATGCAGCTGGCGAACTAATTTACGACTCGTATGCGCAGCGTCCTGCGTCACCGCACAGGTATTCACAATAATGCGATCTGCCTGTTCCGGCGATTCCACCAGTTCATGACCAGCGATTATGAACTGGCGCCCCATTGTTTCAATCTCGCTCTGATTCAGGCGGCAGCCCAATGTGCGAAGATGTACTTTCATGAAGCGCCCTCTGGCATAAAAACGACCAGATTATTAAAGTCAACCGTAACGCCGGGGCCACCTGAAGAGGTAGACTGTGCTACAACCCCGACTCGCCCCCCGGTATAGCCACTTCCATCTAAGCCATCGAACATCTGCCCGTCTACACACCCAAGCGAAGGGTAATAGGTGCTGATGCCAGCGGGATCATCGGGAATGCACAACTGCATAAGCTGATCGTTCACGTAGAATTGCAGCAGGCCATTATACGCAGTAACGCGAAGGCTATTGGCCGCCCCAATTTCTGAATGCACAAATTCGGATTGTATCCAATTGCTAAGGATACGTTCCTGCCCGGAATCGGTGCGGGTCATCCTATAATAGCCATCGCTGGATATTTGAAATAGAAAATAGCTATCGTCGTTAATCCGGTTATTATCCTGATTTTGCAGTCCGAAAATGAGGCCGAAAGCGTTATCAACCGGGCCATCTACGGCAGCAGCATCCACACGCAAATCGAGATCCCCAAAATGCGCCGCTGCGCTAGAAAACGCCCCGGAATTCACCGCGTTTACGCTCATCCTTAATGCGCCATCTACAGATTCTGCCGAAAGCTGCCCATCATTATAGAGTCCCCAGTTATTAGGCTGGTCAAAGCTTTCAGCATAGATCAGTTCACCAGGCATGCCCGATACGACAAAATGCCGCCCAGCAAGTGTACGATTAATAAAGATCAAGCCGCCTAGCACCACGGCGAGCAGCGCAATCGTAAAAACCTGTTTCAAGCTAAATCCTCTTTTGCCGAGAGCGCAATTTTATCATGCATGCGGGATGTCGTAAAACGCGGGAGGAAACGCTAATTTGCGAGCATCGCCATTTTACGGGCAACAACCCGTAATGATACCGTTTTAACAAGCGCGAAAAACGCCATATAAGCTAGGAAGATGCAGGCAAAATACACGAAGGGCAGCACAAAGATCCCGAACGGGCTGATGATAAACGCAAAAATTGTTACGCCGAGTAGAATAACGATCTGGCTAAACCACAGCGCCAATAGAACTACGCCACCGCTGATGACCGCCATACTGTGATCGCTAACACGCGCGGAAACCGCCATACTGGCAGCCGTCAACCCGCGCATTCTCCAGATCGGCTCTAACACAAAGGTGGCAATAAATGCCAGCACCGCGCTAAGCGTAATTGAAAACCCGATCACGAAGACGAGTGGAGCATTGGCAAGAATCCCTTCAATCGCGGATCTCGATGGCAAGGTATACAGCATCGAAGTGGTATCAATGCGCATATCAAATAAGATATACAGCCAGAACCATACGATCAGAACGAGCATCAATCCTAATCGGGCACCAACAAGGAGAGCGGTCATACGCCAAGCATGTAACTGCGCCACGCCATACTTCGCAAGGATGAACTGCCCCTCGCGCATATTCGTCAGACGAAGCATGTCCATTCGCCCATTCTTTAGATCTGAATTGATGCTGCCAAGCGCACAACGAATACTGGTCACATCCAGCACTAACGACAGAAAGATAAATACTAATACGCCTACAGATACGAATACTGATGTTCGCTGGTTGAGGAGCAAGGCGCCCCGGTAAGCTGTATCTGGAGCGGTGAATAACGGCAGTATGGCGATGGCTATCCATGCCGCTACGATGATGATACTCGTCGCTAAAATCCAGAACACCGTCCTGTTTACAAAGTGGTTCAGGCTGCGCCCCCACGGAATATGGCGCGATTCTAGTTGAAGAAGGGGTTGTTCAGGCCGAACAACTCCGTAGGGACTAAGCCGGATCAGCAGTCGCTTCAGGGCTAGTGGTAGGTTGGAAGTCATCTATACCGAGTCCGAGTTCGTTCAAAATCTGTTGTTCATTCGTATTCAGCGTTTGCAGCAGGCGGGTGAATGGTTCGGCATTGTTCGAAAGAGCAGCGGCCTGCTCATACCAATGCCGGGCGGCGATAAAATCCCCCGACAGTTGGTAGGCCATCCCCAGTTCTGCCAGCAGCGCCGGGCTTGCAGGATCTAGCGCCGCCGCCGCCGTAAATGCAGCAATACTCCCCACGTCATCCCTTTGCGCGCGCAAATGCAAGCCTTCAAGCAGCCGAACCTGCGGATTATCCGGCGCACGCTGAACTGCCGAATGAATAAAAGCTGTGCCATCTCCCCCGATTCGATCCGCCGCCAGACCATAATAGGCTTCAACCAGCGGCGTATCTGAATCGTTCATCATCATTTGCTCAAAGGCGAGATGTGCGTAACGCCACATATCACGCTCAACGAAAACCAGCGCAACCCGTGTACGGCGATGCACATCGTCTTCCGCGCCGGTAACCGCGGAACGCAGAGCATCGCTCAATTCCTGATAGGCCGTTTCTTGCCTCGCATAAATGAGAGAGTCCAATGCCGTTTCTGGATCAATCGCCGCCATCAACAACCCGCGCTGAAATTGCGCCGCAGTATTCTCCGGTTCCAACTGAACTACGTGATTCCATGCGGTTACAGCCACTGACCAATCGGCAGTATCTATCCCTGCTTGTGCGATGTTTCCCCACAGCGCCGCATCATCAATCTTCTCCGCGGCAGCCAACCAGTATGGCAGCGCGGATCCGGATTGTCCCGCCTCTCTCCATAAATCGCCCGCCAACCATGACAATTCTGGCGACCAACCAGATACCTGCGCCGCGCTTTCCAGTTGATAAAGCGCCTGTACCGGCCTGCCAGTTTGTCTTTCGGGAATTTGATAGGGTACCGGTATTTCGATGACCGGCCTAAGCAGAAAAATCATCAGCAGAAGATAAAGCAAAACCGCCACAAAGGTTGACATTAACATCCACCCTCTGCGACGGCTCCGGTTTTTTAATCCAGTTTCGACGGTCATTAACGCACAGCGCCAAGCGCCCGCTTCACCACCTCTTCGACCTCTTCTGGTTTCAACGGTTTCACAAGATACTGGTGCACGCCTTGCAGTTTTCCCACAAGGCGATTGGCCGGATCGCCGTAAGCGGTGATCACGATAATTGCCGGATTCTTTACGCCGGGTTGAGAACGTTTCTGTTTGAGCGATTCTAGCACTTGCCAGCCGGTCATATCTGGCAAATGGATATCTAGCAAAACCACATCGGGCATAGCGGTTTCAATATGATGAAGCGCGTGGCTGCCGCGGCGGGCGACGGTCACGCTCAAGCCCAAGCGTTTCATCGTTACTTCCAAAAGATCCGCCAGATCGGGCGTATCCTCAATAATTAAGGCGGTTGCGACATTATCAATCCTGGCGCGTTCGGGCATCGCCACCGGGTGCGTCTCAGCGGTGGTGCGCGATGCATCCTGCGCGTCATTATGTTCAGCGCTTTCAATAGGCACTTGTATCGCCTCAATCACGCCAGTTTCAGAACGCGGTGGGCGCGGCGGCGGCTGTTCAACCGACAGCTTTACAGCGCGATCTTCCGAAAACAGCTGTTCATCTGAAACTGTCTCACGCAGTTCAAAAGCACGAGATACATTCTCGGCCTCTTCCCGCTGTGCATCTCCGTTAACATAACAATCGAGCCGGTTGGACATCGGCTTCTACCCCAAACGCTTCTAATTTTCAGAGAGTATAACACGTGAATATGCAAAAATGTTCGAGATATTTACGAAATTTGTGCGAATTTTTTCTACTTTTATATTCTTTTCATACGACTGGCACAGTTCGCGTTTGTGCAGTCGTGTTCGTATAATCCATTTAAGTTGTCTGCCCGCCTCATTTAAGGTCGTTAATTGGGAATCTGCAAACATCTACTCAAATCCTCAAGGCATAATCTCGCCTTACTGCCACTCTTTGCCTTCACATTGCTAATACTCGCAGCGCCAGCAGTGTCGGCACAGGATGAAATCATACGCATTTGCCCCTCTGCGGTGATTGAGCCGCGCACAGCCACTTTTGAACCCGGCGGGATCATCCTGACCGCGTTTGACCGTACAGCTATTTGGGTTTATGAAATTGACACGCGCAGGCGCTATCCATTACCAGAAACCCGTCCATGTGATGGCAATTGCAATCTTTCACCAGATTCGCAATGGCTCACTTATTTGAATAGTGCCACCTATGCCGTGAACCGGATGCGATTGACCGGCACACAGCGATCGCTTGTTTCAACAAGCGCTTCTGATGTTGAATGGTGGTCGCCAACTACTTTTCTCGTGTGGACGCCGGGGCATAATGCCTTTTTAGTACCCGATGGCAGCAATACCCGTGAATATTTGCCTGCGAACAGCGTTGAATCGGTTCAACCGGGCGGAAGATGGGCAGTACGGGTTGCGCCAAATGGGAATGATTTTGAGCGTTTTCTGGTTGATCTGGGGGCAGATGATCCGCAGCAAGCACTTTCCGAGCAGGTTTCCCTTGGGAACGAAATTGACTATTTCAGCGCCGCGGCATGGTCGCCCGATGGCGAATATCTGGCCTATGTCGCACCGATCTATCACGAAGATGCAGGGCTTGCTGGCAGCGAAATATTTGGCATACAACCGGGAAGCGATTCCCCACAGCGGTGGACAATGCTCAGCGATCTGTATGGGGCAATACGGATCAATGGACTCTCCCCCGGCGAATTAAGTTGGTCGCCCGATGGCTCAAAGATTGCTTTCTGGGTAACGGGCATTGACGCTGCCGAACCATCCCGCACATTGGGTGGTTCCATTATTCATATTCTGGATCGCGCCAGCGGTGCTGTAACGTCTTACTGCGGCTATACCACTACCGAGCATACCCCGAATCCGCCGCGTCTGCGCTGGTCGCCAGAAGGCAGTCATATCGCCTTTGCAGGGGTCTCTTCCGATGAAGAACAGGGATATTTGCTCTTAGCCTTAAATGTTGAAACGGGTATCTTCACCGCATTAAGCGATGGGGTTTATCCAGCCTTAGGCCAGCCCAACGTATTAGCATGGGGATTAGCGCCAGCGTAAGCCTAATGGCGCTAGCCCCGTCAAAGATCGAAAGCGTATAATTCCAGCATTTAGTTTGGAGTTTTTTGTGACTGAGATCATCCATCCATCCGATATTCCGGCAGCCGAGCCTGCAAAAGACTGGCAGCCCGATCCGAATCATCCGCGCCGCCGCCCACCGTGGATCAAAGTGCGCGCGCCCTATGGCGAAACCTTCGATCAGCTTCAGGGCTTAATGCGGTCTAAACAATTACACACGGTGTGCGAAGAAGCGCAATGCCCGAATATGGGCGACTGCTGGGGGCGCGGCACCGCCACATTTCTGATGATGGGCGATACCTGTACCCGTTCCTGTGGTTTCTGCGACATTAAGACTGGCCGCCCTTCTCCATTAGACTGGGCGGAGCCAAATCGTATCGCTGAAGCTGTCCGCGCAATGAATTTGAAGCACGTCGTAATTACCAGCGTAAACCGTGACGAACGCGCCGATGGCGGAGCGCCAATTTTCGCCATGGTCATCCGCCGTGTCCGAAAAGTGCAACCGGGATGCAGCATTGAAGTGCTGATTCCAGATTTCAAAGCAAGTGTTGCCGCGCTCAAAATTGTCATGGACGCGCAGCCCGAAATTCTCAATCACAATGTGGAAACAGTGCCGCGCTTGTTCAAAAAAGTGCAGCCCCAAGATCATTATGAGTGGGCGATGGCGACGTTGGAAAATGCTAAGAAACTTGACCCGATGGTACTCACCAAGAGCGGGATCATGGTTGGATTAGGTGAAACCTTCGATGAAGTTGTTGAAGTGATGCACGATCTGGCAGATCGGGGCGTAGACATCCTCACTGTCGGCCAATATTTGCAACCGAGCAAGAAGCATCTGCCGATTGACCGTTTCTATTTGCCTGAAGAATTTGACCGTTTCAAAGAACTTGGGCTTGCGA
Organism: Anaerolineae bacterium; assembly: GCA_034437295.1. GTDB lineage: Bacteria > Chloroflexota > Anaerolineae > Aggregatilineales > Phototrophicaceae > Flexifilum. Next base: position 36,482 of record DAOTUZ010000174.1, on the reverse strand, counting down.
TGGGCTTCAAGTGGGTAGAAAGCGGCCCGCTGGTACGCAGCAGCTACCACGCCGAACAGCAAGTGCGCGAGCTTTCAAAGCTAAACTATATTCACGTACGGGGCGAAGAAGCTGAAGTATAGGCTGTTTAGCCGCATATCATTCAGTTTGTTGAGAATCGAAACGGGGGCAGCAACTGCCCCCGTTTCGATTCTCTCAAAAGCCAGACTACGATTCTATAACTTTGTCATCAATCAACTGCTGCTGCACTTTTTGCCCGCGTGGATCAAAGGCGAAATGCTGACCATGCAGTTGAAATTCCATATCCTGCATGGCCCGGCCAGCGCGATTCTTCTCAATCGTAAATACCACCCAGTCCCGAAACTGCTTGGTGGCATACGGATTAAAGCTGACATGATCTTTGGACATGATCTGATACTTATTATTCATGATGATCGCGATATCGCTCTCATAATCAAGGGCGCTGCTGCCGCGCAGATGGAACAGGTGAACGCGCTTGCTCTTTAGCCCTTCGCGGTCTGCGGCGACGATTGACCATACGGGGACATCCAAAGACATTGCAATATCTTTGAGGCCTTCAACAATAATGGTCACTTTGTCATTTTCATCACGCGGGCGCTCAGGGTATACGGCGATCTTCTGCAAATAGTCCACAAACACCACGACGTTACCACCAGTCGCATCACATAGTCGCGCGGTCATTTCCTTAATTGCGCGCAGCGTAGTGACTGCCGGGCTTGCCTTGACCAAGATCATACGATCCGAATATTTTGCAAGCCGCTGCAAGCCGGCACTGGTCTTAGGGTTATCTCTCAATATCCCTTGCAGCGAGCTTCCGATGCTAGCTTCCTTGCCCATGAAATCTTTCGCGCGATTGGCGACGATAATTTGATAAAGATCGCGCAGCTTTACCCCTCTGCTCAAATCGATTTCAGGCGGATTTATACTTTCGAGGCAGAACAGGCGATGCAGCAGGTGGGTTTCAGGGTGCTCATAAGAGAGATAAAACACATATTGATCCGGGCGCATGGCAATATTACGGGCAATTTGCAGCGTTGCAATCGTTTTGCCCACACCCTGAGCGCCGCCAAGCAGCACTAATTCAGTTTTGCGTAAGCCGCCGCCAATAAAGCCATCCAGTGGATCAAAACCAGTGGGCATTGGCACGTAATCAATCAGATCGCCCTTCACCACACGATCATTCGCCTCATTTAGCACTTGAGTAAGTGTACGTGGTAAATGCGCCCCACCCCGCGGGCTGGCCGAAGAAACGCCGCCGGATCGCTTTGGCGCAGGCTCACCTGAGGGCTGTGCCGTGCGTGGCGTTGGTTTAGCAGGCGCAGCGGGCGGCGCAGGAATACTAGACGCAGGGGTAACCGGGTCGTCCGGTAGGTCAAAGCCCTCAGAGCCAGAGAGATCATCGGTGAAACGCCGTGTAGACATAACGAACCTGCCTCTATGGGAAATTTCTTACTCATTCTATTAGTTTGCAGGTTTTTTGGAGATTGCGCAACATAATTGTTTCAGTCAGGTTAGAATCTATCTAGAAGCCAATTTTGCTGATAGACAATTTCCACAACTACCATTACACTGACACTAAGAAACTCGTGCTGTAATTCACATATATACCGTTGCTAGGCTAGAATGATCCAAGGTCTGTTTGTGTAAATCACTTTCGGACGATGGCAAGTGCCATTCCTACTTAACTGAAGAGGAAGAGGATGGTCGTGTTGCAGCAACTCCTAATTCGGGCCGATCAGTGCGGCTTCGTCACCATAGAAGATGTGCTTGAAGTACTAGATAATATAGGTGAACTAGCAGTTAGCATTAGTATTGATACAGTTTTACTTGAATTAGATGAAATGGGCATAGAACTCCGTCAAGATGCCGAATCCAGTGACCGGATGGTATTGGTCGAGGAAAGCGAGCCGGAGTTTGAACCCGATGAAATTCTGCAAGACCCCGGCGTCACCGATCTTGGCGACATTAGCGCGGTCTCGGCAGATGATCCGGTTGGCCTCTACTTCCGGCAAATGGCGCAGGAACCCCTCCTGACCGCGCAAGAAGAAATCGAACTCGCCAAACGTATTGAAATGGGCAAACATGCTCGTGAAACCATCAAGCGGATTCGCGCGCGGGGCCAATATAGCGAAGTGTGGATCACCCATCTAGAAAAATTGATCTATGATGGGCAGGCCGCGCGCGAGCATCTTGGGCGGGCCAACACCCGATTGGTGGTCAGCATCGCCAAGCGCTATATGGGGCAAGGGCTTCCCTTCCCGGATCTCATTCAAGAAGGCAATGTTGGCCTGATGCGCGCAGTCGATAAATACGATTACAAACGCGGCAACCGGTTCAGCACTTACGCAACATGGTGGATCCGCCAAGCGATTACGCGGGCGCTGGCGCAGAAAACGCGCACGATCCGCATCCCGCTGCATATGACCGAACGAATTCGGCAGATGTACCGCACCGCGCAGCATCTTGAACAGTCGCTTGGCCGCCGCCCAAACCCTGAAGAAATCGCCTTAGAAATGGATTTACCCGCCGAAACCATCCGCGGCATGATGGATGCCAGCCAGCATGCAATTGCGCTGGAACGCCCCGTTGGCGATGATGGCGACAGTGAATTTGGCGATTTCATCGAAGATCAGGACTCGCCCAGCCCGGTAGAATCAGCCACCCAGCATTTGCTTCAAGAAACCATTGAAGATGTGCTTTCTGAGCTGACGCCGCGCCAAAGCCATATTCTGCGCCTGCGTTTCGGGCTTGGCGGTGGCGAACCACACACACTGGAAGAAATTGCGAACAAATTCGGCCTAAGCCGCGAGCGCATTCGCCAGCTTGAAAAAGAAGCGCTGCGCCGACTGCGCCACCCACGCCTTGCCCACAACTTGCGTGATTATTTGGGTTAGGTTAACACTTTAGGTCACATCATCTGAATACAATAAAATAGGTTGTTCAAGGCCGGGGGCAACCCGGCCTTTTGTTATTTGAGGACGCTATGTATTCACGCCCGTTCATCATTGCCACCGCGTTCACCTTCGTATTTTGCGCATTCCTTTGTGCGCTGGTATTGATCACCCGAAATGGCGATCCGACCTCATTTGCTGTGATGGGAACACTGTTTACCAATCGCACGGCAGATGTGCCAGATCCAACTGAAACGGTTGGGTATGATGGGCAGTTTGTATACTACATTGCGCGTGATGGCGCTGCTTCCCTTCCCCTGCTCGATGGCCCTAGTTTTCGCTTACAACGTATTTTGTACCCACTTGCTGGACGGGTATTGGCACTAGGACAGCGTGAATTAGTCCCCTGGTCACTGTTAGTGATCAACCTAATTGCGCAAAGCATCGGCGCAGGACTCATGGCTGTTTTGCTGTCAACCTACCCGCGCGCGCCTGCTATTCTGGGGGGCATCACCTATGGACTTTGGGTTGGCTTAATCTTCGCTTTACGGTTAACGCTCACTGAAATTCTCTGCTTTACACTGGCGATTGGCGCAATTCTTGCCTATCGCAACTCACATTTCAGAACAACCGTCATTCTATTAATGCTGTCAACTATCACTAAGGAACTCGGATTGGTGATCGCGGCGGGGTTAGCGCTGCATGCATTCGCGCAAAAGCGCTTGGGTTGGGGCATACTGATCTTTGGCGCACCGTTAGCTCTATTGATGACTTGGTGGGGTATTTTGCGGCTTATGTTTGGCGATATTCCCACCCAATATCCTGCCGCACGCTTTGAACTTATCCCTTTACGGGGCGTATTCATCGGCAAGGTTGATGCTGTTGAATTCATCATGCTTGGGCTATGGGTTATTATTCCAACGCTGATTTTATTCACCCTAGCCATTATGATCTTATGGCGCAATCGTAGATTGTCCGTCTCCACTTCCCTAGTATTGGCAGCATCTGCATTCATCTTTGTCATGCCGGGGGTCAGTTGGGAAGATCCGCTGGCAGCTTATCGCGTTGCGACACCGATCATCGTCGCCGGACTGATATTTCTCGCCGAGCATTTTCCGAAGCGAATGAAATGGTTCTGCATCCTCTGGCTTTCTGCGCTGGCGCTGGCGGCGCTACTTCCCACACTGTGGGTGATCTAAATCTGACATGGACTTATTGCTTTCAATAAATTCACACCCCTATAATCCGCCTATACATATCATCAGGAGTCGTTACTGTGGCTGGACAGCAAGGAAAACCAAAATTTGCATTCTTTGAAGGACAGATTGTGCCTTTTGAAGATGCCAAAATCAGTGTAATGACCCATTCCTTTAACTATGGGACGGGTGTTTTTGGTGGCCTACGCGCTTACTGGAATCAGGAAGAAGAACAATTATTCATCTTTCGCCCGCAAGATCATTTTGAACGCTTCATTCAATCTGCAGGGCTGATGCGTATTCACCTGCCTTATTCTGCCGATGAACTCGTAGACACGCTGGCAGAACTGCTGCGCGCAGAGGGCTATCGCGAGAACTGTTACGTTCGCCCATTGGCTTATAAATCAACCGAGATGATCGGCGTGCGCCTGCATGATGTGGACGATAATTTCACGATGTTTGCAATTCCCTTCGGCGCTTATATCGAAAATGAAGATGGGGCGCATGTTTGTTTCTCGGCTTGGCGCAGGGTGGACGACAATGCTATCCCTGCTAGAGGCAAAATTATAGGCGCGTATGCAAACTCGGCACTTATCAAGTCTGATGCCATCCTCGCTGGTTATGATGAGGCGCTGGTGCTTAATCAAGAAGGCCATGTGACGGAAGCCAGCGCCGCCAATATCTTTGTTATGCGCAAAGGCGTTGCCTATACTCCGCCTGTACAATCAGACGTACTTGAAGGCATTGTGCGTCGCACACTTATTGAGCTGCTTCGCAATGATCTTGGTATAGAAGTCATCGAGCGAGAAATTGATCGCACAGAGATCTACATTGCTGATGAAATTCTGCTGTGCGGCACGGGGGTACAAGTTGCAGCAATTACCCGCGTCGAACACCGCCCGATTGGCTCTGGACGCATGGGGACGGTAACCCGTCAGGTTCGTGATTTATTTTATGATGCAGTGTCTGGCCGCATCGAAAAATACCGTGAATGGTTAACCCCCGTCTATATGCCTGAAACTGTACGTTAGCCATCTTTGGTCTGATCCTAAAGCGCCGCTAACAGCTAGCCGGCGCTTTTTAATTCACCGCGTGGCTGGCGAGTGACCGACGGATCGCAACTTTTGGAGATAATTCGCGTAAAATATGCAATCATGCCCGCTGAAGGAGATATTTTATGAACAACGCTAGCGCCACTCGCCCGATTATCCAAACACGCGGCGTCACCCGAAGTTTACCCCTTGGGAAAACAGTCGTTCATGCGCTGCGGGGCGTAGATATGGATATTTTCGCGGGCGAACTAGTGGGCATCATCGGGCCTTCTGGCAGCGGCAAAAGCACGCTTCTCGGCCTGATCGGCGGGCTAGATCGGCCAACAAGCGGCGAAATTGCAATTGACGGCGTGAATATCTCGCGTATGGGTGAAGATCAGCTTACAGAAATTCGCAACGAGAAGATCGGCTTTATCTTCCAGTTTTTCAATCTAATTCCTACCTTGACCGCGCTGGAAAATGTGATGCTGCCGATCCAATTTGCGCGTAAGAAACGCTTCAAGCCCGAACAGCGCGCTCGCGAGCTTCTCAAGGCATTAGGTTTGGGTGATCGTCTCAAACACCGTCCCGCCGAGTTATCTGGAGGGCAGCAGCAGCGTGTCGCTATCGCACGGGCGCTTGCAAATGATCCTCCGCTACTTTTGTGTGATGAACCCACTGGCAATCTGGATCAAGAAGCCGGCGCGCTGGTATTGCAAACGCTTCACGATATACGGAATCAGAGCGGCACGACAGTCGTCATTGTGACCCACGATCCGAATCTCGCCCGTCAGGCAGATCGTGTGATGACGCTGGTAGATGGGCGTATCGTCAATGGGCATCAAACCGCAACGCCCGCGGCAGCAAACGCTTACGATGCTTAAAACTGCGTGCTAAACTATGCATGTTCTGTTGTAGGAGTAACTGCTGAAAATGACTGCCCCCAAAGATACTTATCTGGTTGAAGTTGCCGGAGTTAAACGCAATCTCTCACTTTTCTCAATCAAACCCGGAGTCCGCATCGCTATTCTGAACATTCTGGGCGATACCGAGTTGGTGCAGGCGGCCGCCAAGGCATTGGCTGAAAAGCTTAAAGATCGTCCGTTTGATATTCTGGTGACCGCTGAAGCAAAATCCATCCCTCTAGGTTATGCTATCTCAATAGAGTTAGGCCGCCCGTATGTTGTGCTACGTAAATCTTATAAGCCCTACATGGGTGATGCCTTACGCAGCGAAACACTGTCCATCACCACCGGATCCCCACAAACTCTATTTCTAGACGAGAAGGATCGCGCATTAATTCTCGGCAAAAACGTCTGTATTCTGGATGACGTGATCTCCACCGGCAGCACATTACAGGGGATGCGGCTGATCATGGACAAAGCTGGCGCAAAAGTGACCACCGAAGCTGCGATTTTCACTGAAGGGGATCGCGCAAAGTGGATTGATATCATCGCGTTGGGGCATCTACCGGTATTTATAGATTAACCCGCAAATAATGGCGACTAAAGTCGCCATTATTTTTTCAAGCCTTCATCCGCTTGTATACCTATGCTATTTTTTCTCAACAACCAGAAGATGCGATAGTCCGAAAGTATCCAGCGGCGTACCCTCGAAACGATACAACATATCCCGCATCTTCCGCCCCGGTTCCCCCATTCGCGCGATGATATTGTCATAGCCGCCATAAATACGCTGATGCACGACCAGTTCAATCGAGCACTCAGTAAAAAGGCTAAGTAAGCTGCGCCGCGTATAAGCGCGCACATGCGGGGCAAGCCGGTTACGCGCCGGATCAGGCAAATAATTGATCAGTGGGGTGTTGCCAAAATGATATTTCCCCCGCCAATAATGCCCGTGTGTTTCAAATGGGTACCAGCGGTTAGGAACAAAAATGACCAGTCGCCCACCCGGCTTCAACACCCGCACCATCTCACCGACTGAAGCACGATCGCTGTCAACATGCTCCAGAACCTCGTGCGAAATAATGGTGTCAAAAAGATTACTGGCATAGGGCAGCGCCTCAGCGGCAGCAACCAGCGCGTGAGGGGTTTCCTTGCTGGCCTCAATCGCACGTAAACCCCTCACGCGCTGGTTGCTGCCGAGGGGTTTCCTTGCTGGCCTCAATCGCACGTTCCAGTTCAATATCAAAACATTCAACGTCAGGGGTATAACGCCGGCGAATCTGCGATGCGTACATGCCGATACCCGCGCCAGCTTCAAGCACCCGCGCATCTTCTAGTTTTGCCCAACGGGCAATCATTTGTAAGCGGCGTTCCTGCCCTGCGCGCCAAACATAACTTGGCTCACCACGCAGCGCCGCTAATCCTGAATGTGTCAAAGAACTACCACCTGCCCTGTTGTTCTTCAGTTGATTCATTGGTTCGCCCGGAAGCGGCAATCGCCAGTTTGGTCACGCCCATACTTCTAGCAGATGAAGCCATTCTATCGGTATCTTCCGCAGAACTAACCGGCACGTACATCGTGATAATCGTGCCTGCGCCAAGCTTACTTTCCACCTTCAGCGCAGCATCAATCAATTCTGCGCGTTCACGCATGTTGATCATGCCAAGGCTACCCCGATTTTCATAGCCAGATGCCGTCGCTTCCATATTAAAACCAACGCCATTATCCATAATCCGAACGATGATGTAATTGTCTTGTTTGAAAATTGAAATTTTAATAATCTGTGCGCGGGCGTGCTTTCGGGCATTATTGATCGCCTCTTCAACGATGTAAAAAATGACACCCTGCTGATGAGTGCTCAGCAGATTCTCTACATCCGGATTGACCATCACGACCACATTTTGCCCATGAGTCTCATCTATCTTTTCAGCCAATTGGGCCATCGCGGCGCGCATTCCCTGCGTCTCTAAAATCAGCGGACGCAGCGTAAACAGCATATGGCGAATTTCCCGTGTCGTCTTTCGCGCAAGGTCTTCCACTTTACGCAGTTCTTCAGGCACATGTTGGGGCGATTTTTCAATCAGGCGGTTGATGTACCCCATACGCATCGCAATTGCGGCGATACTTTGTGTTGGGCCATCGTGCAAATCGCGCGCCAACTTTTTGCGCGCCTCTTCTTCCAATTCAATGATCTTATCTTTTTCATCGCGCAGACGACCATAAAGCAGCGCATTTTGAAGCGCGATAGTCGTTTGAATCCCGATCGCTGTCAGCAAGTCTTTCTGCTCTTCGCTGAATACCTGTGGTAGATCGCTCGCATAAATCAAGACGCCAAAATTATCAAATCCCGTTCGCAGCGGAATACAGAGAATTGATTTACAGTTTTGGACGGAAAGGAAATATTGTAGTTCGGGGTCATTGCGCGGGTTTTCGCCAATAACTGGAACTGACGTTTGCAATGCTTCGCCAATAATTCCGGTTTTGCCCGGCACGGTATTCTGTTCATCCGCCCGTATTAACCGCCGTGAAGATACAACATGGAGCAGGTTATCATCGGAATGGAACAGCAGCACCATCGCCAGTAAATTTTCGTCAGCTTCGCCTGTGCGCCGAAGCCCTAAACGTCCCGCCTCCAGCGCCGCCTCAATGATCTTTTCATAATTCAGTGTTGACCCCATCAAGAAAGCAAGTTCATATAGACTGCGAGAGCGTTCCTGCGCGGTTTGCATCACTGCACGCCGCGCAGTTTCGACGGCCACAACCTGCTTCCGCATCGTGCTTAGACGGCTGAACAGGCCTATGGCACCTAGCAGCACAAGCCCGCAGCCCACCGCAGCCCATTGCATGCTGGCACGATCCGACGCATTTCCGCTGGATAGCATTCTTGAAAGTATCAGCACAAAGGTGACAACAAGCGCGGCCAGCCCGGCCAACAGGCTCAAAAAAAACAGTATCGCCAACCAGTCGCTCGTCCGCGACTTGTTCGCATTATCAGAAATACCTTTTGACTGCATTTGTACTTGCTTGCCCATCAGGAAATGATCGACCCAATAAACGAAGTATCCATATTCATTGTAAGATCATTTCGCTTGTTCGCGCCTTCATTTCTAGCATGAATTTCGCCTAGATTATACAAAACAAAAAGCGGAGACAAGTCTCCGCTTCGTTGTGGGCGCACAGGGGCTCGAACCCCGGACCTTACGGATGTGAACCGTACGCTCTAACCAACTGAGCTATGCGCCCGTGTTGTTATGCAAATCTTAGGGTAGAGTATAGCAGTTGGATTATCCACGTTCAAGGGCGGGTCGTGCAGTTCAAACCACCATTAAAAGCTTCACCAGCACATATTTTTTCTCCTAAGCGGATTCGTATTTCATCCCTGCTTACTGCGGCATCCCTTTTGGCTGGCTGCCTTGCGTCGTCGCCAATAAACCCTTCTGTTAGTCAGCCCGTTGAACAAATTGATGCGCCTCTCGTTGAGCAGCAGTCGAATGGATGGGAACAGCTAGTACCCGGGATTGAAAGGCGCTATTACCGCCCTGACAGCAGTTTCGGCCTGACTAACTTCGTCGCGCTGCGTATTGATCCAAACAATTTCCACTTTCGAGTTCACTACAGCCCCGGCAGTTCACAAACAATCAGTCAGTGGCGCACACAACTTCAAGGCGCATCCGGGTTTATAAACGCCAACTTCTTTGACGAGCAAGACTCTGTCGTCGGGCTGCTCGTCAGCGACAACATCCCCTATGGCGCGTCGTTTACAGGTTTCGGCGGTATGTTTCAGGTTGCGCCGGATGGCTTCACCCGTGTACGTTCGCTAATTTATGAGCCATATCAGGGCGAGCTACTGCAGCAAGCAGCACAAGCCTTCCCAATGCTGATCGTAAACGGCGAGCCAACCTACGAACGTACAGAAGGGGATCGCGCCTCACGCCGCACCCTTATCGGGCAAGACAGCGCCGGGCGTATCATTCTGATGGTCACAAGCGGGCTTTTTGGAATACGGCTTGCAGACTTGAGCGCCTATCTCTATTCAACCGATCTCGACTTGCGGGCGGCGCTCAATCTCGATGGCGGCGGCTCAACCATGTTGTCATTAACAGCGGGAGACTCGATGACGATACCTTCTTTTGATGCCGTGCCTGCGGTCATTGCCTTTTATCCACGTTCATAGAAGCTGCCATTCATGATCAGTACGACACGCGAAACCTTCAATTTACATCCTGGCGGCATGATCTTTGGGGCAGATATTACGCTTGATCGCGTTCTAGCGGTTGAACGGCTGCCCGAAGCGTTTATACAAGCTCTCGGCTATTGGCTTCCAACGGAGCAAATCCGCTTAACCACCGTAGGCCAAAGTATGGAGCGAGATGCACCGGCACAGTTTTGGGAATGGCAATCCGTCTTAACGGCTCACGATATTGGCATTTATGCCGCGGCGTCACCCGCTTTCCAGCCTCTATGGATCAATGCTGATGTTTACTGGCATACGCCGGAGTTTTCGGACAGCCGTATTGAAGCTATTTTCATACCAGATCTAGCAGAAAATCAGGCTCTGGCGGCGGTCACCAGCAGCACCCCGATTCAGAGGACAGCGGCGATATTTCTCAGCGTCAGCGCCGAAAATGTGATTGATGTGATATACGGGGTCACCACAACTGCTGATACGCGAATGGCGGAAATTGACTTCAACGTTGTAAAAGACCGGAAACTAGACACTATCCACCAATTACCACCAGAAACGCCCCACGCCGATCTATGCCAGCAAGCATTTACGGTATGCCGGACGGCATTAGCCAAAAATAAATAAGGCGACCGTCATTCGCCTTATTTATTTCACATTAGGCTTGTAGAGACGCTCGCCCGCTAAGCGATAACTGCTTCCAGCGCCAGATTATGCAGCGCATTCACCGCCCGCTTTAAATCAACTTCACTGATCACAAACGAGATACTCACCTCAGATGCGCCCTGCGCGATGGCAATCACGTTCACTCCAGCATCACCCATCGTGGTAAAAACGCGCCCGGCTACGCCCGGTGTTCCTGCCATGCCAGCGCCAACCACCGTAAGAATAGCCACTTCCGCCACTACATTAACGCTGTCTACATCCCCGCGCTCAATATCATCCGCCAATTCACGTTCAATCGAATGTTTGGCGAAATCCACGCGATCATCTGTAACCACAAAGCAGAAATTCTGCTCCGATGAAGCCTGTGAAATCATCAGAATATTGGCGCCCACCTGTGCCGTCGCCAGAAATGTACGCCCTGCGATGCCCGGTACACCCATCATCCCGCGCCCACTTACGATCAACAGGGCAACATTACGCACCGCTGTCACCGCCTTCACCACCGTCGTGCTCGGTTCAGCATCTGGCCCGATTAAAGTACCAGCGTGTGCAGAGTTAAACGTGTTGCGCACGCGGAGAGGAATGCGTTTATTCAGGATCGGCTGTACTGTTTTTGGATGCAGCACTTTGGCGCCATAGAAAGCCAGCTCGCCCACTTCTTGATAGCTGATATATGGCAGCACCCGCGCGCGTTTATCCATACGCGGGTCGGTGGTCATCACCCCGTTTACATCTGTCCAAACGATCATCTCGTCGCTATCCACACAGGCAGCAAAAATTGCCGCCGAATAATCACCACCGCCGCGCCCCAACGTGGTGACATGCCCATCGGTGGTTGCGCCGATGAAGCCTGTGATCACCGGCACAATCCCATTCTCGATAGCCGGTAACAAAGTGCGGCGAATATTGGCTTCGGTCTGTTCCCATTGCACGGTTGCGCTGGTGAAGCGATCATCCGTCAAAACCATGCGCGAAGCATCATAGGCTTTGGCATTGACCCCCTGATTACGCAGCGCCACCGCCACCAACCGCGCAGACATCCGCTCACCCGCAGCGACGATAGAATCGCTAATACGCGGCGTGGCTTCGCCCAGAATATTCACCGCCTGGCACAGTTCAGAATGCTGCTTCAGAATGCCATCAATTTCATGCAGCGTATTCTCGCGATCTGCGCCGGGCGATGTGAACATATTGATGGCTTCTTCGTGGCGATCACGCAATTTCTGAGCCGCCGATAAATAAGCCCATTTATTGCCTCCAGCAGCTTCTTTGACGCAGCTGAGCAGTACATCAGTCACGCCTGACATTGCTGAAACTACAACAACAACTTGATCACCCTGCCCTACAGCATCGGCAACAATTGAAACGACATTCTGAATCGCTTCAGGGCTGCCTACCGAGGTTCCGCCAAACTTCATTGTAATTGTTGCCATGCCCGGCACTCCTTAGATCGAAACACAAAAAAGCGCGTGGGAGGTTCCCACGCGCTCGATTTCCTAACCAGTTACAACGTGCGCCGCGCTACCCCCGCATCAACCGATGTGGTGCCATAGTCATCATGGTAGTGGTAGTGCGCATCAAGAAAGCGTACATTGTTCTTGGAAATTGCCTTGAACTCGATAACGCTGGTAGCATAGCGCGAGAAATATTGGTTGTCAAGCGCTACGATTCAAACTCTTTTTACTGTAATTTAAGCTCCATAAACGCAAGCATGTAGACGGAAACTAGGCGATGCTTACTCTCATTAAAATTCTGACTCCTTCAGGCCTTGAACCCGCATCATATACCGCTAACTCACTGGCGGATGCCGCGCAGTATGAGCCACGCGATGGCGTTTACACCATCACCAATACCTACCATCAAACACAGGTTCTGAATTTCGACGCCCACCTTGATCGCATGGAAACTTCAGCACGTTTCGCTGGAGCGCCAATACAGTTGGATCGTGAAAAGATACGCGCTGCGCTGCGCGAGATGATCGAGATTGCCAATTTTGGGGATGTTCGTTTTCGCATCACCGCCGCGCCGTCACTTGAAAACAACCTGATCCTGTCTATGGAGCCATTTAAGCCGCTCGCGCCTGAAATTTATTCCACTGGCGTCCGCGTTATCACCCTGCCCCATGCTGCACGCACAGCCCCGGATGCAAAAACAACAGATTGGATGCTGGATCGTCGCATACTTGAAGACAGTCTGCCTCCGGATATTTTCACCGGCCTGCTCATTGGCGAATCCGGCGAAATCCTTGAAGGACTGAGCAGTAATTTTTATGCAGTGTTAGATAATAAGTTGAGAACCGCGGGTTCTGGCATGCTGCCCGGCATGGCGCAAAAGGTAGTCTTTGCCATTGCCGAACAAGTACTGCCGCTCAGTAAAACTGCCGTGATGCTGAGTGATATTCCAAAACTCAGCGAAGCTTTCATCACCAGTTCCAGCCGGGGCATTGTGCCGGTAATCGAAATTGATCGGACGTCAGTAGGCACTGGAATGCCGGGCATAAAGACAGTGGCGCTAAGGGGATACTATCAAGCGTGGGTAGATCAGCACCTTGAAGCGTTGTAAGCGCTTATGTGCTGATTACTCATCCTCAATTGGAGCTTTGAAGTCATAAATTCCCCCGCGAATCGCCCAACGGCGATGATCGCGGTGGCAGATCATATGATCGCCGTTTTGCACTAGATCGCCGCCGCAGTCAGGGCAAGCCAATATTGAAGCGACCTTCAAATTAGACACACCATGCTCGCCAGCAGCAGCCTTCACAAATACGCTCGGCGCATATAACGCGCCGGTAGCCTGCACCAACCCATCCATACCCGCTAATACGGACGAGTGAACAATTTTTTTAATTGAGTCCAGGCGGAAAAACGAGACCGGCAAACGCCGCTCAACACTAAACCCCGCTGCCTGTAATTCCTGCCGGATATACTCCGGGTGAAAATCGAAATTCAGCTCGACAAATTCAACTGGCTCTAAATCATTCGGATTCCACGATTGCTTCTTCGATGAATACCGCATCAACGCCTTCAAATTGCGTTTATTAGCGTGTTCAAGGATGAAAACCGCTTTGGGAGAAAGCACCCGCCGCACCTGCGCCAGCACCGTGCGCACATTTGCCATATGATGAATCACGCGAATCATCGTCGCGCCATCGAAAACACCCGGCTTGAAGGGCAGTTTATAAGCATCTGCCGCCACGTAAATATAGCGATCAGAGCTGCCCCAGTGTTCCCGCGCATATTGAAGTTGCGAGAGCGAATAATCAAGCAGTACAACCTGTTCATAAGCATGATATTCGTCAGTCAGCCGCCCGAAGCCCGCGCCAATTTCAAGCAGGCGTTCGCCCTTTTTAGGCAGCAGACGGTGCAGCGCCATGCGTTCTACGCGATCTTCATAGTCCCGGCCTTTGTTCTCCCAGAACTCCGTCCGATAATTTGATCCTTCATAATCGCAAATACGCGGTGGCGGCTCAATTTTGGTCATAAAAATCCCGGTGATAGTGCTTGCAGTCTGTTTTTGCCAGATACATATGTCTGGCTAACGTTATGATAGCGTCAGCCAGATTATTGTAAAGCAAGCAGTAATGATGTGACAACCACGCCCGCTGTTCAGTTTCACCAATCTTCAAAACAAGAAGTTCTAGCCGCCTGAACCTTGCGGCGCCGCCGCCCCATCGGGAAGCGTAATTGCAGTCGGCACAATTGTAGGCGGCAGCTGCGCCCCACCAGAGGGATCAGTAGGCGGCCCGCTATCCGGCTGTGAAGGTGCTATCGGCTGGCCTTCTGCATACGATCCATCATACGAATTGCGATTGATGCCCAGTGAATCCAGATGGGCAGCCGCCGCCTCATTGGCAAGCTCGGGGCTAGAGTCGTTGGCGTAAAGTTCAGGGCGCAGCAGCCGATCTAATGCCGGAATACCGCCTAATGGCACGATACCTGTCACCAGCGGTTGATTAGCCATAGGTACAGCTTCATTTCCCAGTGTGTAGCCCACACCTGCCGTCTGGCTATATCCCGGCCACGGATTATCGCTATAGGCGTTGGACGCCAGCAAGTTTACCCGCCCCGCTAATGCTTCGCCGGCTAGTGCTATCGCGCCGCCAAACCCATCGGGCAAATTGTGCAGCATGCGCGCAATCGGCTCAAAAGTAAGCCGCAAATTGTCTATCGGATCGTGAAGTTGGGTTTCCGCAACCGGAATCACCGCGCGAACATCCAGTGCTATATCAAGTTCTTCATCCACCGGCACGTTCAGGTCAAGCGCAACTGGCAGTTCAAGCCCCTGCGGTAGCGTCAGATTGACGGTTGCGCTCAAATTGCCACCACCGCCGGGTAGCGTGATATTGGCATTCACAAACAGAGGCACATTCTCGGTCAGCACCACGGTGGTATTGGTTTGCAGTGGAATATCCATGACTACTGGAATACTGTCCCGAACTGGAATTGTCCAGTCAATGGTTGCCTCATCCAGACCGACAAAACTGCTATGCAGGCCATCAATCAGCGGGGTCACCACGTTATTTTTAAGATCGAAGATCGTGAATACCAGCACGAGGATGACGACTACGAGAATTAGGTTGACGACGAAAGAAAATAAGATGAAGAAATTCTTCAGACCAGTGCCTACTGCTTTTAACATACGCATCGCCAATATCCTATTCCGCCAGCCTGCCTAATCTCACTATACAGATTGGCAAATGCCAATCGCATAAAGATTGACCTGTCACAGCTTAAGGTTCGATGATTGTAATCTCGCCGGTGTTCGGTAGTTGAGAGGGGCGACGGGAAACAATGGCGAGAATGAATGCCAGCGCCAATCCATAGATGATCGGCACCCCTAGCGCCGCAGTTGCCAACGAGGTGTTCTGGCTAAAGAAAGCAACCCATGAAACCAATACGGCTGCCACAATGACTATAGGAAAGATCAAAATCAATCCAAGCGCCAGTTTTGGATTCATTTTGCCAACGAAAATTGCGGGCGAAAGAAATGCCAGCCCGGCAGCCCCTAACCCGATAATGCCCCAGATACAGGTACAGGCAATTAGCCCGGTTAATTCAAGCAGCATCGTTCATCTTCACGGGCATTCCTCAAAAAATGGGGGCATCCCTGTCACAAAACCTAACCCTTATTCGTCTTTATTTATAGCAGATTGGAAGTGACGAGACGAGGAATACATGATGGCAAAGCATATCGTAATTTTAGGCGCAGGTTACGCCGGGATGATCGCCGCGCTGCGTATCGCTAAAAAGGCGAAAGGCGTTGACATCACGCTCATCAATGCCTCCGATCATTTTGTAGAACGCATCCGCCTGCATCAGGTTGCGGCAAACCAAAAACTCAAAGCGCACTATATTCCGAACGTGCTGCGCGGAACCTCAATTAAGTTTGTGCAAGGGTATGTAACCTCCCTAAATCCTGATTCGCGAACGCTGTCTATGGGTGATGGGCAGCCTATCACCTACGATTATCTCATCTATGCTGTTGGCAGCAAGAATGATCGTCATAAGCTGCCGGGGGTTGCCCAATATGCCTATATGCTATCTCCCGATGGAGAGCGTTCTGCGCGAGATTTAGGGGATAGATTGAAAACACTTTCTGACGGTGGGCGGGTGATCATCATTGGCGGCGGGCTGACGGGGGTTGAGGCGGCATCTGAAATTGCCACAAAGTACCCTGATTTACGGGTATCCCTTTTCGTCACCAGCCAGTTTGGCAAATACTTATCGCAAAAGGGGCAAGCCTACTTAAGACAAACATTTGCTCAGATGAATATCACAGTTCACGAAAGCGCCCGAATCAAACAGGTGGCCGCTCAAGCCGTGATCATGGAGAATAATGAGCAAATCGACTGTGATCTCTGCGTATGGGCGGGCGGCTTCACTACGCATCCATTGGCGCGGGAAGCAAATATCCATACCAATAAGCTGGGTCAGGTACTGATCGATCCGTTTTTACGCTCAATATCTCACCCCAATATTTATGCCGTTGGCGACTGCGCGAACTTTGAAGAAGCCCCCGGCGCGCCCATCGAGATGGGGTGCAAAACTGCCGAACCAATGGCGGCGCAGGCTTCTGACAATCTGGCCGCACGGCTCAACGGGAAGCCTGAGCAGCCGATGGGTTTCGCCTATGTTTTCCACTGCATCAGTTTAGGCCGCCGCAACGGGCTGATTCAGTGGGCAAACCTAGACGGAACGCCGAAAGAGCGGATCGTGACTGGCAGGATGGCGGTATTCATCAAGGAAATGATCTGTCGTCTGGTCTGGGTGAGTATTCCTGCTCAGAAGTATTTCCCCCAACTCTTATCATGGCGGGGTCAAAAGAATGGCAGCACGACAGCGGCATTGAGCAAGGCGCATTTACAAGCATAATTGAGGCGGATACGTGAACGAAGCATTTGAAGAGAATAGGGGGTTGATGTTCTCAATCGCCTATCGCATGTTAGGAAGCGCGGTAGAAGCTGAAGATATCGTGCAGGAAGCCTATTTGCGCTACCAGGCAATGCCGCCAGAAACCATCCAATCTCATAAGGCACTTCTGAGTACCATTGTCACACGGCTAAGCATTGATCATCTGAAATCAGCGAAGGCGCAGCGTGAGACCTATTTCGGGCAGTGGCTGCCAGAGCCGCTACTTACGCAGGATGATACGCTTGAAGCATCGGTGGATGATGACTCCATTTCGATTGCATTTCTGGTCTTGCTGGAGAGCTTAACCCCCGCCGAACGCGCGGTATTTCTACTGCATGAGGTGTTTGATTACGATTATGAGGAAATTGCCCATATCGTTGATAAAGAGATGGCCGCATGCAGGCAGCTGCTAAGCAGGGCGAAAAAACATGTTCATGCCCGCCGCCCCCGCTTTCAGGCAACGGCTGAAAAGCATCAAGAGATTATCCTAAAATTCGCGCTGGCGGCTCAGGCTGGCAAGCTTGAGGAATTAACTGAACTGCTCACTGAAGATATCGAGTGGCATGCCGATGGCGGCGGAAAAGTGCCGGCAGTGATACGGCCGCTGCATGGGCGGGATAAAGTGGCGCGGCTTGTGATGGGGCTGCCGCGTTTCTTGCCAGAAGACAGTTATTTGGAAATGAACGACATTAACGGCCAACCCTGCCTAGTCGTCTATCATGCCGATGGGAAGCCACATTTTGTTTTTTCGTTCACGATAGAAGACGGGAAAATAAGACAGGTATGGGTGATGGCTAACCCTGACAAACTGAAGCGTATTCATGGAAGTAATTGAATGTTGAATATATGCATGCCGCGGAGCGGTAAAAAAACCCCTTCACTACAGGTGTGGTGAAGGGGTTAGAGGGGTGAACAAACGCTGTCAGAGTCCGGCAGACGCGCGCAGGGCATCTGCTTTATCAGTATTTTCCCACGGCACATCCAGATCGTTACGTCCGAAGTGACCGTATGCCGCTACCTGCTGGTAAATGGGGCGACGCAAGTTCAGATCGCGGATGATAGCCGCCGGTCGCAGATCGAAATGCTGGCGAATGAGCGCTTCAATTTCTTCGTCAGAGATCACGCCCGTGCCGAAGGTTTCTACTGCCAATGAAGTTGGATGGGCAACGCCAATCGCGTATGACAATTGCAGTTCAAAGCGGGTCGCCAGCCCTGCGGCCACCACGTTCTTAGCGACATAACGCGCCATATAAGCCGCGCTGCGGTCAACTTTGGTCGGATCTTTGCCGCTGAACGCGCCGCCGCCGTGACGGGCTACGCCGCCGTAGGTATCCACGATAATCTTACGTCCGGTCAAACCGGCATCGCCCATGGGGCCACCAGTGACAAACCGCCCTGTCGGATTGACGAAAATACGGGTGGACTCATCCAGCAAGTGGGCCGGAACGACGGGGCGAATGATCTCACGAATCACCGTCTCGCGGATTTCTTCAGAGGAAACTTCCGGCGCGTGTTGGGTGGAAATGACGATAGTATCTACGCGCTTCGGCTTGCCAAATTCGTATTCAATCGTCACCTGGCTCTTCGCATCTGGCCGTAACCATGAAATTTCGCCAGCCTTACGTATTTCGGCAAGGCGGCGTGTAAGCTGATGCGCCAGCGAAATTGTGAGCGGCATCAGTTCCGGGGTTTCATCGCAGGCGAAGCCGATCATCATTCCTTGATCGCCGGCGCCGGTGGCCTCAATTTGGGCATCAAGCTCCGCGCCTTCGCGGGCTTCAAGCGCGTTATCTACGCCTTGCGCAATATCCGATGATTGTTCCTTGATGGACACCATCACGCCGCAGGTATCGGCATCAAAGCCATATTTACCCCGCGTATAGCCAATGTTGGTGACTGTTTCACGCACAATTTTCTCGATATCTACATAAGTGTTCGTCGTAATTTCGCCAAAGACGAATACAACGCCGGTGGTTGTGGCGCATTCGCAAGCGACACGGGCATTTGGATCACGCGAGAGGATTTCATCAAGGACGGCATCAGAAATCTGATCACACATCTTATCGGGATGGCCTTCAGAAACTGATTCCGAGGTGAAGAAATAGCGTGGCGAAGTCATAAAGGTGGTCGCTGATCTGGTTTGTTGACGCTCTAACATCGGGGTCTCCATAGTGATGATTTAATGGGCAGATTCGCGCGCCGGAAATAAAAAAAGCCCCGCGCGTAGTCGAGGCTCTTGACGTATACATCTTTTCTGTACACGTTCTCATCTGTCAGAGTTTCCTCTGCCGGACTTGGCACCGTCCCGATGCTTCGGGGGTTGCCGCGGTTTCGTAGGGCGCGTTCCCTCCACCGCTCATGATGAGTTGTTCAATTGTAGAAAAACTATAGCATTCGATGATTGCCCGCGCAATGCCGAAACCACAAATAGAGGGGCAAGGCTAAGTGACGCCGCCATTTATTTGGAGTGTCCCCACCATAAATTGGCCTATCAGTGCCGCTACCCACGCCGTAAATGCTCCATGAACTCCATGCGCGTGGAAATATTTTCACGGAAACTTCCGAGTACAGAACTCGTGGTCATGCTCGCATCTGCCTTTTTTACGCCGCGCATCATAGAACACATATGCACGCCTTCAGCAACAACTGCCACGCCTTGCGGTTGCAATACTTCGTGGATGAAGTCGGCTATCTGGCGGGTCATGCGTTCCTGAACCTGCAAACGGCGGGCGAATAAATCGACAATGCGCGGTATTTTGGAAAGCCCGATCACCCGTTTATTAGGGATATAGGCGACGCTCACGTGTCCAAAAAAGGGCAGCATGTGATGCTCGCAAAGGCTGTAAAACTCAATGTTTTTGACGATCACCATATCGCTGTAATCCACATCAAACACTGCTTTGTTGATCAGTTTCAAGGGATCAGTGCGATAGCCCGCCAGCAGCTCATCGTACATTTTCGCGACGCGATGCGGCGTTTTCAGCAGCCCTTCACGTTCAGGGTCTTCCCCTAATGCTTCCAGAATTTCAGAAGTTGCAGATTCAATGCCATCATGGTTGACGGGTGGAAAGTCAAGCTCAAAGGCGCGCTTGAATTCAGATGAGCTTAATTTACGATCCATGTCCTCTAAATCACGATCTATTTCAGCGGCTTGCAGCTTATCCGTGGGTTGATTCACGTTCGCCTACTTTCTGGAATTTTCTAACGGTGATTGGCGCTGAATTACCAGCCCATCTATTCATGCTGCAAGCACATGGAGTGTGAATGAGGGCATAAGTATCGCCTCATTCTCTGTAAATCACGGTTATCGGAGTGCAAGCGTCACAAAATCGCCCTGCGCCAGTATGAGCAGATAGAGTAGAATGATGCCGTTTCGGCTTGAATTCTTACGGAGGGTGGATGAGCCTATATGACTATGGGCGCATTCTGCTGCGTCGCGGTTGGATTGTTCTGATTCTGGCGGTACTCGCTGCTGGAGCAGCATTTTTCTTTAGTCGCCAAATTACACCAACCTATCGAGCGTCACAGATTGTTCTGATTCAACCAGCGCGTAACGATCTCGGTCTTACCGAAGCGACAACACGGCTGATGAATTCTTATCAAGTCTATCTCAACAGCTCGCGGGTTGCGCAGCAGATTATTGACAATTTACAACTGGATATGACACCAGGCGATCTGCTTAGCGATGTCACCATCCAATCGAATCGGGATTTTCTCACCGTTCAGATTGATGTGGACTTGCAAGATTGTGCTATCGCCAGCGATGTTGCCCGTGTTTGGGGCGATCAACTGGTGATTTACCGCAACACCCAAAACCAAACGGTACGCATTGAAGATCGTATTGATGCGATTGCCTTAGATGCGCCCAAATGCCCAACCAGCACTACGCCCAACGTCGCCATCAACACGATTGCCGGCGGAATTTTAGGACTGCTTGCGGGCGTTGTGATAGTGTTCGTTCTGGAATACCTTGAAAGCAGCATGGTGCGCCGCCGCGATGATGTGGAGCGCGCACTTGATTTACCCGTTTTAGCCAGCATTCCGCACAGAGATTGAGGATTTTCATGGCGAACGTAAAGCTTATTACCCTGACGGATCCCCGTTCTTCGGCGGCTGAAGCCTTTCGCACCCTGCGCACAAATCTCATCTTTAGCGGCGTAGAACGAGCCTTAACAACGCTGGTGATCACTTCTGTAAAAAATGACGACGATAAAAGCGAAACCACCGCTAACCTAGCGGTGACTTTTGCGCAGGCGGGCAACAAAACGATTCTGGTGGATGGCGATTTACGGAATCCGCTTCAACATACGCTGTGGGGCGTGAAGAATGAACGCGGTTTAACCACAATGATGCTAGAACCAGAAGCGATGGCTCACCCGCCGCTGGTACAAACAGAGGTTGAAAACTTATCGCTACTGCCCAGCGGGGCGCTGCCACCCGTCCCTTCTGACCTGTTCAGCAGTCAGCGCATGGGCGAAGTGCTGGGCGTTTTGAAGGCGCGCGCAAATTACATTATTTTCGACGCACCGCCAGTCTTAAGCGCCAGCGATGCGGCACTGCTCGCCTCACGCTTAGATGGCATTTTACTGGTGGTGAAAACAGGAAGCACACGCCGCGATCAGGTTGCAAGAGCGCGTGATGAACTCAATCGGGTGCATGCCCGTGTGCTAGGCGCCGTTTTGACCAATGCGCCGCGCGGGGATATACGCTAAGCCATTTCAAGTTATCATTTCTTGCTTTAGCGTCATAAACTATGGAGAGCGCAAGCTATGAAAGGGTTAATCCTTAGCGGCGGTAAAGGCACCCGCCTTT
Organism: Anaerolineae bacterium; assembly: GCA_034437295.1. Lineage (GTDB taxonomy): Bacteria > Chloroflexota > Anaerolineae > Aggregatilineales > Phototrophicaceae > Flexifilum. The sequence continues at coordinate 14,366 of DAOTUZ010000174.1, read as the reverse complement.
ACCCTCTCACCTACACACTAGCAAAACAACTGGTACCTGTCGCCAATAAACCGGTGTTGATCCGCGTTATTGAGCTGATTCGTGACGCAGGCGTAGATGAAATCGGGATCATCATTGCGCCGAATACGGGGGATGAAATTCGCGCGGCAGTCGGTGACGGCTCACGCTGGGGCGTACACATCGAATACATCCTTCAGGCTTCCCCTGACGGCCTTGCCCATGCGGTGAAGATTGCACAACCGTTCATTGGCGATGATCGTTTCGTGATGTTTTTAGGGGATAACGTCATTCAAGGCGGCATCAAGACGCTGATTGCCGATTTCGCCAACCATGATTGGAACTGCCAGATCGTGCTGAAAGAGGTTGAAGACCCGCGATCCTTTGGCGTCGCCAAACTGCGGGGGGATGGTTCAATTGAGCAGCTCATCGAAAAACCGCAGAATCCCCCAAGCAATCTCGCCCTGATCGGCATCTACATGTTCGATCAGCATATTTTTGAGGCGGTGAACAGCATTCAACCTTCAAAACGCGGCGAATACGAAATTACCGATGCTATTCAGTGGTTGATCGATCACGGCCATTTGGTGCAACCACACATTCATCAGGGATGGTGGATAGATACCGGCAAAGCCGCAGATATGCTTGAGGCTAATTCAAGCGTGTTGGATGAAATTACGCCCACTATCGCCCCAGATGCGGTGATTGAAAACTCGCAGGTAGACCGTCGAGTGACGCTTCAGGCCGGCGCGCAAATCATCAACAGCATCGTGCGCGGCCCTTCTATTATCGGTGAAGGCACGATCATTCGTGACAGCTATATCGGGCCGCACACCAGCATTTATCATCATGTGCGCGTTGACCGCTGTGAAATTGACCGCTGCATCGTGCTGGAACACAGCGAACTACGCAGCCTTCCCGCACGCCTGCACGACAGCCTGATTGGCCGCTATGCAAAAGTATCCCATCGCGAAGTGCGGCCGCTCACGCTCACGATGAATCTGGGCGATCACAGTAGTGTAGAGATTATCTAGAAATTGAGGGGCAAGATTTAACTTATGAGCGAAACAACTATTCGCGCCATTGCGGTGGATATTGATGGAACTCTGCTGAACAGCAAGCACAAACTGACAGCAGACGTTGAAAAAGCGCTGCATGAGGCCGCCGAACAAGGCGTGCATATCATTCTCGCCACTGGAAAATCGCGCAATTCTGCCGTTCATCTGATTAAGCAGCTCAAACTCGTCACTTCCGGAATCTACCTGCAAGGCACGACCATTTATGATGAATCTGGCAAGATCACGCATCAAAAAACGCTCGATGCTGATTTAGTGCGCCGCGTCATCACCTATGCAGAAGATCGCGGCTTTGCGGTGATGGCCTACAGCGGCACCCGAATCATGGCGCGCCACGAAGATAAAGAGATGCGCGAAAGCACTGAAAAATATCACGAGCCGGCCCCCGAAGTGGTTGGCTCGCTCCAAGCGATTGCTGGCACGATGCCGATCAATAAAATCATGATGATTGGTGATCCCCGCGCGATCACGGCGCTGCGCTGGCAGTTAGGCTTTCAGTTAGGGGGGGGTGCCCGTTTGGTTCAGGCAGGGTTGAGCAATATGCTAGAGATGCTGCCGCCCCATTCAGGGAAAGGCCCTGCGCTAGAGATACTGCTTCAAGACATGAACATATCGCCCAAAGAAGCGCTGGCTATTGGCGATGCCGAAAACGATATTGAAATGCTCAAATTGGTGGGGGTTGGCGTTGCGATGGGGCAAGCCGCGCAGATGGTGAAGGACGCGGCGGCACATATCACCACCACCAACGATGAACATGGCGTGGCGCGGGCAATCGAGAAATTCGTGCTGAAGCGCCCGCCAACTAGCGCAGCGCCGCCTGAAGACTCCGCAGCAACCATCGCACAGGTTGCCCCGACCACGCCAACCAATGGAGATAGCTAACCCATGAAAAACATTCTAGTCACCGGCGCAGCGGGCTTTATCGGCAGCGCATTCGCCCGATATATGACGAAAAACTATCCCCACTATAACATCATCGTTTACGACAAGCTCACCTACGCGGGAAACCTTGAAAATCTGCTGCCGATCTCTGATGAGCCAAACTATCACTTCGTTCAGGGGGATATTGCGGATCGGAGCGCGGTGCAGCGTTCATTTGACGAATTTCAGATTGATACTGTGGTCAATTTTGCCGCTGAAAGCCATGTGGATCGCAGCATCCTTCAGGCTGATGCGTTCATCCATACCGATGTGGTAGGGGTATATATCCTGCTGGATACGGCAAAAGCACATGGTATTGAACGATTTCTGCATGTTTCCACCGATGAAGTTTATGGCGATATTCATTCTGGATTCTCGGTAGAAACTGATGGTTTTGCGCCAAACAGCCCGTATGCGGCCAGCAAAGCCGGCGGCGAAATGATGGTTCGCGCCTACCATATCACGCATGGCATGGATACTGTGATTACACGCGGCAGTAACACTTATGGGCCTTATCAATACCCCGAAAAGCTGCTGCCTTTTTTCATCACCGAAGCCATTGATGAACGCAAACTTCCGGTTTATGGCGATGGCCGGCAGGTGCGCGACTGGCTGTTCGTTGAAGATCACGTGACGGGCATTGATACGGCGCTGCATCATGGCAAAGCAGGGGAAGCCTACAATATTGCAGGGGAAGACCTGCATGAAAATATTGAAGTTACTCACCGGCTGCTCTCTCTACTCGGCAAATCAGAAAGCCTGATCAAGCACGTGCCAGATCGTGAAGGGCATGACCGCCGTTACGCGATGAACTGCGATAAACTGCGCGGTCTTGGCTGGAAGCAGCAATTTAATTTCACTGATGGGTTAAAAGCTACAGTGGATTGGTATCAAGATAACGATTGGTGGTGGCGCAAGATCAAAACCGGAGATTATCTCGAATACTATCGCCAGCAGTATGCAGCGCGGCTCGCCGCTGTAGAAGAATAGCCCCTCATGCGCGCGGCGAAATACCGGCTCACCAGCGCCGAAAAAGCGGCGGCAAAAGAAGAAATGCGCGCCGCTTTGATTGAGATCGCACGCAACCGCGAAATTGTGACCTATACGGAATTATGCCTGCGCATCCCCAGCGTGGGCATGCACCCCCATTCTTTCGTCTTTACGCAGATGCTGCGCGAAGTGTGCGGCGAAGAATACGCCAAAGGCCATCGGCAGTTATGCGCGCTGGTGGTCGCCAAAGCCACGGGGATTCCTGGCGGCGGTTATTTCACGAATACGGCCCCATTCAAGCGCGATTTTGGCGATCTGGTTGAGGAATGGCGCGCCGACGTTGAAGATGTATTCGAATACTGGAGCGCTCACTGATGCGTATTCTGATCACCGGCGGGCGCGGCAGGCTTGGAAGTGCGCTGTCCGGCCAGCTTGCCAGCAGCGGCCATACGATCACCAGCATTGATATTCAAGAACTTGATGTGACCGATTTCACCGCCACGCTCGCGCTGACGAAAGAGATTGCGCCGGAATTGGTCATTCATGCAGCCGCATGGACGGATGTAGATGGCTGCGCAAAAGAACCGGATCGGGCCATCATCCAGAATGGCTTTGGCGCAGGACATATCGCGCAAGCGGCGGAGGCAGTTAAGGCGCGGGTGATATACATCAGCAGTAATGAAGTGTTCGACGGCGGGAAAAGCCTTCCCTATCGCGAATACGACGTAACCGCCCCAGTGAACCCCTACGGTTACAGCAAATGGGTGGGCGAACAGATGGTTAGCAGCGCAACACCACACCATCAAATAGTGCGGACATCATGGCTATTTGCACACGGCGGCAAGAATTTCATCCAATCAATTCTGAACGCCGCAAATGAAGGCAGGCCGCTAAAAGTAGTGACCGACGAGATCGCCAATCCAACCTACAATGATGATCTTGCTGCCGCACTAGCCCGATTGATCGAAACAGAACGTTTCGGCATTTATCATTTCGTCAATCAGGGGTACTGCTCACGCTACGACTTCGCCCGCTTCATACTCGATCATGCTGGCTTTGCCGATCTTGAAATTCGGCCTATTCGCCTATCCGACTGGGCGCGGCCTTCTAGTCCGCCGTCATTTTCGCCGCTGGAAAATTTGGCGGGAAAGATGCTAGGTATCAGCTTACGCCCGTGGCAGGACGCGGTGATCGCCTTTCTGGAACGTGAAGGCTTGCGGCAGGCATGAGCGACTCCGCCCTATTTTCGGTCATCATTCCGCATTGGAATGGCAAAAAATATCTAAAAACGTGCTTGGATTCGCTTTTGCAGCAGGATTATCCATCAATGGAAATTATCATTGTGGATAACGCATCAACGGATGGTTCACAAGCCTATATCACCCAAAACTACCCACAGGTGATACTGCTTGAACTGCCGGTCAATCGTGGGTTTACAGGCGCGTGCAATGCAGGTTTAGCAGTCGCTAACGGCGCGTTTGTGGCGCTGCTCAACAATGACACTGAAGTTGATCCCAATTGGGCATCTGCCCTCATCAGCGCATTTCAGCAGCATCCCGACGTGGGCAGCATCGCCAGCAAAATGCTGTTGTTTGATCAGCGGGATCGCATCCATACCGCCGGGGATTACTTCACGGTGGATGGCCGCGCTGGCAATCGCGGGGTTTGGCAGCAAGATCAGGGCGATTTTGATCATGAAGCATTCGTGTTCAGCGCCTGCGGCGGTTCCAGCGCCTACCGCCGCTCCATGCTCGACGAGATTGGCGTGCTGGATGATGACTTCTTTTTCTTGCTAGAAGATGTCGATCTCGGCTGGCGGGCGCAGCTTGCGGGCTGGCGCTGTCTTTACACACCGCAAGCAGTCGTTTATCATCATCTTTCGGCTACTGGGGGCGGCGTTACCGCCAGCTACTATGACGGGCGTAACAGTATCTGGCTGCTGATCAAGAATTACCCGACAGAGCTTTGGCGTAAGCATTATCGTCAAATTTTATACCGGCAGGTGAAAACGGCCTTCGCCGCTATTCGCGCATGGCGGGGTAAAGAAGCGCGCGCACATTTACGCGGCATGTTGGCTGGGCTGATTGGCGCGCCAGCACAATTCGGCAAGCGGCGCCAAATTCAGCACATACGGCGTGTTTCCATCGAAGCATTAGAGGCACAGTTATCACCGGCGCAAGATTAGCATCATCATGCCTGCATAAAAGCTAAGTAGGCCATAGGAGTTTCCGATTTGTCGTCTCAAGAGCGTCCAGCAGCAGCACCGCTGCTCTCTATCATCATCCCTGCGCTAAACGAGGAACTGCGGCTTCCACCAAGCCTGCAAAAAATCGATTCTTTCCTAGCGGCGCAAAGCTATTCAGCGGAAGTGATCGTGGTAGATAATGGCAGCCAAGACAACACAGCCGAAATTGTGCAGGAATATGCACGAACACATCCCTATGTACGTCTGATACAGCTCAAGGAACGTGGTAAAGGGCGCGCCGTCAAAGCAGGCATGTTAGCCGCACATGGCGATTACCGTTTCATCTGCGATACCGATTTGTCTATGCCGATTGAGGAAGTCACCAAGTTTTTGCCGCCATCAGCAAGCGACTATGACATCAGCATCGCCACCCGTGAGGGAGAAGGCGCACAGCGCATTGGAGAGCCAGAGTATCGGCACCTGATGGGGCGCGTCAACAACCTGATCATCAAGGTTATGGCGATCCGCGAATTTGAAGATACCCAATGCGGTTTTAAGATGTTCAACCGCCGCAGCGCCGAAGATTTGTTCTCCGTTCAGCAGATGAACGGTATCGGCTTCGATGTTGAAATTCTATTCATCGCCCTCAAACGCGGTTATAAAATTCGAGAAGTGCCGATCACCTGGTATTTTGACCCTGACAGCCGGATGCGATTGGTGCAAGACTCGCTGAATATGCTCCGCGAAATTTGGCAAATCCGTCAGAACTGGCGAAAAGGCATCTATGCCCCTAAAGTCCCCTAAAACTGCGCCGCTAGATATTGAAACAAGCCTTTGGCAAAACGGTTGTTTGCGTGTTTTTGGGCTTGATGAGGCCGGGCGCGGCGCATGGGCGGGGCCGGTAGTGGCGGCAGCGGTATGTATTCCCCATGATCACATTCAAATCAGCGATATACTGCGCGGCGTGAACGACAGCAAACAGCTTACAGCACAGCAGCGCGAAGTTTTGGCACAGCAGATTCGCGAAAACGTCCCCTATTGGGCGGTGGGCGAAGCTAGCAGCGAAGAAATAGACAAAATGGGCATTGTTCCGGCGACAAAAACGGCGATGCGCCATGCAATGGATGCCATTTGCGCGGTAGATAATTGCATCCCCGATCATCTGCTGCTGGATGCGCTGCGTTGGGATTATCAAAATACGCCTTATACGCCGCTGATCAAGGGGGACAGCCGCTCACTAAGCATCGCGGCAGCAAGTATTCTCGCCAAAGTACACCGCGATCACTTGATGATCGCGCTCGATGCGCAATATCCTGATTACGGTTTTGCAGGGCATAAAGGCTATGGCACAGTTAGGCATCAGCAGGCACTTAACCAGCTTGGCGCATCACCCGCACATCGCCGCTCATTCGCGCCTATTCGCGCACGACTTTTCTAACTATGAAAATTGCTCTCGTCCATGATTGGCTGAACCAGCGCGGCGGCGCTGAAGATGTATTGGAAACACTGGTCAATATGTTTCCAGAAGCGCCGGTTTATACCAGCATTTACGCGCCAGAGAAGATGCCAGCTTTCTACCGCAAGTGGGATATTCGCCCGCTGTGGATAGATCGCCTACCCGGCATTCACCAAAAACACCAGCGCTTTTTGCCATTTTATCCTGCCGCATGGGGCGGCCTCAATCTATCTGAATACGATGTCGTACTCAGTAACAAAAGCGGCTTTTGCCACGGTCTACAGCATGGTGATAAGACGCTGCATATTTGCTACTGTCTCGCGCCAACGCGCTATGTGTGGGATTTAGATGGCTACATCGCCCGCGAAGGCTTAGGCAAAAGCAGTGAAGTTATATTACGCCCGATGGTTGCTGGGTTGAAGAAATGGGATTTTGCCGCCTCAAAACGGGTGGATCGATTCATCGCGATTTCTAACGAAATACAGGCGCGGATTCAGAAATACTATCAGCGCGAATCAACCATTATTTACCCGCCAGTAGACACTTCCCGATTTCAACCAATAGGCCAGCAAGCAGAGGATTATTACCTGATCATCTCTCGACTAATTCCCTACAAACGCATTGATCTGGCGGTACAAGCCTGCACACGGCTGAACCTTCCCCTCAAAATTGGCGGCAGCGGACGCGATCTTGAACGGCTAAAGGCGATGGCCGGCCCAACGATTGAATTTCTTGGCTATGTGCCGGATGATGATCTACCTGATTTAATGGCGCGCTGCAAAGCCTTCCTCTTTCCGGGACTAGAAGATTTCGGGATCACGCCGGTGCAGGCACAGGCTGCTGGCCGCCCAGTCATCGCTTATGCGGGGGGCGGCGCGCTGGATACGGTAATTCCCGGTAAGACGGGTGAATTATTCACGTCAATGACCGTAGACAGCCTTGCAGAAGCATTACAATCTTTCGATGCCAGCCGCTATGATATTATGACGCTGCGCACACACGCCCTGCAATTTGATACGAGCGTCTTTGAGCAGCAGATCACGGCTTATATTGAACAGGCGTGGCAAACTTTCAAGAATAAGGTTTGAGCCACAGAAACACAGCGGCGCAGAAGAAAGGCGTTGAACCCCCAAGAGTACTAAGGAAAAGGGGTTGAACCACGCTATAATAGCCGCGACCTTTCACGATGAGGCTCGATTTTGGAACTTCGCAGCATCTTGAACATATTTCTAGCACGCTGGTGGTTGGTGATCATCCCGATGATCATCGCCGCAATTTTTGCAGCGCCAGACTTTCTAAATCGAACCGCTGTCTCTGGCGGTTACTCTGCACAAATTAGCTATACCGCTTTCCAAAACATGGAGGCGATTCCCCGCGAGACCGGCGATTATCAAGACCTATGGCTTTCCTCTGAACTGGTCGTCAATGCTTTCACTGACTGGGTGCGAAGCTCCAGCTTCAAGGCGGAAATTATCAATGTACTAGGGGATAGCATTCATTCCGAGCAACTGTCCATTCAAGCGGATAATGCCCGCAGCGTCGGCCAGATATTTCTATCGTATCCCGACAGCGCCGCGCTAAATACGATTATTGAAGCGGCTATCCGCGTGCTAGAAACAACCAGCGCAGACTACTTTCCACAGCTAGGGGGCGCTCCCGCAGCGGTGCGCGTGTTGAATTTCAATGCGGCGGGGGCATCAGCGCCCTCACTACCAAACCGTTTCGCGCCATTTCTCAAAGTTGGGCTGGGTTTACTGGCGGGATTAGGGCTGGCAGCTTTAGCTTATTATCTGGATCCTTTCGTCCGGCGTCGCAGCGAACTCGAAGAATTAGGGCTGCCGGTTCTCGCCACACTCTCAAAACGGTGAATTCATGCGATTTACTAGACTACTGCTTTCTTTCGCATTGATCGCATTCGCCACCGGCATATACGCACAGGAAGCTACACCTGAAACGACCCTTATTGCGCAGCAGGCAGACACCCCTTACGCATGGGTTGAGGCGAATTTAGGGCTACTTGTGCCTGCCGGATGGGTGGCGGAAACAGGCAACCATGATGGCACGCTGACTTTATCGCTGCGCCCACCGGAAGATAGTTCTAACGCCTTCTTTACGATAATCGTCACCCCTGCCGCAGCTTTCCCACCTGCCCAACTGAACATTCTGGATCAGGCATTAGCCGAAAAAAACCTGTTCGGTTATTCAGTCTCCAACACAGAGTGGCTTGGCGATCATGCGCTCACCATTGAGCCACATAATACGTTGAATGGCCTCACCGTTCAGGGGCGCGTTGGCAGGCTGCCCGATCATCGCATCGTCTATACACTTGGCACAGCACCCGATTTTATGCCGATTATTCATCACTTCACGCTCGATGACGTGTATATGCCTGAAGTAATGACGTATTCGCTGGCATGGTCAGCTCCTTCACCAGAATTCGGCGTGGTCTACGACACCTTACAGCCGCGCATTGCGGGCGTGGCTGCCAGCGCAGATCGCGTTTTCGCGGTGACGCAGCAAGGTGTAATTGAACTCGACCTAAACGGCAGCTTGATCGGCGCCTATCCTTTCCTCAATCCTTCAACCCCCACGGGTATCGCGCTGGGCAGTGACGGCAACATTTATGTGGGCGACATTGTCTGCCGCTGCCTGCAAGTATTAGGGGCAAACCGCCGCTGGGCAGAATCGGTTGGCAGCTTTGGAGCGAACGCCCCGGCCTCAGTATTTTCCACACCAAGTGGCGTAATTTATGTGGTAGATCGCGGTGATGGCACCTATTTTCTGCGCTCTGTCGCTGGCGAACGGGCGCGAACCTTTCCACTAAATTTCAACGCCACGGCTTCCCCTTTTGCCGGCGCATCTGACAGCGAAATCGTCGTCGTAGAGTGGCTACAATCCTTCATTGATGACAGCGTGGCCGGGGCCGTTTCAGCATTGGATGATCAGGCGCTGCTGCCAGAGCTAAGATTCTGGATTCCTTATACGCCTGATCAAGTGACCACCATCACTATAAGCCCGGAAGGGTGGCTAATCATCGCGCTCCAAGATGGAACACTGATGCGCGCAGATATAGATGGCACACTCATGCCGCTGGCAGATGGCCTAACTGGCCTCTCATCGCTGAATTTTGCACCCTCTGGCGATCTGGTGATCGGGCGAGAAGATGGCAGCATCGGCCTGATAAGCAGTTCGGCGCCGCCCGACCGCACTGGCAGTATCACAATTGTGCCGTTCGCGCCTGTACAGGGACAGTTAAGCGAGCATAGGCCTGAACAACGCTGGCAGTTTGTTGGCGAAGCGGGACAGGTAATCACCCTCGCAGCCACTGATTTAATGCGGCGCGATGTGCTAGACATGCAGATCAGATTAACTGCACCTTCAGGAACAGTCGTCGCTGAAAACGATGACCAGCAGGGTATCGCGCTCTGGGGCGACTACGATTCTTACATTTCTTCAGTAACGCTGCCAGAATCAGGACTTTATACCGTGGATGTTGAGCGCATCAGCGGTGATGGTACCTATACGCTCGCTCTGACAGTAGATCGCAATCTCGCGCTGGAAGATCAAGCTATCACTCTCACCGGCGCATTAAGCGATGTAATTCCTGTTGATCGCTGGGTTTTTCAGGGGCAGCGCGGGCAAATTATCACGGTTACACTGCGCGCCGAAAGTGGCGACCTTGATCCTATGCTCACTATTCTGCTTTCAGATGGCCGGCCACTGGCGCGAAACGACGACGCCGCCGATCCTGAACTAAACAGGAACTCACAACTGTTCCGTATTGAGCTGCCTAGAGACGGCACTTACATCCTCGAAGCATCCCGGTTCGATTTTACCGGCGCGGGGAATTACTCCATGGTGGTATTTTCGGGTTGAGCGGGGTCAAGTTTACGCGCTTCCGCCCGCTGAAAGTACCATGCTGTTGAAGCCGTGATCGCACTGAAAGCACCGCCAACGACGATGCCGACAAAAGCAGCCTGAAGGATGTTGTTGCCATTGGTGAGCGAAACCAGAAACATAGTGGCGATGGAGCCGATCAGCATATAGATAATTATGGGGCCGGTTCGCATAAATTTCCGGCGCATACCGACATAACCAAGCAACAAAACCAGCGCAAACACAATGAACAACAGGATTGGTAGAAAACTTCCCATATTATCCCCCTACCGCGTTCGCAGCGCCCCAGACCAGCGAAGCACAGGCAAAATTTGGATGCAGAAGCAGCTGATAGCCGCATTTTCAACCTGTCAAAAGTGTAGCAAAGAACCAACCAATCGCGCGTAAGGATAGGTTATAATCATTGTCGTAAAAACAACCTTTTTGTGGAGAAATTTTGATGAATTCTGTGCCTTCCATGTTCAATCTTACAGGCAAGGTTGCCGTTGTCACAGGCGGATCACGCGGTATCGGGCTGGCGATTGCGCAGGCACTCGCAGGTGCCGGCGCAAAATTAGTCATTACTGCGCGTAAAGCCGATGGGCTTCAGGATGCTGCTCATTCACTTCGAGAAAGCGGTGCAGAGGTGCTGGCGCTCACCGCACATAACGGCGATAAGGTTCAGCTTCAAACTTTGATACAGCAAACTGTTGAAGCATACGGCGGCGTGGATATTCTGGTGAATAATGCCGCGACCAACCCTCATTTCGGGCCAATTCTCGAAGCTGAAGACAGCATGTGGCAAAAAACTATCGAAGTAAATTTATTGGGAAATGTTTGGCTGTGCCAGCAAGTCGTGCCGATGATGCGTTCGCGCGGCGGCGGCAAAATCATCAATATCGCCTCAATTAATGGCATACGCCCCGGAAGGATGCAGGGCGTATACAGTACCACCAAGGCGGCAGTGATCAATCTGACACAAACACTGGCGATGGAGCTTGCGCCAGACAATATTCAATGTAATGCTATCGCCCCCGGTTTGGTGCAAACAAAATTTGCGCGCGCAATATGGGAAAACGATATGTTGATGGATCTGGTGATTTCCCGCACGCCCGCGCAGCGTACCGGCCAACCCGACGATATTGCAGGTATCGCCCTATATCTAGCATCGCCAGCTTCTGCATTCACCACCGGTCAAGTTTTTGTCATTGATGGCGGCGTCTCCATACCGATGATTTAAGCAGTTATGGTTTGAGGGTTCATTGTGCAAGTAATGCTGTACACAGAAAAAACGGTTCCACAGTCACTAACGGCCATCTCCGAACGTTTGCATCAGAAAGGAACCAGCAGCCGCCTTGTGATGGACGGATGGATTGAAAAAAGCGGCTCGTTTGCGGTCAGCGTAACCACCCCGGTCATAGGGAAATTCAACCGAACCACCCGGTTGAGCGGAAAATTAGAACGCCAATCCGGAATCACGGTGCTGCATGGCACTGTTCCCGGCGGCGTAGATTCTCACGGAAGGATGATCATCATAGGGGCGCTCATGATAGCCGCCGCAGCATTGATACTGAGTGGCAACCCGTTATTAGGCGCGATACTTATCCCGTCTGCGCTCTGGATCTACATCCCATTAAAAGGGGACTATCATAACAGCGCTGTTTTAATCAGTGAGATTCAAAAGAATCTCAAAGCACGCGCCACGCCGCCAAAGCCTGACGGTTCAAAAGGCAGATCCAAAATATCGGCACACCGATCTACAGACACCGCAAAAATGCACGCTTTACTGGCTGAGAGTGATGATGATACAGAAGACGATGAGGAGTGAAATTTATGACTGTGCTAGAAATTGACCGCCAAGAAGCCGTTACCATCCTCACTATGAACCGCCCGGAAGTGCGTAATGCCGTTGATGATGAACTGATGAATGCGCTGCGCGCCGCCTTACTACAATGTGAAAGTGATGGCACCCGCTGTATTGTATTAACCGGAGCCAACGGATCGTTTTCATCCGGCGCAGATATCAAGAAAGCTATTCAAAGCGGCTATACAGCTGAAAACACGTTCCATTTACTCACTGAAGTTTATGGCCCTACCTTGAAAACAATCCGTCTCTCATCATGGCCGGTCATTGCCGCAGTAGACGGGTTTGCCGCCGGAATCGGCTGTGATATGGCGCTGGCCTGTGATATTCGGTTAGTTAGCGAACGCGCCAGATTTGCCGAGCTATTCATCCGTGTTGGCTTAATCCCTGATGGCGGCGGCACTTACCTACTGCCGCGTTTGGTCGGTATCGGGCGAGCAATGGAAATGATGTTCACAGGGCGCGATGTGGATGCATCTGAAGCAGTACAGATTGGGCTAGCCAATCACAGCTATCCGGTTGAAACGTTCATGGAGGAAGTCCTGAAATTCGCCTCTATAATTAGTAAAAAATCACCGCAGGCGCTGCGGCGGGGCAAAGCCGCAATGCTGGCAGCTATGGACAGCGACTACGCAAGCTCATTAGCGCGTGAGGCAGAAAATCAGAAGGAAATTTTGAGCAGCGAAGATGGGCCGGAAGGGTTTCTCGCTTTCGCTCAGAAGCGCGAACCGGTATGGACAGGGCGCTAATTCAGGGGCATTTTGGGCGGTTCATAACCGCCCTTTTTATGCAAAACGCGCAGTTTCTTAAATCCTGCGCTCACTACGAATGCGTTGAAGCAGCGCCGCGCTGCCAACCTTAGCCAGCTCATACACAATTTCATATTTGCCGTTGTAATAGGGGTCGGGTACTTCTACCTCATCGACACTACCCTGAAACAGCGCGTCTGCCAGAAACATTAAAATATCTGGCATGGGGGACGGGGCAATACGCTTCAAGCCGTTCAGATTTTCATTATCCATCGCCAGAATATAATCGAACGTCTCCAAGTCTTGTCGGGTTACCTGCCGCGCGCGGCCATCATAGGGGATACCTTCACGCCTTAGGATTGCAAGCGTATTCAGATGCGCCGGTTCGCCAACATGCCACCCACCCGTCCCGGCAGAATCAATGTAAAACTGGTCTGCCAACCCAGCCTTTTCGACGAGATCGCGAAACACCGCCTCAATCATCGGTGAGCGGCAGATATTGCCGGCGCACACGAATAGAACTTTGATCATTCCTCCGAATCCAGTTCAGCCGCCTCGTTAATCACCGCTTCAGGCGTGTCTTCTGGAACTTCAGCGGCAGGCGCGCCTTCTTCAATCATATTGGTTTCTTCAATCGCAACTGGTGGTTCTTCCGGCGTCAGCGCGGCAGCGATACGCTCAGCGGCGCTTGGCTGAGGATGTGGCACCTCAAAGGTGGGAACATCGCCATTCCCCTCGCTTCCGACCATGGTGATTTTGCCATCAATAAACGCGCCTTCTTCCGTGGTCAAGGCTTGAGCGCGAATATCGCCCCAGATTCTACCAGTACGTAAAAGCTGTACTTTTTTACCGCTCACATTTCCCCGTACAGCGCCAGCAATCGAGATATTTCTGGCATTGATATCCGCGGTAATTTTGGCCGTCTCGCCAACCAGCACATTCCCGCCAATTTCTAATTCGCCGGTAAAGGTGCCATCCAAGCGCACGTTGGCATTGCTGCGTAATGAGCCTTCAATTGCCGAATTTGCACCCAACACTGTTTCAAAACCGACGGGCGCCGGGGGCGGCGCAATATGCGGCGATTCTGCCCGTGAAGTAATCGGATCTCCGGCAATCCGCGGCATCGGCTCGGCTTGTTTACTCTTTCCAAAAAACGACATGATTTCCTCCCAACGCCTACCCTACGTTTATTCAACTTAAACGAGGATCAGGCGCGCCTAAGCGTAGAATTGAGTGTAATCGCTCAGTCGGC
>DAOTUZ010000173.1:0-15431 GCA_034437295.1 Anaerolineae bacterium | reverse complement strand
CGATGCGTACAAGGCGCGGATTTTAGGCCGCTGGAAAGATGACCCGCTGCTGTCGCAGATCATTCAATATATCGGCTTTCGCGAAGATGCCGAACGGGTGATCGCCGCCGCCGATGTGATCGCCTGCACGTCGCATTTCGAGAGCTACGGCATGGTGAATCTTGAGGCGATGGCTTCGGGCAAGCCGGTAGTCAGCACGCGGCGCGGCGGCCCATCGGAGACGATTCTTGAGGGCGTGACCGGATACCTGGTTGATGCTGGTGACGCGGCACAGTTTGCGGCTCGCATCACTACGCTGCTGCGCGATCCGGCGCTGCGCCAGCAGATGGGCGCAGCAGGCAGAACACACGTGATACGCCAGTTTTCAGCGGAACACATGGCGGCGCAGTTCATGGCGGCGCTGGATCGCGCAATTTCAGGCGTATAATGCTGGAATAAGCAGGAGTGATGTGATGCTAACTATTCACCCGATTGAACTCATTGTGTCCGATCCGGCGATTCGTGGGGGAAAACCTGTGATCGCAGGGCGGGCGGTGGCGGTTATTGATGTCGCCATTCTCTACATTATACAAAATCAAACTCCCAAACAGATCGCCGAAGCCTACGATCTCACGCCGGATCAGGTTCATGCCGCACTTGCGTATTATTTCCTTCACCGCGAAGAATTAGATGCTCAGCAGCAGGCGGAAGAACATGAAGCGGAAGAACTCTTGATCCAACTTGGCGCAAAGCGAGTTGGATCAAATTGACCGGAGACAAACTAAAATTCTATTTTGATGAAGGTGTTCAACTTGCTGTAAGCGAACAACTACGCAGTCAGGGTATTGACGCGGTATCGGTGCGCAGCCTGAACCTGTTAGGCGACACTGATATTAATCATTTGTTGCGGGCTGCGGAAATGGAGCGTGTTTTGTGTACCTATGATGCTGATTACTTGCGTTTACACGCTAGCGGCATCTCGCATGTAGGTATCATGTATGCGGCGCAAAGTAAAACCACCATTGGAGATTGGGTTCGCGCAATACGCCAACTATATGACGAAACCACTTCCGATTTGATGATCGGTCAGATCCGCTACGTTTAAATGCATATCCTTTTCATCTCCCGCTGCCCGCCCTACCCGCTGCATCTTGGTGACAGGCTGATTCTGTATCACTTAGCCCGCGAACTGGCGGCGCAGGGGCATACGCTCGATCTGCTGGCCTTCGATGATCGCCCCGATCTACCCGATCAACGTGAAGCCTACGCCGAATTTTTCAACAGCGTCGAAACTTTCCCCGCGCCGCATCGCGCTGTGACTGCCATGCTGCGGCGCATCGCGCTGCCAGCATCACGCTTCCCCCAAAATGCCGCCGATTCATGGTCGCCAGAAATGGGGCAGGCCATCACGCGCAAAACTGCCGTAGAACGCTACGACGTGGTTCACCTGTTCGGCGGGATTCACGTTTACGAGTATGCGCCGCTGCTTGCGGGGATACCGGCGATTATTACGCCTTATGAAAGCTACAGTCTGTATTTGCGGCGCGAGTCACAAGCCGGCGCGGCGGCCATCGGCGGGTTTTTGCAGCGGTGGGCGGCTGAAGCCTACGAGCGTTTCATGTTCACGCCCTATCGCCGCGTGGTGGTGCTAAGCGATCAAGATCGCGCGGCGCTGTTGCAGCTAAATGCGGCGCTGTCAGTTGAGGTGATTCCCAACGGCATTGATCTGCGCCAGTTTCCGCCGCCGGATTTAAACGCGCCGCGTTCGCCTACAGTGTTGTTCACGGGCAACTTCGAGTACTCGCCCAACCGCGATGCCGCGCTGCTGCTAGCCGCCGAAATTTTCCCGAAAGTTCATGCCCAGATACCCGATGCGCGGCTGGCGCTGGTGGGCAACGCGCCATCTGCTGAGATGCTGGCCTTAGCCGATGAACACGTTCAAGTAACGGGGCGAGTGCCGGATATGGGCGCATCCTTACGCGAAGCGCAGATATTCGCCTGCCCGCTGCGTTACGGCGCGGGGATCAAGAACAAGGTATTAGAGGCGATGGCCGGCGGCTGCGCGGTGGCCGCAACCCCGCTGAGCATGGAGGGTATAGACGCGCAAGATGGCATCCACGCCCTGATCCGCGATGTGGATCACCTGCCAGAAGCGATTGTGCAACTGCTCAACGACTCGGCGCTGCGTGAAAAGCTGGCGGCCAATGCGCGCGCGCTGATTGAGGCACAATACACATGGGAACGGGTGGCGAAAGCCTACCAAAAATTATACGAAACCGTTACCATCAGCACATGAGCGCAAACCCTACTCCCAAAACGCTGGTGATGATCCCAGCGCTGAACGAAGCTGACAGCATCGCCTACGTGATCGGCAAGATACGCGAGTCTGCCCCATGGGTGGATATTGCGGTGATCAACGACGGATCAACCGATGCCACGGCGGCGATTGCCCGTGACTGCGGCGCGATTGTGCTGATGCAGCCGTACAACGTGGGCATTGGCACGGCAGTGCAAACGGCATTCATGTACGCCGAACGCCACGGCTATGATGTGACGGTGCAGAATGATGGCGACGGCCAGCATAATCCCGCTGAAATTCCGCTGCTGCTTGCGGCGCTGTCTGAAGGCGATGCTGATCTGGTGATCGGCTCGCGCTACATTGAAGATCGCGGCTACGTGACGCCGTGGCAGCGCAAGATCGGGATCACTATTTTGGCGAAGGTCATTTCGCTGCTGCTGCGCCAGAAATTCACCGATCCCACTTCCGGCTTTCGCGCCTCAAACCGCCGCGTGATTGAATTTTGCGCCCACAATTACCCGTTTGACTATCCAGAGCCGGAAGCGATTGTGCTGCTGACCCGCGCAGGCTTCAAAGTGCGCGAAATTCCGGTGACGATGAACGCCCGCTACGGCGGCATTTCTAGCATCACGCCGTTTCGTTCGGCCTATTACATGGTCAAGGTGATACTCGCCATCTTCATTGATATGATCCGAAAAAAGCCCAAAACAATTCCTTAAAAGGTATTCACCATGTCTGCCAAATCACTTGAACATCTCTCGCCCGTATGGTCACACATGACCACCATGCAGCCGGTACGCGGCGAAGGCGCATACTTATATGACGCTGATGGCAATCGCTTCATGGATTTCACCAGCGGCATCGGCGTGACCAACACCGGCCACAGCCACCCGCGGGTGGTCAAGGCGATTCAGGAACAGGCGGCCAATTTACTGCACGCACAGATCAATATTGTGGTTGCGCCAGCGGTAATTGAGCTGAGCGAACGGCTGAATAAAATTACACCGGAGAACATTGACTGTTTCTTCTTCTCGAACAGCGGCGCAGAAGCGACAGAAGGCGCGGTCAAACTGGCGCGGCAGGCCACCAAGCGCCAAAACCTGATCGTATTTCAGGGCAGCTTTCACGGGCGCACGGCGCAAACGATGGCGATGACCACCTCAAAGACGGTGTATCGCGCAGGCTACCAGCCGCTTCCCGGCGGCATTTTCGTGACGCCGTTTCCCTACGCTTATACCTACGGTTGGGATGAAGAAACGACGGTAGATTGGTGCTTGCAGCAGCTTCATCTGCTGCTCAAAAGCCAGACCGCGCCGGAAGAAACGGCGGCCATCGTGATTGAGCCGATTCTTGGCGAAGGCGGCTATGTGCCCGCGCCGGATCGCTTCATGCAGGAACTGCGCGAAATTTGCAGCCATTACGGCATTTTGCTGGTGGCCGATGAGGTGCAGTCCGGTTTCGGGCGCAGCGGCAAGATGTTCGCCAGCGAATATTCAGGCATTCAGCCAGACATCATGATCATGGCGAAAGGGCTTGGCAGCGGCGTGCCGATTTCGGCGGTGGGCGCATCGGCAGAACTCATGAGCCGCTGGATACCAGGCAGTCACGGCGGCACTTACGGTGGGAATGCGCTGGCGGCGGCAGCGGCCAATGCCACGATTCAGGTGCTGCAAGACGAAGATTTGCCGGGAAATGCGGCGCGCATGGGCGGGGTTCTGACCGAAGGCTTAAAACAGCTTCAGGCGGAATTCCCGATCATTGGCGATGTGCGCGGGCGCGGCCTGATGATCGGCACAGAATTCACCCGCGACGGGCAGCCCGACAAAGACGCCGCGAAAGGCGTGCAAAAAGCCTGTTTAGACCACAATTTGCTGCTGCTAACCTGCGGCAGTTATGAAAATACGGTGCGCTGGATTCCGCCGCTGGTGGTCAACGAAGCGCAGATTAACGAAGCGCTCGGTATCTTCGCTGAAGCGGTGGGGGCGGTACGCTAAATAAATAGGGGCGCAGCATGCTGCGCCCCTACAAACACATCAGATCAACGAAAACTACATTCCGGCTACGGCGTCATCAGCCTGCTGCTGCAACTGGGCAGCCGCATCTTCAACGGCCATACCGTTGCTGGTCACGTTGGCAATCGCTTCGCTAACGAAGCCGCGAATCGCATTGTACGAAGGCACGTTGGGGCCGCTGTACAGGCGAAGATCGGGGTTGTTCATCAGCGCGTTGCCCTGCTGGAAATACGGGAACAGCGCGGTATTCGGGAAGGTTTCTTCAGTGAGCAGATCAACGGTTGAAGGAACCGGATTGAAATAGCCGGAGCCTGCCGTCCATGCTACTGCTGATTCTGGTGTCACCAGATACTTCAGGAACAACCAGCTTGCCAACTGCGCTTCGGGCGTGCCCGGAACCAAGATGATGCCCGGCATGAACACCTGAAGAATTTCGTTGCCTTCGGTGTGCGGGAAGCTGTTCACCGACCATGTATCCTCAAGGCCGTTATCGTTGTTGGCGCCCAAGACGTAAGTCAAGCCAGCGGTGCTGGAGGCATAGAACGGCGTCAAACCCAAAGCAAAATCGGTCTGTTCAGAGAAGCGCTCGGCAGGGATGTAGCCGCAGCCCTGATCATACAGGTCTTTGTACATCTGAAGTACGGTCAACACTTCGGGGCTGGTGAAATGATAGGCCGTGCCATCAAAAATGGCGCCGCCATTGGCCGCCACCCACGATTCCAACTGGGAAGCATCGGTGGTGAGCGGGTAGCCGTAGCGCTGGGTGCCATCGGCAGTGGTGGATGCAGCCGAAGCACACGCCGACGCCATAAAATCTTCAATCGTGCGCGGCACTTCGCTGTAGCCCAATTCTTCTAACAGGGTGTTGTTGGAGATGAAAACCTGCGCCGACTGCTGGTGCGGGAAGGCTAATACCGCGCCGTTGAAGGGTTCAGCGGTGAGCGTGTTAAAGGCCAGCAAATCGGCATTGTAGTCGCTCATATCAAGGCCATAGGTAGCATCATTGATATAAAGGCCCAGATCGGCCGCGCCGCCATCAAGGAAGTAGCTGGCGCCGTCATTGGCATAGCCCGCTACCAGATTCGGCAGTTCGCCAGAGACGATACCGGCGTTCATCAATTCACGCAGCGCGTTGTAATCGCCCTGCGGCAGCGCCTCAACGGTGATGCCCCACTCGTTGCTGGCGTTGAAGGCTTCAACCAGCGCGGTCATGGTTTCAAGCTGCGCGCCGCCATTGAACTGATGCCAGTAGACGACCGTTTGACCGGAAGGATCAACGGCAGACAGATCATCCTGTGCCATCACCGCGCCGGTTGCCACGGTCAATGCTAATCCTGCAGCTAGTAAAAACTTACGCATGCCTCAACTCCTTTGAGTATCTCGCTGCGAAAATGAGCGTTAATAACGCGCCTTGCAGCTACCCCCGGCGCGTTATCTTCCACGCCGCAAAGATGCAGCGTTTGGGGACGAATATCGGAATGTATCACCATAATAATACCTCATAACGGTTTATGTCGGGTTACCCCTTCAGGCCAGTTGAGGCAATTCCTTCGGTAAACTGCCGCTGCGTGAAGAAATAGATCACCAGAATCGGGATGATCATGATCACCGAAGCGGCCATTTGCAGATGCAGCGCGGTGGGCTGATCGGTGCTTACAAATTTGGTCAGCCCAACGGCCACGGGCCGCCAGGCGTCGGTTTGCGTCACCAACAGCGGCCACAACAGCGCATTCCACGAGCCGATGAACGCGAAGATGAGCGTGGTCATCAAGGGCGCGCGCGAAAGCGGCACCACCACTGACCACAAAAAGCGCAGATGCCCGCCCCCGTCAATACGCACGGCATCCCATAAATCTTCGGGAATTTGCGCGAAAAACTGCCGCAGTAAGAAAATGGTGAAGGCTGAGGCCATGAAGGGGATGGTCAGCGCCGGCCAGTTGTTGATCCAGCTAATACCCAGCACCGCATCGCTCAAACGTCCAAGCCAGATCACCGTGAGGTAGTTGGGGATCAGGATGGCGACATCGGGAATCATCAAAGTTGCCACCAGCATGCCGAAAATCAGGTTGCGCCCAACAAATTTCATGCGCGCAAAGGCGTAAGCCGCTGGCACGCAGAACAAGAGCTGCCCGACCACAGTGATCGCGGTGATGCGCACGCTGTTCCACATGAATTGGGCGAAATTGGCCTGATTCCACGCATCAACATAGTTGTTAAACAGCGGGCGCGTGGGCAGCAGATAACCCAGCGTCACTTCATTGATCGGCATCAGCGATGCGCTGATCATCCAGAAGAAGGGAAAGACCGCTTGCAGCAGCCCGATGATCAGAACGCCATAAATCAGGATGCGCCCTATCCGTATCGTCGGGCGGCGGGTTTCACTGCTGGAGGCGAGATCCTTCAGGGTTGTATTAGCCATAGAATACGCGATCCCGTGAAATCCGATTCTGAACCAGCGTGAAGATCAAAATCACCGTGAACAACACCAGCGAAAGCGCCGAACCATAGCCCATATTCGGCGTACTCTGGCTGATCGTCTCGTAAATGTAGACGCCGACTGTATCCACCGATGAGGAAGCGGCGGGCGTGCGCAAAATCCATATCTGCGTGAATGATTGCAGCGTGCCGATGATGGTGATCAGCGTCAGAAAGAATGTGGTTGGCGAAAGCATCGGCAGCGTGATCCGCCGGAAAACGTTCCACTCATTCGCCCCATCAATGCGCGCCGCTTCGTAAAGCTCGCCGGAAATATTGCCCAATCCCGCCAAAAACAGCACCGTTGAATAGCCGATATACGTCCACGAGCTGTAGATAATGATGACCACCAGCGCAAGGCTTGGGCCAGATAGAATATCTGGCACCTGTGGGCCGAAGATGAGTTTGAAGATGCCGGTAGGTTCCAGCAGCCATTTTTGAATGGGTATCCCCAACGCCGTCAGCAACTGATTGACTGGCGATGTTGGGCGGTGCGAAAACAGGATACCAAACACAATTGAGGTGGCGACAAACGGGGTTACATAAGGCAAGAAATAGATCATGCGGAAGAACGACTGAAACTTAATCTTCTGGAACAACAGGTAAGCCAGCAGCAGCCCAAACATCAACTGTACTGGCACCGTCCCCAGCGTGTACATCAGGGTGATGTTGAAGCCGCGCAGCAGGTCATCATCTGAGCCGGAAAGCAGCATCGGCAGCTCGCCTACAAAGGCATACCCGCCCACCATCAGCATGCTGGCAGCGGCAAATTGCAGCACAAAGCGCCAGTTTCCGCCGCGATTCGCGCTTCGCCACAGCAGATAGGCCGCGCCCAGCATGATCACGCCGGCGCTGATCATAACGGCCTGCGTCCAGATTGGCAGCTCGTTCCCTGCTGCGCGCGCAGTTTCAATGGCGAGGATCACTTCTGAGACGGTCAATTGCAGCGTAAAAGCGGCGATGATCAACAGGAAAAATGCGCTGGCCGCCTGCGTCAGAAGTTTTTCAGGGCGCTCTGATTTGATCGCCCAGAAACAGAGGCCAGCAAGGATAATCGCCGCGAGAATGCCGAGAAGCATCCAATTTGCAGCCTCAACCACCTGCGGCGTCTGAAAACTGGTGATCAATTCCCCAATGAACAGCTCGCCAGAACGCGCCTGCGCGCGCAGCCTTTGGGGAATATCCAGCACAATCGGCAGCCAGATGACGACCCAGTTCACGATCAACGCCGCCGCGCCCGCCGCCGCCACACCGGGAATTAAATAGAGATACTGCGCGGGTTGGCCGCGATTCTGCTTGATGAAGCGCCAGAGGATGGCGACAGCATAGGCCGCTGCGCCCACGGCGATCCAGATGAAAACCACGTAGGCAAAATCGCCCAATGCGCGCTGGTAGTTATCCAGCCCAATGAATTCTTCAGGGAAGCGCCGCCACCGATGCAGACTGACGAACAGCGCAAACGCCACCGGCAGAATGCCAAAAGTCATGATCAGGGTTAGCGCAGGTGTTAAGAACAGATAGGCGACGATATTTTCACGAATAACGCGCCTACGCTGCCCGCTGAGATTGAATACTGACATCATATAATTACGGGGTTGGATTATAGAAGTCACTGTGTAGAAGTGTAGACGATCCAGAGCGCAGGTGCGAGGAAATTGGGCTAATTTTACAAACACTTAATTTAAGCCGTCGTAAATTAACATTCCGACCGCGCCAATCAGTCCATCTGAATGCCAATCTGCCACTTTTCGTCTACAATCGAGCCAACATACTGATTTCAGATTATTGTTTTTGAGGAGCGCATCATGCTGAACGCGGCGGAAATTACGAAGGCCAATAAGGAATATACGCTTGCCAGTTGGGTGGCGCAGGGGGCATGGAATCCGATTCCCATCGAACGCGCGGAAGGCGTCTATATCTATGATGCCAATGGCAAACGCTATCTGGATTGGTCATCGCAGTTGGTGAACGTGAATATCGGCCACAGCCACCCGCACGTGGTCAAGGCGATACAGGAACAGGCGGCCAAACTGTGTTATGTTGATCCGTCATTTGCCACCGAGCCACGTGGGCGTTTAGGCGAACTGCTTGAAGAAGTGACCCCCGCCCATATCAGCAAAGCCTTCTTCACCAACGGCGGCACCGATGGCGTCGAAAATGCCATGAAAATGGCGCGTATGTACACTGGCCGCCAGAAAATTCTCACCCGCTACAAGAGCTATCATGGCGCAACCTTCGGCAGCATGACCGCCGGGGGCGACCCGCGCCGTCTCGCCAACGAGCCGGGCGTGCCATGGATCGTGCGCCTGCCCGACCCATACGCCTATCGCAATCCGGCTTATCGCGGGCATACGCAGGAAGAAGGCGATCTGATCCTTGCCGAGATGATTGACGATATTATTCAGGCAGAAGGGCCGGAAAACTGCGCCGCCATTCTCATTGAAGGCTACAGCGGCTCCAGCGGAATCATGCAGCCTTCCGCCGTTTTCTTCACCCGCCTGCGCCAGTTGTGCGATCAATACGGCATCCTGCTGATCTCGGATGAAGTGATGAGCGGATTCGGGCGCACCGGCGAATGGTTCGGCATTAACCACTACCCCGACGCCAAGCCGGATATGTTGGTCATGGCGAAAGGCATCACCAGCGGCTATGTTCCGCTTGGCGCAGTTGCAGTTTCTAGCGAAATTGCCGCCTATTTTGAGGAACACGTACTGCATACCGGCCTCACCTACAGCGCCCACGCGCTGGCCTGCGCGGCGGGGGTTGCCACAATTGAGGTTTATCAGCAAGAAGGCTTAGTGGCGCGTTCGCGCGAATTGGGCAAGGTGCTGCGGCGCGGGCTGACCGATCTGGCTGAGAAACATCCCGTGATCGGGGATATTCGCGGCACCGGCCTGCATCAGGTGATCGAACTGGTCAAGAATCGTGAAACCCGCGAGCCGCTGAGCGCCTTCAATAAGCCGTTTAGCGACGCGATGAAAACCGTGCCGAAGGCGCTCAAAGAACGGGGATTGAGCACGATGGTGCGCTGGAACTATATCTTCAGCTGCCCACCGCTGATCGTGACCGAAGAACAGATTCAGCAGGGACTCGCCATTCTCGACGATGTGCTGTCCACGATTGACGGATTTTACGAAGAGTAGAGACGTCATAACACCGTACATTGCGTAAATATCCTAAAGGCCTGCCTTCGCGCAGGTCTTTTTGTTGCCCGTGAACCTTTTGCCGCGATCATGGTAATAGGCAGCAGGAGCGAAACAGCAGCGTGGTCAGCGACGAAGCACTCGCGATGAGACTCAAAGCAGGGGATAGATCGGCGCTTGAAATGTTGTTCGAGCGCCACTACGACCATCTTTTCGGCTACCTGTTTCGCATAACTTTTGGAGATCGGGCATTGGCGGCAGATTTGGCGCAGGAAAGTTTTTTGCGAGCGCTGCGGGGCATTCACACCTACGACAGCGGCAGGCCGTTCAAAGCGTGGTTGTATGGTATCGCCACCAACGCCGCGCGTAATGCCGCCACCAGCGCCGATGCGCGCCATACCGAATCGCTTGAGGCCGATGCTGACTATCCTGATGATGCGCCACCGTTCGAGCAAACGCTGCTGGAAGCTGAAGCCGCAGGCAGCGTAACTGCCGCGTTACGCCAGCTTCCAGAACATCAGCGAGAGGCGATTGTGCTGTTCTATAACCAGTCGTTCAGCTTGAGCCAGATTGCCAGCACGCTGAATATCCCCGTTGGCACCGTGAAATCGCGGCTTTCATTAGGTGTGAAACAGTTACGCAAGATCATTGAGGCGGGAAACACATGACTGATTTTGAGGAACAGGACGCTAAAAGCGAGTCCTTTGATGATTCCAGCGTGCGCAATTTCTTACAACAGTGGCCGCCACCCAAAGCCGATCCCGCCGCAAAGCAAGCGAGTTTAGCGGCGCTGTATCAGGAACTAGAGGCGATCACCAACGCCGAAAGATCGCTAGCACGGGCAGCCCGCCCGCGCTGGTCAATGCTGCAAATCTGGCTCATTTTGCAATCACAGGTAAAGCTGGTGCATCGCTGGATATGGGCAGGCACGGCGTTTATGCTGCTGCTCGGCCTGCTGGTCACGCTGACCCCGCTCAGCACCAGCAATATCGCGGCGCTTCCCTTCGTGCTGGCCGCGCCGATCATCGCTGCGCTGGGGGCTGCCCTGCTCTATGGCGATGACACCGATCCGCCGCTTGAGCTTCAGCTTTCAACGCCGATTCCGCCGCGCGCGATTCTGCTGGCGCGGTTGGCGCTGTTATTCGGCTTCAATCTGGGCGTGGCGCTGATCGGCAGCAGCATCTTAGCCGCGCTGCGCAGCGACATCACCTTTATGCCGCTGGTTTTAAGCTGGCTTGCCCCAATGACCGCGCTTTCAGCATTCGCCTTCCTGTGCAGCGTGGTGCTGTTCGATGCCGCGCTTAGCGCCATCATCAGCCTGCTGATCTGGGTCGCGCTGGTCTGGCGGCATCTAGGCGAAACGACCCTGCCGCCAACCGTGAACGCCATCTTACCCGACTTCTGGAGCGCCAACCTTCAGCCCACCCTATTCTTCGCCGCCTTCGCCGCCATCCTGTTCGCGCTTTTTCTGGCAGATCGGGAAATGCGCTGGTCACGTTCTGGAGGCGCTTAAATGGCCGCAGCCCCATCACGCCATCGTTGGCCGCTCGCATGGCGTATGGCTTTCCGGGCATCTTCGCCGTGGTTCGGGATCATCAGCAGCGCGATCTTCCTGCTCATGCTGTTAGACCCCGATCTTCGCGCGCGCAGTATCGACATTGTGCTGCCGCTGATCGCCGGAATTCAGGCGGCGCTGCTATTTTCGCCAGACGACGAGCCTGCTTTAGAAGCGCAGTTAGCCGCGCCGCGCCCAACGGCCTACATCCTCTATGAGCGTCTGGGGGCAGTATTTATCACGCAGGGGATCATCGGCCTGCTCGGCACAATCTTGATCAGCGCGATCACCGGCGCTGCGCCGCTAGCCGTGATCATCGGGTGGCTGCCGCCCACCATCGCCGCGGTTGGCTTAGGGCTGCTAGGAACATTCGTCTCGCGCCGTTCCAGCGCCGGCGTGCTGGCGGTGATACTGGTCATCCCCTCTATGTTTCTCGGCGCAGATTTATTGATCCTGCGCTTTCCCGAATTATTCCCGCTGCATTTCTTCTTTCAGCCAATCTTCGCAGCGATAGGCGCAGGTCATTTCAACGCCGCGCCAGAATTACTGTACGCCATCAACCGGATCACCGTCACCCTGATCGGCGTTCTGGCAATACTGCGCGTCAGCTTCGGCCTAAGAAATACCGAAGCGCTGCTTGGCGTTAACCGGAAAAGCGACTAAATAAAGGGAACTGTTATGGCACTTGCGCTCTCACAAATGGCGGCGGTTGTCCGTTACGAACTGCTGATGGCATGGCGGCGGCGCGCGCTGTTGGTCATGGGTGGGTTTTTCCTGCTGGCGCTGATCGGCTTCACCGCGATGCAGCCGCCCGCACAATCCGCCTTAGGGAACATTGTGCGCGTAGATACCAGCGTGAACCCACCCACGATCACGCGGCAAGACCCGGCAACCGGCGAGCTTACGGTTGAAGAAACTACCGATGAATTCATTCAAACGCTGCCGCCTGCTTTACAAAATATATCCCTGCCCCTGCTTTCCAATACCCAACTCATCGTGACTATGATCGCGGTTATTTTCCCCGTGCTGGTAGCGATTACGGTGGTCGTTTTCTTTGCCGAATCGATCCCGCTTGATCGCCAGTACCGCGTGCATGAATTATTCAACTCCACCCCGCTGACCAATGCCGCCTATCTCGGCGGCAAGCTGCTGGGCGCGTGGGCGGCGCTGGGGCTAACGCTGCTGCTGGTGATGATCAGTTTTGGCATTGTGGCACGCTTGATCGTCGGGGCATTTGACCCACTCTATTACTTGCAAACATGGTTTCTAGTGGTCTTCCCGTTTGCGTTCACCTGTACAGGCTGGAGCGTGTTGGCGGCCAGCAGCGTTGGATCGCGGCGCAAAGCCATCATAATCGGCCTGATACTGATCCCCGGCGCAATGATCCTTTACGCCTTGTTCTCAATTCAATTCTGGGCAGTCGTGCTGGACGCCGGCTCACGATTGGGCGCCAATCAACCGCTGACGCTGGCAGTCTTGTTTGGTGAAGCTATCCGGCAGTCGGCGGTGATGCAGTTAGGGTTTCTCGCATCCGTCGCCGCCCTCTTTTTGATCGTTTGGGCATGGTCGCGGATACGCGGCTGAGGAGTCAATCATGATCACTATTTCCCATCTCAGCAAAAGCTACCGCCGTAACGTGAAGGCGATTGACGATATTTCGCTGGAAATTGGCACCGGCATGTTCGGGCTGGTCGGGCCAAACGGCGCGGGCAAAACCACGTTCATGCGCATCATCGCCGGTCTGCTGAAGCCCACCGCAGGCGAAATCAGCATCTTCGGCCACAACTTACGCAGCTATGCCGGCAGGCAGGCGGCGAAGGCGCAGCTTGGCTATCTGCCGCAAGAGTTGGGCTTGTACCCGAACCTGAATGCCTATGAATTTCTGGATTACATGGCGATCTTGAAGGGCATCACCAGCGGCGCAGATCGGCGGCGGCAAATTGATGCGCTGCTGGAACAGGTGCGCCTGACGGATGCCGCCAAACGCCCGCTGAAAACCTATTCCGGCGGCATGAAGCGGCGGGTGGGCATCGCGCAGGCGCTGCTAGGCGATCCGCGCTTGATCATCGTGGATGAACCCACCGCAGGGCTTGATCCTGAAGAACGGATTCGCTTCCGCAATCTGCTGGCCGATACCGCCGCAGGGCGCACCATCATCTTATCTACGCATATCGTGGAGGACATCGGCCAAAGCTGCGGCGATCTGGCGGCCATGCGCGGCGGCAAAGTCATTTATCGCGGGTCGCCGCAAGACCTGATCGCGCAGGCGCGGGGTTCGGCATGGGCGATCACCACACAGGGCGAGCGCCCAAATGGCGGGCTAACCATCGTCTCTACGCTGCAACTGGCAAATGGGGTACAGTATCGCGTGCTGGGCAATCCCGCCGGAAATTACGAAGCTGTGCCGGTTGAACCCAGCCTTGAAGACGGCTACATGTGGCTGATGACGCAGCGTGAAACCGGCGTTCCCACTTAGCGATTCACCTAACCCTGACATTCAAGAGGCAGTATGCCCGATTCGCTGTACACCATTCGCGCGCAAATTTCGCCAAGGCCGCCTTTTGATTTCGAGAAAACGCTGAATTTCGTGCGCGGCTTCTCGCCTGCTTATGGCGATCAAACCGCAAATGATGGCATCCTGACCAAGGCCACCCGCCTGAACGGGCAGATGATCGTCTTTTCGGTGCAGTCTACCGGCACGCTTGAGTCGCCCGCGCTGCAAGTGACGCTGACTTCTACAGAGCCACTCAGCGAAGAAGCCCGGCAGGCCGCCCTTGAACGTATCGCCTTCTATCTGAGCGTAGATGATGATCTGCTGCCTTTTTACGCGCTGGCGCAGGATGATCCCATCTTCGCGCCCATCGTCAGCAAACTTTATGGCTATCATCAGCTCAAATTTCTGACGCCGTTTGAAAATGCGGTCTGGGCGATCCTCTCATCGCGCAATCGCCACCCCAACGCCGTCAGCGCCAAGCGGCGGATCATCGCAGCGCATGGCAGCCGCCTGATCGTGAGCGGCACGCCCTATGATGCCTTCCCTGAGCCATTCGATCTGCTCGGCGCTTCGCCAGATGATCTGCTGGACTATGCGCGCCAGCAGTACCGCGCCGACTATTTGCGCTCGGTGATCTGGGCATTTGCCCACGTTGACGATGAATGGCTGAAAACGGCGCCCTATAGCGAAGTTCATACATGGCTGAGAAGCATCAACGGCGTCGGCGCATGGACAGCCGAATTTATCATGCTGCGAAGTTTAGGGCGCATGGAGCGCCTGACCACGCCAGATAACAACATGCTCAACATTTTTGCTCGCTGTTATGCCGAGCCGGCAGACGCGAAAAATGTCTTAAAAGTGGCGAAACGCTACGGGGATTATCAGGGCTGTTGGGCGCACTATCTGCGGGCAGGGGGATGATCCCTCTACCCTCCATCCTCAGTGGCTGAAGCTGTTTCGCCTACAGCAATACCCAGATAGGGCAAGCTCGCCAGCATATCAGCGGTAGTATCCATCTCCAGAGTCATTGAGGGGGGATTGGGCAGCGTGCGCAGCTTTGCCAGTATCACGTTGTAGTCTAGCGCACCAGCAGGATCGCCAAGTGCGCGGTGTACATCTAGAATATGGTCGTTGTTGTTTAGATGCGTATGCACCAGCCATGGCTCCACCGTTCGCAGCCATACATCCACTGGCACATCTGAAAACAGGCTAGCATGCCCCACATCCAAACAGGCGCGCAAATTGGGGTGATTCACGCCCGCCAGCACCCCACAAATGATGTCCGGATCAAATTCCCACATATTTTCAACTGCGGCAATCACCCCGCGCGCGCCAGCGTAATCAGCGACCTCTTTGAAAAAGCCGACATTGCGCTTCTGCCAGCCAATTCGATAATCCTCATTCTTGAGCGATGCGATGAAATTAGCATGAAACACCACAATTTTTGCGCCCATCATCTGCGCAATGTCCAGCG
>DAOTUZ010000172.1:0-9320 GCA_034437295.1 Anaerolineae bacterium | reverse complement strand
ACGTGGTCATGGGCGGGCATGCCGCAGAACTGTTCATAGTCAATCAATTCGACCTGTTCGCGGGGGATGCTGCACACGGGGCAGTTCGGGTTTTTACGTACTTTGATGGTGGTGAAGCTCATCTCTAGCGCGTCGTAGAGCAGCATACGCCCGATCATGGGATCGCCAATGCCAGCGATGAGCTTGATGGCTTCGGTGGCTTGCAGCGTGCCGATGGTTCCGGGCAGGATGCCTAAGACGCCGCCTTCAGCGCAGCTTGGCACGAGGCCGGGGGGCGGCGGCTCTGGGAACATACAGCGATAACAGGGGCCTGCTTCCGCGTAGAATACGCTCAACTGGCCTTCAAAACGCAAGATACTGCCATAAACATTGGGCTTGCCAAGCTTGACGCAGGCATCGTTGACCAGATAACGGGTGGGGAAGTTATCGGTACCGTCGATGATCACGTCATAAGGCTCGAAAATTTCAAGCGCGTTATCGCTGGTGAGCGGCACTTCGTATTTATCAATGATCAAATTCGGGTTGATGTCGAGCATACGGGCGGCGGCGCTCTCGTTTTTCGATTTGCCGATACTGCTGACACCGTGAATGAT
The DNA here is from genome assembly GCA_034437295.1 of Anaerolineae bacterium. Taxonomy (GTDB): domain Bacteria; phylum Chloroflexota; class Anaerolineae; order Aggregatilineales; family Phototrophicaceae; genus Flexifilum. Next base: position 8,727 of record DAOTUZ010000172.1, on the reverse strand, counting down.
TTGGCGCTGCAAGTTGGTTTCGTCTACGGTGTCGTAATCTACGAGGCCGATACGCCCGACACCGGCGGCGGTGAGATAGAGGGCGAGGGGGCTGCCGAGGCCGCCTGTACCGATGAGCAGGATGCTGGAGGCTTTTAGGCGGCGCTGCCCATCAATGCCAAATTCAGGCATGATCAGGTGGCGGCCATAGCGGTGAATATCGGCATTGGTTAGGGTGGCAGATGGTTCAACAAGTGGCTTCATGTGTATTCCTCTAAGAGATAGCGGCTGCGGCGGTATGAATTTGCTTGAGCAAAGTTCCGGCATCGGCAATCCCGCGATTGACCGCAATCGTATGACCTTTTGCATCAATTATAAAGGTGGTTGGCGCGGTGAAGACTCCCCAACGGCTGGCGGCTTCGGGCTGTTCGATGGCATCAACCTGAATGACGCGCAGCGAATCTTGGCCTAATGTCGTTTGTACAGATTGTATCGCAGGTGTTTGCGCGGTTTTACAGGCGACACAGGTTGGCGTAGTGAAATACAAAATGGTAGGCAGCGGCGCGCTGACGGTTTGCAGCAGCGGATCGCTTGGCGCGATAGCGTTGACGTGGCGGATATGCTGCCGGTGATAGAGGCGATAGCTGATAAAGCCAACAGCCAGCAAAGCAACAGCGATGATGAGACGTTCCCACATAAAAATAATGCTCCCACTCCTCATTTAACGCCCATTTGTAAAAGAGCGCTGCCTACGAGTAGATTATGATGTGCTGCTGACGGGCGCTTGCGTGAAGCCGGGAATGCCTAGTTTGTTGAATTGATAGTACATCCAGCAGCCGGCGCAGAAATTGAGCCAGAAATTGAGGTTGGCAAGGGCGATGACGATCCAGACCAGCGCCCAACCGACGGCGGGAACGCCCAACCAGATGAGCGCCGCGCCAACGCCGTTGAATACAGCGCCAACTGCGAACGCGAACCGGTGGGGTTCGGGGTTATCGGGGATGAGTTTGGGCTTGACGATGCCGGTTGGCTGCAACACCTTTTGATAGAATAGGCGATAGGGCGCGTAGGGCGAATTTAATGCGCCTAGCAACTGGGCGACAGCCACGAATGCGACCAGCAACGGACTGCTGATAACGAAAGCGATGAGCAGCAGAATGATGGTGGCGGCCTGACCGACTTTGAGGCCGTTATGATCTACGTGGCGAACGGATGCTTGCGCTGTCATGGGGTGTGTTCTCTCTGTTTTAACGGCCACCGGCGATAGATGGGATGATGCGTAATGCTTCTTTGTCACTGATTTCAGTCTCCAGCCCGTTGAGAAAGCGAATATCTTCATCATCAATGAAAACATTCACAAAGCTGCGAAGCTGATCGCCGTTGAAAAGGTGCGGGCGCAGTTCGGGATACTGGGTGGTGAGATCGTTGAGCGCCGCGCCGATGGTTTCACCAGTGACGGCGACCTGAGACTGATTGCCAGCATAGATGCGCAGCGGTGTAGGGATTTTGATGCTTGCCATGTGATGAGACTCTCCTGATAAAACGAAAGATACTGATTCAAGAGGCGTGTACGGGAGTCGAACCCGTTTACGCGCTTTTGCAGAGCGCTACCCGGCCGTCAGGTTCACACGCCAGATTTAACAAACTGTCATGAAGCAACACATTGTAAAACGCGGGTTTCTGCCCACGCTTTTTTTAGATAACCGCCGACTAATGCGGTCATGGTTTCGACCTCTACTAAGAATGAGTCGTGGCCTAAGGCAGCGTTGACGTGGTGGTATTCTACGGTTTTGCCAGCAGCATGGAGCGCATCTACCAATTCTTGCGACTGATGCGGCGTATAGAGCCAATCGCTGGAAAAACTGATGACGAGAAATTGGGCTTGCGCTTGGGCTAATGCTTCCTGCATTGAGCCGTAGCCATCTGCGATGTTGAAATAGTCCAGCGCTTTGGTGATATAGAGATAGGTATTGGCATCAAAGCGGGCGACGAATTTTTCTCCCTGATAGCGCAGATAGCTTTCGATCTGGAACTCTGACACATCGAAGCGATAGGGCAAGACGTGATGATCCTGCAAGTTGCGCTCGAACTTGGCCTCCAGCGAATGCTCGCTCATGTAGGTAATATGCCCGATCATGCGGGCGATGGCGAGACCGTTGGTTGGCTCTTGCTGGCCGTAATAACTGCCGCGATTCCAACGCGGATCGGCATAGATGGCCTGCCGCCCAATCTCATTGAAGGCGATATTCTGCGCGGAAGAACGGGCGGTGCTGGCGATGAACAGCACATTTCCCACGCGCTGCGGGTATTGAACCGACCACTGTAAGGCTTGCATCGCGCCCATGCTGCCACCGGCGGCGGCGAATAAGCGATCTATGCCCAGATAGTCGAGTAAGTAACGTTGTGCTTCGACCATATCGGCCACCGTTAGTATGGGAAAATCCAGCGCATAGGGGCGGCCATCAGGCGAGAGCGACGATGGGCCGGTACTGCCACGGCAGCCGCCAAGTACGTTGCTGCAAATGATGAAAAAGCGATCTGTATCGAACATTTTGCCGGGGCCGACGGCTTCATCCCACCAGCCGGGGCGCTCGGCTGGATCATCGGTGTAATAGCCGGCGACGTGGGCATCCCCTGAAAGCGCGTGAAAAATCATGATGGCATTGGAGCGATCATGATTGAGCGTTCCATAGGTTTCATAGGCAAGGGTGAAGCCATCCAGCACAGCGCCGGAACGCAGGTTGAGCGTTTCATGGATACGCACCGACTGACTTTCGACAATGCCTACTGTGCCATGCTGCGGCCGGCTGTAGGGCAGCAGATTATTTTCGTCGAGCGCGGAAACGTAGCGTTTGCCGTCAAAGTGATGATTTTTGCTCATATTCAACCTAGTTTAAGGGAGCAGGGGCTGCCTGCTCCCACACTGTATATGCCTTAGACTGCGTGAACCTTCACACCCTGCGAAACGGTCAATGCCTGATCCAAGTCCCAGAGGATGTCGTTGATTTCTTCGATACCGATAGACAGGCGGATGTAATCTTCGGTGACTCCGGCTGCGACTTGTTCAGCCTCTCCCAATTGGCTGTGGGTGGTGGATGCCGGATGAATGGCGAGTGAGCGGGCATCGCCCACATTGGCGAGATGCGAGAACACCTTCAGGTTGTCAATGAAAGCGCGGCCTGCCTGTTTGCCGCCCTTGATGCCGAAGCCGAGGACTGCGCCCGCGCCTTTGGGCAGATATTTCTTGGCGCGCTCGTAGCTGACGTGGCTGGAAAGGCCGGGGTAGTTAACCCATTCAACGGATGGGTGCTGCTCCAGATATTCCGCGACGGCCTGCGCATTGGCGACGTGGCGCTGAACGCGCAGCGCCAATGTTTCAAGGCCGATGATGTTCAGGAATGAGTTAAAGGGCGATTGACTGCCACCAAGATCGCGCAGGCCGACGACGCGAGCGCGACCGATGAAGGCGGCAGCCCCAAGCACATCAGCGAGTACCGCGCCATGATAGGCCGGTTCTGGCTCGACAATGCCGGGGTGGCGATTGCTGGCCTTCCAATCGAAATTGCCGCCGTCAATCAGAACGCCGCCGATGCTGAGGCCATGCCCACCGATCCATTTGGTGGTGGAGTGGAGGCTGATATTTACGCCCCACTTGAACGGCTGGAACAGATACGGGGTGGCGAAGGTGTTATCGAGGATGACGGGGATTCCGTGAGACTTCGCCAGCGCGGTGATGCCTTCAAAGTCGGGGATTTCGAGTTTCGGATTGCCGAGGGTTTCGAGATAGATGGCCTTGGTCTTTTCGTTGATCAGCTTCTCGAAGTCGGCGGGGTCTGTGCCTTGCACGAAATGGGTGGTGATGCCCAGACGGCGCAGGCTTTGGGAAAGCAGAGTATAACTGCCGCCGTAAAGCGCCGAGGTGCTGATGATCTCGTCGCCGGCATTGGCGATGGTGAGGATAGCCAGCGTTTCGGCAAACTGGCCGGACGCGGTTGCCAGCGCGCCGATGCCGCCTTCCAGCGCGGCGATGCGTTCCTCAAAGACGGCGGTGGTGGGGTTCATGATGCGGGTGTAGATATTGCCCGGTTCAGCCAGCGCGAACAATGCCGCAGCATGATCGGTATCGCGGAACTGGAACGATGTGGTTTGATAGATCGGCACAGCACGTGATCCGGTGGTGGGATCGGGGGTATAGCCCGCGTGTAAGGCAAGGGTTTCAAAACTTTGTGGGCGATGGCTGGTGCCGTTTCCATTTGCTGAAGTCATGTTCTTTCCTCATTTTCCTTGTTGTTTAGGCTCACGATGATGCGGCCTCATTCGGGTGATGTATATTTGCCTGAAACTATGGCTGCTCGCCCTTATGGATGGGCGCGCCGATCAGATTGCCCCATTCCGTCCATGAGCCGTCGTAATTGCGAACGTTGTCATAGCCGAGAAGATACTTGAGCACGAACCATGAATGGCTGGAGCGCTCACCGATGCGGCAGTAGGCGACGATATCGGCGGCAGCGCCATTGATGCCTTTACCCGCATACAGCGCCTGAAGCTCCTCTTTGCTTTTGAAGGTGCCGTCTTCGGCGGCGGTTTGCGCCCAAGGGATGTTGCGAGCGCCGGGGATGTGGCCGCCGCGCTGCGCGGTTTCAGACATGCCGGGCGGGGCGATGACATCGCGAACATATTCTGCGGGAGAGCGTACGTCTACCAGCGCGAAGCCGTCTTGTTCGAGGCGCTGGCGCACAAAGTCACGGTCGGCGCGGAGGTCGGTATTCACGGTGGTGACATGATAGGCGGCGGCGGGATAAGTGGGAACGTCTTCGGTGGTGGGCAGATCTTCGGCGAGCCACTTTTTACGGCCACCATTGAGCAGGCTCACTTTTTCATGGCCGTAATACTTGAACAGCCAGAAGGCGTAAGCGGCGAACCAGTTGTTATTATCGCCATAGAGGATGACCCAAGTATCGTTGGAGATGCCGTTCTGGCTGAGCAGGGCTTCAAAATTTTCCTTTGAGATGATGTCTCGCGCGATGCCGTCTTGAAGCTGAGACTGCCAGTTGAAAGCAACTGCGCCGGGAATGTGACCAGCGGCGTACTGATCGGTATCTACGTCAACTTCTGCCAGACGGAACAAACCGGTATTCAGGTTGTCCAGTACAAACTGCGCGCTTACAAGTGCATCCGTCATCTTAAAAAGCTCCCTCGATGGAAATCTGAACTTCGGTTTCAAAAGTTTCGCCGCTTCATCGGCAGCAGCAGGCCGCTGTTTCGTTAGGTGATGATGAGTTCCCCTTCATCGAATTGACTTCGATCAGGGCGGAGCTGCCAAACGCGCTGTTCTACTGAAGTTGGCCCGCTGTGTACTGAGGTGATGATGTAGGTGAAGTTGGGCAGCGCGTGATCGCGATCATAGATGGAAGGGATCGCCGGAGAATCGGGGTGGCTGTGGTAGTAGCCCACCAGGGTTAGGTTATGCGCATCAGCTTCATCTTCCAGCTGCGCCCAATCTTGCGGGGTCATGGCGTAGCGATGGAACTGTTCTTCAGCGGCGAAAGTGTTTTCTATCTGAATGACATCCGCGATATGAATGGCTTGGGATTCCTGCGTGCCGAGCAAGAAACCGCCGCCCTCATTGGGGTAGGTGCTGTTCATTTGCTCGAAAATTTCTGTTTGAATTGGCGCTGCCAGATAAACTTTCATGATGCTCCTGAGCCAGAAAACAAAAAAAGCCACCCGATGGGGTGGCTTTTCGCGCTTTGCAACTTTGTATTACGTAGATCCGATCTACGTAGACACCACTCGCCCCGGATAGTTCTCCATGTGATTTAGACAACACATCATCCCGCTGCACATTTCTGTGGCGTGGAGTTCAATCACAAGGTCAAGCGCATTCTGAGGCGTATTCATGTAGATGAGACTAACATGCCTAATAAACGGTTGTCAAGGGATTGGTGAAAATTGACGCAAATTGGTTATTTTGCTGGGGGCATCATAGGCGATACCCCCAGCAAAACGATGTTAGCTCAAATGCTGTTTGAAGAAGTTGGTGATGGCGTTATAGCAGGTGACGCGATTTTTGAGTTTAAGCACATCGTGGCCTTCGTCTTCAAAGACCAGCAGATCAACAGCGCCGCCTGCCTGTCGCAGCTTTTCGGCGGCATCTTGCGATTCGCTGAGCACAACACGGGGATCATTTGCGCCTTGAATGACGAGCAGCGGGCAGGTGATGTTTTGAATATAGGTGCTGGGCGAGCGCTCTAATAAAAAGTCGCGATCTTTGACGACATCACCGAGCGCGGTGGCGAAATAGGGTTTCCAAGTTTCGGGGATGCGTTCGGAGAAGGTGATCAGATTATACGGCCCGAACATGTCTACTGCGGCGCTCCACAATTCAGGATGACGGCTGGCGAGGGTGAGGGTCATGTAGCCGCCATAAGAGCGCCCGACGACACCGGCGCGGGCGGTATCAATGCGCGAATCCTGCGCCAACAAGCCCATCGCGTGAACGTGGTCGAGGCGATCCCGGCCGCCCCAATCGTGATCCACATATTTTGAATAGCTGATGCCGTAGCCGGTACTGCCGCGCACATTTGGCACGAAAACCGCGAAACCGTTCAGAGTCAGGAACTGGATCAGCGGCATGGAGAACCACGCAAAATCGGGGCGTTCCTGCGACTGTGGCCCGCCGTGAACATAGTAAACCAATGGGTAGGGCGCATCGTATCCGAAGGCCGGGGCAGGGAGGTACAGCCGCGCGGAAATACGTAAGCCGTCGTGAGAGACAAAAGACGCATCTTCACCGGTGGACAGTAGATCGGGGGAGATACCAAGAATGCGCTCGTCGGTGAGGCGGTTGAGCGCGCCATCTTTGAGGGTGTAGAGCTGCGTGGGCGAGATGGCGGAACTGAATGAGAGCGCGAAATGATCTTCGGCGCGACTGTGATGTACGGCCTCCAACTTGCCATTCGCAAGCTCACCGGTTCCAACCAATGGCCGAACCAGCGTCATGTGTAGGGCGGCGTGGTCAAATGTGGCTTCATAAAGCCATGTGGCACCATCAATATTGTATTGAACAAGATAGCGATTGCCGAGCAGATGGCTGACATCCTCAAGCTCTCCGATGCCAGCGTGAAGCGCGCCAGAGATGGTCACCGGATGGGGTTCGCCGGGGGAAGGGAGCGAGAAATAAACAAGGCCATAGGTATCTTCAAAGAGGCATGAGGTGATGAGCAGGCCGCTATTTTCAATTTCGCCATGACCGAAACCGGTGAGCGGCACATCTTGATCTGGCGCGCGCTCGCTGAGCGGCGTCCCGTAAAATTTACGGATGCTGCCATGCTCCCATAGATAAAGCACGGTGTCGCCGTTGGTGTAGCCTTCAGCAAGTACGACGATGCGCTTATCATCGCTGGTGGCTACGGGAAAATACCCCCACTCACTTTGACCGATGTCGGTCACGGTGAGGGTGTCGAGGTGGATCATGAAGGTTGATTGAAGGGTGCTGATCTGCGATTCACAGAGGAAGATAGCCGTGTTGGCGTCTTCATCGGCTTCTACACAGTGGGCGCGCTGTCCGGCAAATCGTTCGGGCAGCAGCGGTTTGGGAAAGTCGCCATTCAGCGGGATCGTGTAGGGTTGATAAACTTCGTCGCCATCCTGATCAACCATCACCAGAATTTTGCCAAGCGACGGGTAGACCCGAAACGGCGCGCCGCCTAGAAGATCAGGATTGGGTAGGACAATATTAGGCGGCAGCAGGGGTTGGGGAACGCCGCCTTCAATGCGCATTTTATAGAGGCTGATATGCCCGGAGAGGTTGCTTAAAAAATAGATGTAGTCTCCTACCCATTGAGGGCTGAGGAAGAGACGTGCCGAAAGCAACGATTCGATTCGCATAGTGTACCTTTGCAACTCATGCAGAGATCAAGGCAGCATTTGAATATTTTTGAATAAGTGTAGCGCGACTTATGAAATTAGGGCAATTTTTAATTTAAATAGCGCATTTCTCGCTCGATTGTATGCTGAGGGGAGGGAAGGGGGCTAATCTAACCGGGCGCGTAAAAAATGCGTAGGAAATTGGCATTATCAGACCTAGAAGATTGGAGGCTTATGGTATAATTGCGCCTCATTACAGAGGAGAAGATGCACATGGCTGATGTAACCATACACAAGGGACTTGATAACGTCATTATTGACGAGTCACGTCTAAGTTTAGTGAACGGCGCTGAGGGAAAACTGGTTTATTCTGGCTACAAGATTGAAGACCTGGCGGCCAATGCGCTGTATGAGGAAGTCGTTTACCTGCTGTGGAACGGGCGGCTGCCGAATAAAGCGGAACTTGAATCACTGCGCGCTGAAATTGCCGAAAATGCCTTTGTTGCCCCTGAGATTCTTGAGATTCTGAAACACCTTCCTAAAAACAGCGATCCGATGGCTGTGATGCGTTCGGCGGTTTCGCTGCTGGCGCATTATGATCCGGACAGCGAAGATACGTCTGCGGAAGCGAACCGGCGCAAAGCCGTTCGTTTGAATGGGCAGGCGGTAACGCTGGTGGCCGCATGGGCGCGTATTCGCAAGGGGCTGGCCCCTGTACCGCCGCGCCTTGATTTGAATCTCGCGCAGAACTTTATCTATATGCTGCGCGGCGAAGCGCCAGAAGCATCGGCGGTGAATGCGATTAACGCTTACATGGTGCTGCTGACCGAACATGGTATGAACGCCAGCACTTTCAGCGCACGGGTGACGGTTAGCACG
>DAOTUZ010000171.1:0-16491 GCA_034437295.1 Anaerolineae bacterium | reverse complement strand
CGTTCAACACGGTCACATATCTCATCGATGCACCCGCTCCCAGCGAGAGAGCCATTTCCAATTACTGGTATCGCGTTCATTGCGCCCAACCACTTGACTGGCAAGCTGGCGCTGACGATGCGCATACAGCGTCGCCGCAATTGCCGCCGTCTCCAATTCGCCCTCTTCGGGATCATTTTCATAGGTGGTCATGCTGAAGCGTTCTTCAACAAATTTGGTATCCAGCCTGCCGGCAATAAACGTAAAACTATTGAGCAGGTTTTGATGGAAAGGCACATTGTGCTTCACGCCCATGATCGTAAACTCTTCCAGCGCGCTGCGCATCCGCAGCATCGCTTCGGGGCGATCATCCCCCCAACAGATCAGCTTAGCGATCATGCTGTCATAGTACGGGGTGATGCTGTACCCCGCATACACGCCGCTGTCTACGCGCACGCCGGGGCCAGAAGGCACATTCAGCGTAGTAATTTGCCCGACAGAGGGCAGGAAGTTGTTATACGGGTCTTCGGCATTGATGCGGCATTCTATCGCCCAACCTTTTGGCTCGGTCAGGCTTTCGGTTGGCCCCATGCGCCGGCCACGGGCAATACGCACCTGCTCTTTGACCAGATCAATGCCAGTAACCAGTTCCGTCACGGGATGCTCTACCTGCAAACGGGTGTTCATCTCCATAAAGTAGAAATTTTTGTCTTTATCTACGAGATATTCAATCGTGCCGGCGTTCACATAACCGACGGACTGTGCCGCCAGCACCGCCGCCTCACCCATGCGCCGCCGCAGATCGGAGTCCATAAACGGGCTAGGCGATTCTTCGACCAGTTTCTGATGGCGGCGTTGAATAGAACACTCGCGCTCGCCAAGGTGAATGGTGTTGCCGTGCATATCGGCCAGCACTTGAAATTCGATATGCCGCGCACCGATGATCATCTTTTCCAGATAGACCGTGCCATCGCCAAATGCCCCTTCGGCTTCGCGCCGCGCCATCGCCAACGCATCGGGCAGTTCTTCAGCAGAATACACGCCGCGCATGCCTTTACCGCCGCCGCCAGCAGCGGCTTTGACCATCACCGGAAAGCCGATTTCCTGCGCCGCCGCTAAAATTTCATCGTCGCGCATACCCGGTTCGGTACCCGGTACCACTGGCACACCATATTTTTTGACAGCTTCACGGGCAGATTGCTTATCGCCCATGGTGGCAATCGCGGAAGGCGGAGGGCCAATGAAGATGATGCCTTCATCGGCAACCGCCTGCGCGAACCACTCACGCTCGCTCAAAAATCCGTAGCCGGGATGAATTGCATCTGCGCCGGATTTTTTGGCTGCTTCAATGATTTTTTCACCAACAAGATAGCTTTCACGCGGCGGCGGCGGGCCGATGTGTATCGCCTCATCGGCATAGCGCACATGTAGACTGGCGCGATCAGCATCGGAATAGACGGCCACCGTTTTAATGCCCAGATCGCGGCAGGCGCGGATAATGCGTACAGCAATCTCGCCGCGGTTGGCGATCAGCACTTTCTTAATTGAAGTTTGCGATTGTTCGCTCGTATTCATCGTCTCTCTCCGCCCTATAAGGGAATATTGCCATGTTTCTTGGGCGGGTTGTTATCGCGCTTGTTCTGAAACACCTCAAGGCCATTGATCAGGCGGGCACGGGTTTCGCGTGGCTCAATAACATCATCCACAAAACCACGCTCAGCGGCGATATAGGGATTAGCAAGCTGTTCGCGGTATTCCGCGGCGAGTTGAGATTTCAGCGCCACCGGATCATCGGCTTCTTTCAGATCGCGGCGATAGATGATCTCTACCGCGCCTTCCGGCCCCATGACGGCAATTTCTGCCGTCGGCCATGCCAAATTCAGATCACCGCGAATGTGTTTGCTGCTCATCACACAGTAAGCGCCGCCGTAGCTCTTACGCACCGTCACCGTCAGCTTAGGAACCGTCGCTTCGCAGTAGGCGTACAGCAGTTTCGCGCCAGACATGATGATGCCGTTGTGTTCCTGCGCAGTACCGGGCAAATAACCGGGGACATCCACAAAGGTGATGATCGGAATATTGAAGCAGTCACAAAAACGGATGAAACGCCCGGCTTTCTCGCTGGCTTTGATATCCAGTACGCCCGCCAGCACCATCGGTTGGTTGGCAACGATACCGACGCTATGGCCGCCTAAACGGGCAAAGCCAACCACGATATTTGCGGCATATTCCGGCTGAATCTCGTAGAACACGCTGTCATCCACGACACGATTGATGATATCTTTGATGTCGTAGGGTTTATTGGGGCTGTCTGGAATGATGGTGTCCAACTCGGCATCTGCGCGCAAAGGATCGTCTTTGGTCGCTAGAAATGGAGGGTCTTCCATGTTGTTCTGCGGCAGGTAGGTGAGCATTTCACGCACCAGCAGCAGTGTTTGGGTTTCATTTTCACCGACAACATGACAAACGCCGCTCTTGGTGGCATGCACCGAAGCGCCGCCCAATTCCTCAAAGGTCACATCTTCATGCGTCACCTGTTTGACCACATCGGGGCCAGTGATGAACATATAGCTGGTTTCATTGACCATGAAGATGAAATCGGTCAGCGCCGGGCTGTAAACTGAACCACCAGCGCATGGCCCCATGATCACGCTAAGCTGTGGGATCACACCGCTAGCTAGCGTATTCCGCAGGAAAATATCGGCATAGCCGCCAAGGCTGACCACGCCTTCCTGAATACGCGCGCCGCCACTGTCATTCAGGCCGATGAGGGGCGCGCCGGTGCGGGTTGCCATTTCCATCACTTTACAAATCTTTTCAGCATGAACTTCGCTGAGGCTGCCACCCATCACGGTGAAATCTTGCGAGAACACATAGACGAGACGGCCATTAATCGTACCCCACCCCGTCACCACACTGTCGCCAGGGTGTTTCTGATTCTCAAGGCCGAAGCTGTTGGAGCGATGTTTGACGAACGCATCAAGTTCGCGAAAAGTGCCGGGATCGAGCAAAATATCCAATCGTTCGCGGGCAGTATTCCGTCCGGCGTCGTGCTGACGTTTGATTCGTTCTTCGCCGCCGCCCAAATGCCCCTGACGGCGACGCTCGCGAAGTTCTTCGATTTTGGGGTCAAGACCCATTTTTTATCCTTATCGCAGGCTTGCTGAACAGTGCTGTGCGGCTGATTATAACGCGGTTGTAGCCTAATTCATGATCGCGAAAACGTCAACAAGTGAGGAACATCATGCGACCCAACCGGCTGATCGAATTGTGGCGCTCAAACCAGACCATCATTAACGGGTGGCTGAACATCCCCAACGCGCTCACAGCTGAAATTTTAGCGCATGAAGGGTTTGATTCGCTGCTGGTAGATATGCAGCACGGCCTCATTGGCTTTGAAACTGCCGTGTCGATGTTACAAGCCATCTCTACGACTAACACCGTCCCCCTGATTAGGGTACAGTGGAATGATCCAGGACTGCTGATGCGCGCGCTAGATGCCGGCGCTTACGGCGTGATTTGCCCGATGATCAGCACCCGCGCGCAAGCCGAAGCCTTCGTGAGCGCCTGCCGCTATCCGCCACTAGGCACGCGCAGTTATGGCCCGGCACGGGCGGCGCTTTACGGTGGCGAAGATTACGTGCAGCATGCCAATGAAACGGTGCTGGCGATTGCGCTAATTGAAACTGGCGAAGCGATTGAAAATCTTGAGGAAATTGCATCCACTGCGGGCTTAAGCGGGCTGTACGTAGGGCCATCCGATTTGAGCCTCAGCCTTGGCGTGGCTAAACGCGCTGATTTTGAGGATCCGCGCATGATCGCTGCTATGGATCGCGTCTTAGAAACTGCCGCAAAATACAACTTATTGACGGGCGTTCATGCCGGAAACGTGGAGAATGCAATGAAACTGGCGGAACGCGGCTTTAATCTGGTGACGCCTTTCGCTGATATGGCTGTTTTGCAGATGAGGACACGAGAATTATTGGCACAAATGCGCGATCATCTGCGGTGAAATGCTCATATCGCTGCCCAAGCCGCCTTTATGTTCAGCGTTAGCCAGCAGATATATAATGAAGTAAGAAGGAGAAGATAGGAGCTTGTTCAATGGCTTTCATCAAAGCTCACTGGCGCGCACTGCTCATCAGTCTGGGTGCATTCGCCGCAGTTTTCGCGTTCATGGCATATCTGTTCATCAATGGCTACATGGCGGGTTTCATGATTGATGAGCAGTGGATTTCGCGGGATGAATTTTATGATCGCGCTTACCATCCTGAGAAATACGATGACCGATCTATGGGCTGTTACAACCATTGGAACGGGCTATTTATGGTCAATCACTGCTTCACCAATGACGCCGATCTAATCTCTTTTATAGACAGTTTAGAAGCATAACCTAAACCATTTCGAATCGAATCAAAAAGGGCGTTCTGCTAATAAGCACGAGCGCCCTTTTTATTTCTTTAGTTATCAGGTTTAGCTCAAGTGCGGCTGAATCTGGTTCAGGATGCGATCTTTCGCCTGATAGCCAGTGATGCGCACCACCGGTTGGCCGCCTTTGAATAGAATCAGCGTGGGAATGCTCATGATGCCAAGCTGCACCGGCACATCGGGGTTGGCGTCAGTATCCATCGCCACCACCTTCAGCTTGCCCGCCTGCTCATTGGCAATTTGCTCAACAATCGGGGCAATCGCCTTGCAAGGGCCGCACCATTCAGCCCAAAAATCAACCAGCACCGGCTGGCTGGAATTCAACACGTCAGCTTGAAAAGTATCCGTTGTAACTTCGCTTAATTTCGCCGCCATGAGCGCTGCCTGCTCCTTGCATTATGCTTTGACGTTACGTACTACGCATGGTATATTACCATTGAAGATTAGCTCAAAACATCACCCAATTCATCGGGGAAAACCTGATTTTGAGATTGTTTTGAGAATTGTGAACAATGACAACAGACGAAGCGGCACTCCCCAGTCTTACCCGCCGGCAAGAAGAAATTCTCGGCCTGATCATCAGAGCCTATTCCCAAACGCCTGAACCGGTTAGCTCAAAATATCTGTTCGATTCTTTCGTGCTGCACGTCAGCAGCGCCACGATTCGTAACGAAATGATGGTACTAGAAGAACTAGGCATGATCGCCGCCCCGCACACTTCGGCGGGGCGCATTCCCACCGAAAGCGGCTACCGTTATTTTGTGCAGCATCTTTTAAAATCTGGCGATTTGAGTAGAGATGACGAATCGCGCATCAACGCACGCCTGCAAAATGCGCCAATTGCTACTGAAGCATGGATGTACGCAGTGGCGGCGGCACTTTCCCGCGCCACCCAAACCGCCGCGCTGGTTACGCCCCCTTCCGCTGAAACCAGCCGTTTCAAACACCTAGAATTGATCTCCATTCAGGGGCGATTGGCGCTGCTGGTACTGGTGCTGAATCAAGGGGCTGTGGTTCAACAGATGCTCACGCTGGCCGAGCCAGTGCCGCAGCCGCGCCTAAGCGAGTGTGCCAATGCGATCAATGCTGTTTGCCCGGATGCCACCACAGATGAGGTGCGTACCCGCTGTATAACGCTTCCGGTACTGGAGCGTGAGATTGCTGAATTATGCCGCGATATTATGTCACGGCAGGGTTCTGAACTGGCGCGGCAGGTCTATCGGGATGGACTTACCGATCTGATCACTACGTTCAATCACAGCCGGGGCGCGCAGCAAGCTGTGCGCGTCGTTGAAGAACGGGCATTCCTCAGCGATATTTTGAATGATGTGTTGTTCTCGAAGAATCGAGATGTGCAGGTGTTGATCGCCGGTAACGGGCGATGGGAAGAATTAAGCCATCTCACGATGATCCTCAGCCGCTATGGTATCCCCGGTCAAGCCAGCGGCGCGGTTGGCGTGGTTGGCCCAACCAACTTAAATTATGGGCGCGCAATCAGCGCAGTGAATTATGTTTCCGGCGTCATGAGTTCCATGCTCACCACCGCTATGGAAACAAACACCGCCGCAGATAAACCTACGGATGCCGTTGAAGACTTTACAGGGGAATAACTCCCAGTCACTAAGAGTTTACAGCGTAGATGATATCCCTTGCGCCAGTTTCGCTTTAGCCCCGCCAATTTCAGCGGGTAAATGATCAGCCTCTCCATATCGTACCAGCGTGATCAATTCTGTTTGGTCACGTATATACCCTGCCAGTTCTTTTAAGAGGCGGAAATTCACTTCTGGCCGAGCAACGATCAAGGTGATGAACTGTTCACGGGAAAGCGCATACAACAGCGAATCTTCGAGAGCGTTTATGGTGAGCGGGTGTGGTTTCAGATCAATCAAGCTCAATTCGCCGAAAGTGCTGCCGGTTGTATACAACCCGATCAGTGTTTCATGGCCTTCAGTGTCGATCATCCGCGCCGCAAAATTTCCGCTTGCCACGATAAAGAGGTGGCTGTCATACTGCCCTTGAATTTCGACATCCTCCCCTTTAGCCACCGTGATCTGATCGAGCAGCAGGCTCAGATCATCAAGTTCGGCAGTTGAAAGCGAGTTGAACAGAAGCGTCTTTCCTAACACCTGCCGCCGCTTTAATAATTCTTCATTCGTCAGAGCGTGCTGGCGCTCGCCCATGCTGACCAGCGCGCGCATGAACGGCTCAGTGGTCATCCCAAGCTCTTTACTAAGCGCAACCCAAGATGAATCTTCAGAAGATGGCAGGATCAGGCGTACAATCATGCGCAAATAAATCCCCATCTCCCGGTTCAACGCTGCAAGCCGACGGGTGATCTCAATGTCTCGATCATGGATACTCTTATAAAATTCACCTTTCGCTTGCAGCCCAATTTTGCGCGTAAGCACCGCCTTTTCACCACGCAGACGAACATACTCATTCAGCATCTGCCGCTGGTGTTCATCAAGGCCAATTTTTTGTTTGGCGAGCAATTCGGCAAACAGGCGGGGGTTAGCTGCTGCCATCCGTTCTCCTGCAGGCGCGCCCTCTCGCAGCATCTGCGCTTCTATCCAGTCTCGTTCAGCATTCATCGCCAGTGTGATGACAAACAGCAGAATCGCAAAAGCCGACAGCCCAAAACCAATAGCAATCGCCACCATCGGGATGCCTTCAGTGTGAAGGATGATCTGGTTATAGACAGCGTGAATCATAAATGCCGCGATCAGGGCGATGGTTGTGCGTACCTGCACGATATGACGGTTACGATAGTAGTTGCTGCCTAACGTTGCACCCACAAGACCCGTCGCAAAACCATGCATCAAATTCGTAGAGATGACCCGCGCCAGCGCAGTTTCCAACGCCATGTCGGATGAGGCGGTGGTGATGTAAATGAGATTTTCTGCAATCGAAAAGCCGATACCGATGGCAAAACCATAGGCAGCGCCATCTACAGCAGAACGGATATAAAGACCGCGTACCAGAACAATCAAACAGGCGGCTTTGAGCAGCTCTTCGACAACTGGGGCGATAAAAGTGACAATCTGCTTCAGGGTGAAAACGCGGTTGTTAACGAGAAAGGTAAACAAGAGGTACGCCATAAGAAATGCGGCAATTCCCCAGAAAAACGTCAAGATTAACAGGTTGCGCCTTTTTCGGGCGCGTAAATCCATGGAGGCAATCAGGTAGAGGAAAAGCAGCGGCACTAGCACCGCCAATAATGTTGGAATCACCATTTGCACAAAAACTCGGTCTTGATTGGTTACAATTATGGCACATATTTGACGGACAAATTAAAAAATTAGGCGAAAAAAGCGTGAAAAATAAACTGAACTCCATGCGATTGCTGGAGCAGCACAAAATCCCCTACGAAATCGTAGAATTTCCGGACGAGCTGCGCGATGCAGAAGAAATTGCAGATGCGTTAGGCTGCCCGCCGGATATTGTTTACAAAACGCTGGTGGTTGAGCCGGAAGCTGGCGGTAAGCCAGCATTAGTAATGATCGCCGCGCATCGCCAGCTCGACCTGAAGAAAGTGGCGACGGCCATCGGCGTTAAAAAGGTGCACATGGCCGCGCATAAAGATGCGGAAGCGCTTACGGGGTTGAAGGTTGGGGGCATTGGCGCGCTAGCGCTTACCCATAAAAACTGGATGGTGCTGCTGGATCAGCCAGCGATGAGCTATCAGTATATTCTGGTCAGCGGCGGCCAGCGCGGGGTTGATCTGCGCCTTCCGGTACAGTCGCTGCTGCAAGTGACCCGCGCACGTATTGCCGAAGTGAGCCGCGCAGCCTCAAATGATGAGTGAACTGAAAGCTGAACATATTCGTGGGCTGGCATTAAGCCATGGATTTAACCGCATTGGCATCATCCGCGCCGAACCTTCGCCTACGCTAGAAGCGTATGAACAGTGGGTGAACGCAGAAATGTTCGCGGGGATGGGCTATATGGCGCGCCCAGATCGGCTGGCGCGGCGGCGCGATTTGAACGTCGTGATGCCCGGCATACGCTCGATGGTCGTGATTGCGGTGGATTATCGCAGCCTGCTGCCAGAGGCGATCCTAAATGATCCAGCGCGAGGGCGCATTGCTACCTATGCGTGGGGCAAGGATTATCATGAGGTTATCGGGGATCGGCTGAAAATACTGGCGGAACAGATCGCCGCTGAAACCGGCAGCGCAGCGCGCTGGTACACCGATACCGGGGCAATCCTTGAGCGCAGCCATGCGCAGGCGGCGGGGCTAGGGTTTGCGGGCAAAAACACGATGCTGATCCACCCCCGTTTTGGCAGCATGTTCTTTCTAGGTGAAGTACTGCTCACCCAAGATATAGATATTTACGATCCGCCTTTTCACCCCCCTAATATGTGCGGCACCTGTACCCGCTGTATGCGCGCCTGCCCAACCAACGCTTTTCCAAAGCCGTTTGTGCTAGATGCGCGCCTATGCATCAGCTATTGGACGATTGAGCATAAGGGGGAAATTGCCCCTGAATTACGCAGTAAATTCGGAAATTGGATTTTTGGATGCGATATTTGCAATGATGTTTGCCCATTCCAGCGATTCGCGCCGATCACCCATGAATCAGCATTTATGCCGGTGGATGTTGACCGCGCCGCGCCGCCGCTGGCATGGGTGTTAGCGTTAGACGATGAAAACTTCAAAAGGCGCTTTGCCAATTCGCCATTGGAGCGCACGGGGGCTGAAAGGTTGATCCGAAATGCCTGCATCGCCGCCGGAAATTCTGGCGATAAGCAATTCATCCCCCAATTGGAGAGGCTGCGCGCAGAAGGAAATGGCCTGATTCGGCCCCACGCAGAGTGGGCGCTAGCACGGCTCGCTTAACCTAATTGGGCGAGATCGGATTACCCCGCCTGAGGATGCGTGATTTGCGAGCGATAGCGCACGCGGTGAATACGATTCACCTGCACCCGTTCTAATTCACCCCGTGCTTCCATGTCCAGCTTTACCGAAAAGGTATACCACTGCACCGGCCCTTTGAAATCTGCCGGCAGATGGGCTTTCACCCCTTCAAACAGCTCGATGATCGAAGCTGGGCCGCGTTCTTTCAGCGTGGCGATGATGGCATCATGAACCGACTTATACTTGGCGCGATCAATATCTGCTGCACCGCCTATCACTGGAAACACTGCTGCAATATTGTTCATCATTTAACTTGCCAGCTTATTATACTGAACACGTGTTCTAATTGTATCATAGGTTTATAGAGCAATGCAAGCAGCGCGTGCAGTTTCCGCCCAACCACCCGATGGGGGTTATCGCCAAATTCGCCATGAGACGTTAAAATCTCTGGCTAAATCGATCCATATTCAACTATTGAAAGGGATAGATAACATGGCTGAAATTGTGGTTTTGGCCTTTGAGAATATCAACACAGCAGAAGAAGCGCGGAAAAGCTTGGATGCCCTCGAAGATGGTTCAGTCGTTGGCCTGACCGATTTGGTAGTAGTTGAGCGCGACGAAAAGGGCAAAGTCAAGTTAGATCAGGCGCGCCGCCACGCCGGAGCTAAGGTCGTAGGTGGTACCTTCTGGGGGATGCTCATCGGCTTCCTGTTTCTGGTTCCAGCATTAGGCGCAATTGCCGGCGCAGTCGTTGGCGCGGCCATCAGTTTTTTTAACGACTTCGGCATTCCAGATGAGTTCATTAAGGAAGTGGGCGACGCCTTACATCCCAATTCTTCGGCGCTGTTCATGTGGGTTTCCAGCAATACCGATCCCGGACAGATTCTTGCCCGGTTGAAGGATTATAACGGGCGCATCATTCGCACCTCGCTTTCTAGCGCCCAAGAAGAGCGGCTGAAACTGATGTACGGGGAAAGCGACTCGTAAGAATCGCCGGATATACTTTGTCTAAAAGAGGCGATCCGCTTGGATCGCCTCTTTTGTTTTCGGCGTTATTCACAAAAAACAGAAAGTTCGGATAACATAACATTTCCCCAACTTGGAGGAGACTGGTATACTTATCCTTAATTTCCGGGGTGTTATTCGTCTCTGTCTCTGCATAAGGCTGTATATGGTTGAACATCCAGAGCATCCACCACGCCATGAAATGATGACGTGGCCGGATGTAGATAAGCTGATTGATATTCTTTTGCCACAACTGCGCAGCGTGGGTAGTTTCGACGGCATGGTGATGATCACCCGCGGCGGCGTGATCCCCGGTGGATTGTTAGCAGAGTCGCTGAAGATCGAGCATCTGCTTACCGCAGCGGTAGACTTTCCGGCGACGGCCAGCTTTGCGGGGCTAATGGCGTGGCCGTCATTCCTGCAATTTCCAGACAGCGCCCTACTGGAAGGCAGAACCATATTAATCATTGATGACGTGTGGGGAAGTGGCCGCACAAGCACAGCGGTACGCGAGCGAGTACAAAGCTCAGGGGCAACGCCTTATACCTGTGTGCTCCATTTCAACCCATATCGCTCACTTTTCAAAAAGCTGAAGCCTGATTTTTATGGCGCGGTCACAGATGCTTACGTAATCTACCCGTGGGAATCGGATCGCGGAACACGCGGTATGCGAATGTTTTCGCCAGAACCGGAGACAAATTAGGAAGTTTTTTGGGTTTTTGCGAGAATCAAATACTTGATCCGTTATAGTATCATGTATGTTATGCTGGCTGTCACAGTCAGGCGCTAGTGAAGCGTTAATTTCACACAGCAAGTGAAGTTCGCCATATGTTTATTTCAGATAAGCTGTGGCAGTATGGTTTTACACTCTATCCGAAGGCGGTTTAGTATATGGCAACGTCCCAATCTGATCTGGATAAGCAAGCACTTCATGACGAGTTCCAGGCACTTCTGGAAGCATCGGCAGGCTACGATCAACCTCAGCGCGGCGAAATTCGCAACGCTGAAATCCTGCAAATTGATGAGCGCGAAATTATTGTTGATCTAGGCGCAAAATATGACGGCATCGTACCGATTGCTGATCTTGAGCGGCTGGATCCGGAAGTACGCGCACGCCTGAAAGTAGGCGACAATGTTCCGGTTTATGTGCTGAACCGCGACCCCAACGACAACCTGACCGTTTCCATCAATATGGGCATGCAGCAGTACGACTGGGAAAAAGCCCGTGAACTGTTGAAGACCGAAGATGTCGTCACAGTGGAAGTAAAGGGTCACAATCGCGGTGGTATTCTGGTGCAGTGGAACCGGCTTGAAGGCTTCATCCCTAGTTCGCACCTGATTTCAACCACCAGCAGCGGCAGCCGTGATACATGGGATGATCTCATTAGCCACAAGCTGACGGTGAAGGTGATCGAAGTTGATCAAAGCCGCCGCCGTTTGATTTTCAGCGAGCGCGAAGCCCAACGCGAACAGCGCGCGCTTCACAAGGCCCGTTTGCTGGCTGAACTCAAAGAAGGCGATGTGGTTCAGGGCAAGGTCACCGGTCTGCGCGATTTCGGCGCATTCGTCAATCTTGGCGGCGCAGACGGCCTGATTCACGTGAGCGAGCTAGCATGGCACCGTGTGGATCACCCGCGTGACGTGCTGCGCGTTGGCGAAGATATTGAAGTTTATGTCCTCAGCCTTGACCGCGACACCAACCGGATCGCTCTCAGCCGCAAACGCCTGCTGCCTGATCCGTGGGAAAGCGCCGGCGAAAAGTATCACGAAGGCCAGTTAGTCGAAGGTACTGTCACCAATGTTGTTGATTTCGGCGCGTTTGTGGCGCTAGACGACGGGTTGGAAGGACTGCTGCATCTCAGCGAAATGGGCGATGGTTCCCTGAAAGAGCCGCACTCATACGTGAAGAAGGGTGATCGCCTCAGCCTGCGTATCAGCCATCTGGAGCCAGAAAAGCGCCGTGTGGGTTTCACCCAGCGCTGGGGTACAGATGCCGCTGGCCCGGTTAACGCTTCGACAGAAGCGCCAACCGTTGCTGAAGAAGTCACTGGAGAAATAGTGGCCGATACCCCTGTAGGTGAGGCAATCGCTGCGGAAACGGTTGTTGAAGAAGTTAACGAAATCGCAGAAGCCGCCGTTGAAACAGCTGCCGAAGATGCTGCGGAAACAATGGAAGATGCGCCCACCACCGTAATCAAGCTTAGCGATCTAAAAGCAGTTGAAGAAGCTGCCGCCGACGAAGAGAAAGACTCTTAGGCTTCATTCCCTCATCACAAAATCAAAGGGGTGAGCAATTTATGCTCACCCCTTTTTGATTCCTGCGTGTGTTTGCAGGCAAAACCGGCAGTTCTCTGTGCTGGTAAATCACTCAAATAGTGCCGATTCAGGGACGATGATACCTTCAAAATTAGCGAAGGTAACATCCACAAAGCGCAGCCCCAGTTGCTGCCACACGCGCTTAAAAATAGCGGTATAGCTAGAGGGCATGCGCGGGGCGTTTTCCAAACCAGCCGCCGCGATCACCTGCTCTATCGCGCTTTCATCACCCTCTACTTCAATGAAGCGGCCAACCGGAAGCTCATCAAGCGTGACTTCAGCGCCATGCAGCTTATAGGTGGTGCGGTACTTCTCATATACCATATAGGGGGTGTAGCCCAACTTGCGCAGGATAGTGTCCATCGCCTCAAAATCGCTGATTTCAACTTCCGCCTCAAAGCGACTGGATACGCCAGAGTTTACTTTCTCTGTTTCTGGTAAATCTTCTTTATAGGTCAACCGCACCCGCGTATCCTGCCGTAACCGCAGCACCACCGCATTCGCGCTTAAACTGCCATCGGCACGGTCATAGCGAAAGTTGCGCTCAAAAACACGCGGCGCTTTCAACACGGCGCCCGCAGCGATCAAGCGCATTTCAGCAGCTTGCAGGTCTGGCACATGCAGCTTGATTTCGGTTTCGATATTCTCGTTCATAGTCTAAATTCATCCTCGATTCACGCACTCAAACTGGCTGATCGCTGAACTTTCTACAATCTCTTTGCCTGATTGTCACTTTTGGCGGCTATAATCCGTTCTCATGATTCGTCACGAACTTGTACTTCCTCATGCCCGCCGTCGCAGCGGGCGCTTAATCCGCATATTGCGCGTCATCTGGCATGATACTTCGGCGCTGATCCGCGAATTTCGTGTTCCGATCATGGTATTCCTGATCGCAACCTTTGGCGGTGGTTGGTTGTATGGAGAATTATATGCCGCCATCCATGGTGAGCGCATTCCATTTATAGAACTGCCCTATGACATGGTGCAGTTGATGACGCTTCAGGGTATTCCTGAAGTACCGGTACCGCCGGAACCCCCACTGTTGATCTTCTGGTATGTCATGCCGCTGATCGGGCTGTTTGTAGTCGGGCGCGGCGTAGTTGATTTTGTGCAAACATTCTTT
This sequence comes from Anaerolineae bacterium, assembly GCA_034437295.1. GTDB lineage: Bacteria > Chloroflexota > Anaerolineae > Aggregatilineales > Phototrophicaceae > Flexifilum. Next base: position 2,781 of record DAOTUZ010000171.1, on the reverse strand, counting down.
AATCGCGGTGAACGCCGCCGCGCATGGGAGGAAGCTGTGGCCGCTACTTACCGGCAGCATGTAATCGTGCTTGGCGTTGGTCACGTCGGCTTGCGCGTGGTGCGAACGCTGGCAGAAATGAACTTTGAGATCGTCGCCATTGATCAGAAAGCCTCACGTGAAATTGAGGACGAATTAAGCCGGATGGGCGTTCCGGTGATTAGCGAAGATGGCAGATCGGTTGAAACACTGGTGAAAGCGGGGCTGCCCTACGCAGAATCGCTGGTAGTGTGCACCAGCAACGATCAACTCAATCTGGAAGTGACCCTACGCGCCCGCGATATGAACCCGAATTTACGTATTGTAGTGCGCTCATGGGATGCAAAATTCGCGGAACAACTCAAAAAATATCTGGGTGTTGAAGCCGTTTTAAGCGCCTCTGATTTGGCTGCTCCCGCCTTTGCTGGCGCTGCCGTTGGCGTGGAAATTGCCCAATCCTTCACTATGCACGGCGTAATCTACAGCATGATCCGCCTCAAAGTGGCCCAAGGATCATTTCTTTCGGGTAAAACCATTGATAACATTCAGAATCAGCAAAAGATGGACATCGTGCTGCACAGTCGCAACGAGACGCCAGAAGTACATCCGGCAGGGGATATTGTGGTGCAGCCCGGCGATACGCTGGTTATTTTCGCGCCGCATTCAAAGATTGTGGATATTGCCAGCCGCAATCGGCAGAGGTAAGGCATTACGCCAGCTTTTCGATAATTTCCGCAGCCGTTGCTTCAGGCGTTTTACCCTGCGTGTACACGACCATTTTCGCCAACTTATGATTAGAAGGGTGCTTTACAAACTGCTCGTTCAGTTTGAGCAGTCCGGAATCAACTGTTCCTACTTCACGCTGAAGTAGTTCTTCAAATCTTGCGTTCAGAATAGCTGTCGATTCTTCGAGATCGGGTGACGGCAGGATTAAAATCACATAAGGTAACGGAGCCAATGCCGCCTGAACACGCGCAAATAGTGAGTCGTCTTCGTAAACCGAATGCCCCGCCCCAAAATCAATAATGCAATTTGAGTGTGTTACAAGCACCTGTTCAACAGCGTAAGCCTCATACGGCTTCCAGTATTGCAGCAGCGCGATCATCCCTTCCGTATCGGCAATTTCCTTCGCCTTCGTAAAATCGTAACCAATTTCCTTGTAGTAATCCTAGCGTATTTCGTCCAGTTCAACCTGCGGAAGGCCTAATTTTTCAGCCAGCACTTTGCCAATCGTGCTTTTGCCTGCACAGATCGGGCCAATCAGCACAATGGGGGTAGAGCTATCCATAATTATTGCCTCATTAATATGCAAAACGCGCAGTCGTATCCCTAAATACGATGGTTAAGAGAATGCTGTTCAAAAAATACGGGAAATGAGGATTTTCAGCGGAATGCTGGCAAAACGAAAAGCCCCTCTCCGTGAGGGAAAGGGGCTAAGTTGACGACGTATTTACAGCCGTTCAGCCACGCTCTTAGCCTGCGTGAACAGCAGCAGATAATCTGGCCCACCCGCTTTGCTATCGGTGCCGCTCATATTGAAGCCGCCAAAGGGATGCACGCCGACCATTGCGCCTGTGCATTTCCGGTTGAAATACAGATTGCCAACATGGTAATCCTGCCGCGCCTGCTCCAAACGATCACGGCGGCTGGTGAATACTGCGCCGGTCAAGCCATATTCGGTGTTATTGGCGATCTCTAACGCCTGATCAAAATCGCTGGCGCGGATCAAGGTCAGCACCGGCCCAAAAATTTCTTCCTGCGCAATTCGCGCGTCCGCAGGCACGTCGCCAAACACAGTTGGCTGAATGAAATAGCCGCCTTCTGGCGTTTCCACCGGCGATCCGCCACACAGCAGCTTACCTTCCTGCGTGCCTAATTCGATATAGCCTAGAATTTTATGTACAGCATCTTTGTCAATCACCGGGCCTTGATTCACGTTGGGGCCAGCGTCAGGCGCACCGACGCTCAGCTTCTGCGTCAGTTCAACGACACGTTCAGCAACCTGATCGTAAACCGCATCAACGATGATCGCGCGCGAACCTGCCGAACACTTCTGCCCCTGAAAGCCGAACGCGCCATCTACGATGCCCTGCGCCGCAGCGGCTAAATTGGCAGTTTCATCCACAACAACCGCATCCTTGCCGCCCATCTCTAGAATTGAGCGTTTGAGCCATTTCTGGCCGGGCTGCACTTTCGCGGCATTTTCGTAAATCTTCACGCCTACTTCACGTGATCCCGTGAAACTGATGAAGCGCGTTTGCGGATGCTCCACCATGCGCGCGCCGATCACTTCGCCGGGGCCGGTCAGGAAATTCAAAACGCCACCCGGCAAACCGCTGTTCCAGAACAATTCGCTCACTTTATAGGCGATCCATGGGCTTTGTTCAGCCGGTTTGAACACAGCAGTATTGCCAGTGACCAGCGTTGAGGCGACCATGCCAGCGGGAATTGCGTTCGGGAAGTTCCACGGTGGGATAATCACGCCCACGCCCAACGGAATGTAGTAGAAACCAAGCTGTTCGTTGGGAAATTCAGCCATCTGCGCGCTGCTATCCGCGATGCGTACTGCCTGCCGCGCATAATATTCCATGAAGTCAATCGCCTCTGAAGTATCGGCGTCGGCTTCATTCCACGGCTTGCCCGCTTCCAGCACCATCACCCCGCTAAACTCATGCTTACGGCGGCGCATTTCGGCGGCAGCCTTCAGCAGATAGCGCGCACGCTCGACCACTGGAACTTTACGCCAGCTTTCCAAAGCGACGG
>DAOTUZ010000170.1:0-6685 GCA_034437295.1 Anaerolineae bacterium | reverse complement strand
CAGCGAAACTGGCACTCAAAGCTCAGGCGCGCTTAGTTCCATGGCGTTAGCTGACGGTTTGCTGACGATTCCCGAAGGACTCGTTGAAACCTCTCTTGAAACGTTATACTCAGTTCGTTTATTGCGTCCAATAGTTCAAGGTTTACCATGACCACCGCAGCACAAGTTCCTGAGTTAGACGCGCCCCGTGCCAAAGTAGATGTTCTCTGGTTACTAAGCGTTATTTTCGTGGCTGTTGCAATGCTGACCAGCGGCTACCTTAGCTACACAAAACTGTTCAACGAATCCGTTATCTGTGTGGAAAATGCCACCTTCGACTGTAATGCGGTTACGTCCAGCGTATGGTCTAAGTTTCCGCAGAATAACGGAATTGACGTTGCATATCTGGGGTTCATTTCCTACACCACGCTGTTTGCGCTGCTGATACTGGAAAAAAAGGTCGGATTCTTCAAACAGTATGGGCTGTATCTCATCTTCGGGTTAATCATGTTTGACTTCATGTTTCACAGCTATCTGACCTACAACTCACTATTCGTACTGCACAAGGCCTGTATTTGGTGTTTAGCAACACATTTAATGGCCTTCCTTACGCTTATTGTCACCACAATCAGGTTTTGGAAGCATTTGAGCGCCGCGCCATCAGGGGAAGTTCAAACGGTGTAATTCTACAAAGCTGAAAAAACAAGACGTTTAGAAACTTGATGTTCACAGATCAAAAAGGCGGCTCTTAAGTGGCCGCCTTTTAATCTACAGTTGTACAACGGATGGGCGTAATTTAACGGTTTCCACGCAAGGTGCGCTCGTAAATCTCTTCCATGTCCTGTTGTTTACGTTCATGGCGATCATGTTTACGATTATTCTTTTTGTTTCGCTTTTCGGGCATTGGCATACCGCTTTCAGCCATCGCACGCTGCAACGCTAACGCCATTGCTGAAGGCACAGGTTCATTGTTCTCTTCAGCATCTTCATTGACGCTCTGGCGGGCTTCCTTGACGCGAACTTTCTCTTCCTGCTGCTCCAGAGCCTTGATGCTAAGATCAATGCGCTTCTTGCGCGGATCAACCTTGATAACCTCAGCGGTCACTTCATCGCCCACCTTCACCACGTCTGAAGGCGACTTGACAAAACCAGAGGCCAATTCAGAAACATGGATCATGGCAAGGCGTTCCGCACCGATGTCTACAAAAGCGCCAAAGTTTTCAATTTTGGTGACCTTGCCCTTGATGACGCTGCCTACTGTAATTGCGTCCCATCCGAGCGATGCTGGCTTTTCAAGCGACAGCGCGATCTTACGGGCAGCTTGATCTACGCGCAGCACAAAAGCGCTGATCTGCTGGCCGACCTTCACCACATCTTCCACATTACGGACATTGGGCTTCCCCAACTGAGAGATATGGAGTAATCCATCAGTGCCTACCCCAACATCTACAAACGCGCCATACAATTCAATGCGCTTCACTGTCCCGGCAAGCTCAACACCGGGGGTAAGATCATCAATCGAGGTTGGCCGCTTCGTTTCTTCGCTCATTCTTAGCTCCCTTATCGCCCTTTACCTATTAGCCTTCGGGCGTCGGCGTTAATGTGACCTCAGGGGTCACTTCAAATTCTTCATTGGTTACCGCATATGATTGGTAAGGCCCAAAGCCTTCCCACGCATGTAAATTACTGGTTTGAATGAGCAGTTCCATGTCATGAGGCTGCATGTAAAGCACGCCAACGATTTCGCTGTCTTCAGTCAGATCAACACTTGTGCCTGCTGTAAATGCATACACCACCGTTTGTATATCTGGATACAGCAGATTCACGATAGCTTGATCTTCAGCAAATTCACTGCCGATGGCGTAGGCTGGCTCACCGTGTGTCTCTATGATTTCGCCTACAGTCGTATCCGGCGCAAGGCGTAGGAAAATCAGGCTGACCGTTTCCCCAGTTTCCGAGAACATCTGGCAGCAGGGGCTTCCGCCCACGCCCTGAAACTCAGCAACCACGGCGCTGGTTTCTTCATCCTGCTGTGTTTGCACATTTTCAAGCGCAGTATCGTCCTCAAGAAGAGTGACGGCATTATTCCACGTGGTTTCGCCGGGGGTAATATTATTCCAGCAAGGAGCACCACAGGGCTGATTGGTAATTAAGCTGTCATCATGAAGGAGATTATCATCGCGCAGCGGTGGAGGCGCGGAACATGCAGCAGTTAACAGCAAGGCTAAAAGCCCCAAAAGAAGCAACCGATATTTCATGCGCAAATTTGCTTTCACGACTGAACACATTGATGGACAAGAAGGGCAGCGTATTTAACCGCTGCCCCTTAGAAATGACTAGTTAAGTTGCGAGAGGGTAAGCTGATACGTTCCGGTTGTGCCGCCGTATGGCCCCCCGTAATGCGTCGCAATGATAATATACTGTCCATCGGCTGGCAAGGTGAAATTAGCGATAAGGGAGTTAATATTTTCTCCACTTACCGCATCGTCATTACTGGCAAGCGCTACGCCAGTTGGCCCTACCAGAATCAGTGATGGATCCAATGTACCCGATGTGTTGTTCATAGCGATATTGACAACATCAAGCGCCGTCCCGTTAAAGACGAATACGTCAAAACGATTATCTAACGTGATCGTCCCCGTTACCGGCACATTCGGCACAATCTCGGGAGCAGTGGACACCTCTGTCTGGAAATTAATATCCTCTAGACCGCGAATGATACCCCCCGGCCCTGGTGTTGCGCTGCCATCAACAGCAATACTGAAGCTGGTCAGGAAACGCTGGCCCTCAAGCGGCTGGCCTGTCGCTGTGTAAATCGTCTGCCCATCTTTGAGGACGTATAGGTTAAAAGTTACAGGCGCCAGATCATCGCAGTCATTCTGATGCCAAATTTCAACTTCATACACGCCGGCACGCGGCGCCACTGTAAGCGGCCATACAACGTAGGAATAAGGCGCGCCTTCAGACTGCGTACAATTCACGTTGCCGAATGCCAGTAGTTCACCACCGCTAGGGATGGAAGGCGAGTCATCATAAACGGCATCGCCAGCAGGATCGCGCACAAGAAGCTGTAAGTCAGCATTGGTATTCCACACGAGCAGCACTTGCAGCGAGCCAGGCGTGATACTTTCAGTGAAAGTATCGGGCAGATCGATGTCGGCAGCAGTTAAAGCAATCTGAAATTCACCTTCCGTTGCACCAATCGCCTTGGCGTAACGCGACACGACCAGATAGTAGGTGCCAGCATTCGGCAAGAGCACATTACTCAAGCCAGAATTGGTGATACCCACAGCCAGATCATCATTTTCACGATCAATGCTACCGCTGCCGTCTATGAGAGCGAGGTAGGTATCAAGGCTGCCAGAGATAGCAGCGACATCAATGCCATATAGAATGTCGGATGCGGCTTCAAAGCTGAAAACCTGATATGGCAGATCGTTGGTGATCACGCCAACAAGGACATCATTCACCGCAATTGGCCGGGCAGCCGCCAGCAGTTCACCGACTGATGCCGGCAGAATCCCTGATTGCACAACGCCGCCATCATTATTCAAACTGGCAGAGCCATCAGCTTCGATGCTAAAGCCAACGACATAAATTTCACCGGGATTGAGCGTCGCTTCAATTGGGCCAAGTACACTTCCATCAACGGTGATGGTGAGCGTAAATGGCGCAGCAGCATCGTTATTGCACGACTGCTGGAAGTAGACAATCACCTCATAGCTTCCAGTGTTCACCCCACCCGGAGGCCAACTTGCAGTTTCACTAGCGGGCGTTGTTGCAACCGCGCAGCCCTGATTGATATTCGGGCTAAGCGTGCCGCCGCTGGCTACTTGCGGGGTACGCCAGTACAGCGATCCACCAACAGGATCGCGGACTTCTAGGTCAAGATCATCGGTGGTATTCCAATCCAGCTTCACCTGAACGCCGGATGTGGTTAAAACTTGCGTGACCGGCTGCAGCGTTGTATCTGTAGTTCCGTCAGCAGCAGTTGTCGCTTCCGGGGCGGCAGTGGCTTCAGGTAGTTCCGTGGACTCTACCGCGACCGCAGTACCATCGGTGAGGACGTCAACAACGATAGTAAATTCAACATCAACGGCAGAACTGGAGTTGCCAGCTTTGAGGACGGTGATGTAATAGGTTCCGGCAGCAGGTAATACTACATTGCTCAAAACCAGTTCACCGCTCACACCAGTATCAATGGCTTGAGCAACAAGCTGCGCGGACGCATCGGATACCGTGATAATGAGTGGCACACCCAGAGCGTTGACGGTAGAAATGGCTATCGTTTCAGGCCCGGCAGCGTCAAAGGTATATATCTGCGTTACGCTGGTGAGATTTAAGGAATCAGTTCGCGGCGTACCGGAAATGAGCGCACGAGAGTTTTGCCCAAACGCAACGCTAGCAAATATGGCTAAACAGATCAAAACTATCAACAGCCATAACGATTGCTGTCTCGACTTCATGGAGATAGCGCCTCCTGACTTGCGGCGAACCTAGTGCAACTTTCAATTTTGCTGAAGTTAGTTTATCTGAAAGGTCATTTTACCGCTATCGGGAAACCCAACGGTTGACCCACGGGCAACAGGTTACACAACGGCTAAGAGTCACCGTTATTGATTGAGGTTGTTGAAGGACTTAATTCAACGAAAGTAGTTGTACCCTCAACAACATTGACAATAACGGAAACCCGCTGGCCGCCAATATCGGCAACCACTTCATGACGGCCTACAGGCACATCGCCAACCACAAAGTTTTCCTGCCATTCGGGATCTGCATTCACGTCCACGCCGCTGTTCTGATAGAGGTACGTTGTCGTCGTGCTAACGACCTGCCCGGTAGCGCGGCTGCGCACGGTAACATCGGCATCCATGACCAGTTGGCCGCTGGCGTTGGTGACGCGACCCGCAATTACGCCAGTGCCAACGTAGGGAACCATCCAGAGAGCGGGATTATAGGTATTCGCGTAATGGGGTACGCTGCTGCTGCCTGCCTCGCCCAACCGAACCTCGAAATGGACATGAGGGCCGGTTACACGACCGGTATTGCCCACTAAACCAACAACGTCACCCGTCTCAACCCGCTGGCCGGGTACCACATTGACCAGCGCAAGATGGGCATAAAGTGTGAAGACGGAGCGCCCCCGATAGCCAAAGTCATGCTGGATGACAACCACATTGCCGTAACTATAGGTATCCTGAAACGCGCCACCGCTGGTTCGCAGGCCATCTGCCGCCCAAACCACCGTACCGCTGCCAGCAGCGCGCACAGGCTCGCCAATTTGATTGGGCATATCAATACCAGCGTGGATACGATAATTCTCGCCTTCAGGCCCATCCGAACCGTAGGGGTAATAGAATAAGCCGCGATTATTAGCGTTTGAATCGATTGGCCGCTGCATCCAATAATGATCCCGCCCCAACGGATCGCGGGATAACGGCGGAATAAGCGGCGGTGGCTGCCAGCTTTGCGGTGGCTGCGTGACATAAATCTGGGTGAGGGGAATCACCGTTTCAATCACTGGCGCTGTGGGCAGCGGCGGAGTTGGCGTAGCGCCGATGAACGGTGTCACCTGTGCGGCATCAAAAGCACTCAGCGTTTGCGCAGGCAGCAATGCCGATTCTGTCTCAATAGGCAGCGTTGGCGGCACGAATGGGGCCGTAGGAATACCAATCGTCGGCAGCGGCGTGCTGTCACTGCCAAAACCCTGCTCTAAAATCACCTGCCACGCATTCACTTCAGTGGCAGGTTGTATCTCGGTAGGCACAATCACGCGCGTCGGAGCTTCCGGGCGGGTGTTCTGCCAGATAATGAAACCAAAAATGAGTGTACCAATAATGACCAGCGTGACCGCTGGTATTCCATTTCCGCCCTGACGCATAGAATACTTTTGACTAACCTCCGTCTGATGCCGGCTGAGAATCACCTTCAGGAGTGGAGTCTAGAGGCGCTGGCGTTGGCAGCGCTTCAGTAGGCTGAACAATCGCCGTTGGCGGGGCTTCCTGCCCAGACGTTACCGGGGCAGCAGTGGCTGTAGGAGCAAAATTAATCAACGGGCCTTCAGCGTAAATTTCCCGCATGGCTGAATACCAATCCAACCCATCTGAGCGATAGAACACCCAAAAGTTAATCGAATTTGAGTTGGCGCGCCAATCATCCCCGGCAGGCATTGGCTGCCAGCCAAAATCTTCAGCAAGCTGCGTAAAGTCTACGTAATAGCCTTCAGGGAAAGTAGGTTTCAAGCGGCCACCCTGATCATGAGCCTGAACGTCGCCACCTGTCCGACTGGCAAAGTCCCAGGGCATAGAGCGAAGCGGCTCACCAAGCTGTCCGTCCTGCGCGTCATCAGCCACGCGAACAAACTGCCGCCACAGGGTTTCTACGCCGCGATCTTCACGCACCACTTCTACCGGTGGCGGAAAACCAACAATCGAATTACGGGTGGTGCTGAAAGCGCGCCCGGTCATATGCCAGTTGCGCCGCTCAACGCCCGGCTCAAGTGGGCGTTCTAACGGCCAGAAGGCATCATCCAGTCGCCCCAGATAATCCCATCCAGCGCGCTCTAATGTGGCCTCACGCAGCGCAATGAACGAGTCGTTCACACGGTCACTGAGCACTGCTTGCTCAACGTTCACGCCAATATTGCTCAAGGCAAACGGCGGATCCTGATTCAATTCACTCACCTGTTCAACGTACAACTGCCCGG
>DAOTUZ010000169.1:0-7626 GCA_034437295.1 Anaerolineae bacterium | reverse complement strand
GCCGGCAGTTGCCCCTCATGCGCCGTATTCCAACACCGATGAGATTTTGCGGGAATGTGTTGACCTTGCCGTTGAAACCGGAGCGCCGCTGCTCATCCATCTGGCCGAGACGAAACAAGAGCTTGAGAACAGCCTCGAAAATATCGGCATGAGCGTGATTCAACATATGCAGTCTGTTGACCTGTTTAGGGCTAGGGTACTGGCAGCACATTGCGTCCATATCAATCAAACTGAAATGCGTTTACTGTCTCAAGGTGAGGCCACGGTAGCGCATTGTCCAACCAGCAATCTGAAGCTGGCGAGCGGCATTGCTCCAGTTACACAAATGCTGAAATCTGAACTCGTCGTAGGCATCGGCACTGATGGCCCCGCCAGCAATAATGATCTGGATATGTTTGAGGAAATTAGGTTGGCTGCAATTCTTGCTAAAACTGACGCGAACGATCCTACTGCGCTCCCCGCGCGGCAGGCGCTATTAATGGCAACGCGGCAGGGTGCAGAGGCGCTGTTCATGGGCGACATCACCGGGAGTCTAGAAGTCGGTAAACGCGCCGATCTATTGGTCATGGAGGGGCAAACGCTCCATAGCCTTCCGCATTTTTCACGTGATCCAAACGCCATATATTCGCAAATTGTGTATGCTGGTCACTCTGCTGATGTGCGGCACGTCTTTTGCAACGGGAAACTGTTGATGCGCGATCGGGATTTGTTGACTATTGATGAACACAATTTGCTTCAACAGGCAGGGGCGCTGGCACAGAAAATTGACGTTTTCATGAAGCGCCGTGAAGAAAGCTTGCTCAGTCGCCTATTGGCTATCGGTGAATTGGAACGCTCAGAGAGTTTTGAGGTGCAGGCGAAAGCTGTTTTTTCAGAGGGTGTGAACCTCGATGCTTTGCTAAAACACCCCGAAACACAGGTTATCAAGACGATACACTACAAGCAGTATGATACCTATTTTGAAATTTCTGACGCCGATGAGGGGAGAGTGCGTTATCGTGAAGATGCCCTCATTGGCGCAAAAGGGCAGGTTCAGTCTGTGCGTGCGCGTCTAACCTTGACCGAAACAGATAAAGAGCGTGAGTTTCACTCAACAATCTTGCTTTCGCGCTCGCGCTTCATTGCTGATGCAACCCAATCGCTGCGCTTCTATCGGGAGTATTTCCGCCCGCAAAGTGAACGTGAGCTTGAAAAAGATCGGTTACGCTGGCATATCCATTTTCGTGGAGAGCTGTTTTATATCAATGCGGATCAGGTCATTCACCCCGCGCTTCCGGGGCAGTATATCGAAATTAAGAGCCGAACATGGTCAGCCAGTGACGCCGAATACAAAGCAGACCTTATTCACGAAATGTTGGGAATTCTCGGTATTCAGCCACAAGACATGATTACTGAAGGCTATTTGGAGATGCAACCGGCCAACTGAACTAAAGACCCCGCTCGCTGCGGGGTCTTTAGTTAAATGCTTATCGTTGTTAGAACTTGCTCCACAGGTACTGGTTATAGACCTCGTGGTGGAATTGAACCTCAGGTTTCTTGACGATGGTACCTAACTTTGCAGGGCAGCGCTCTGCCGAATGCAGTTTCAGATCAGCATATTTTTCGTGAATATCTGCGCCCAGCAGTTCTTTCAGGTAGCAGCTTTCCCGGAAATCGCTCAATGCATCATAAATATTGTCCGGTAGGGTATTCGTAGGATCTGGCGGGTTGTTGGGTAGCTCTCCATAGATGCCGGTATTGAGCAGTGTATATAGCGCCAGATACGGGTTAGCGTCCGGCGCAATTGAGCGTACTTCAATGCGCGCCGAGCGTTCGTTAGCAATAGGAATGCGAATCATTGAGCCGCGATCCACCGGCGAAGCCTTAATTTCATTGGGCGCCTCATAGTGTGGGTCAAGGCGGCGATAGGCATTGACGCTGGGGTTCAGCACAAGGCAGATATCAAGGGCGCTGTTCAGAATCCGATTGACGAAATCCCAACCCAGACTTGAAATCTGATTCTTAGCATCATAAAACAGATTTTGCTTGCCTTTTGACAGCGAAAGATTGGTGTGCATACCGCTCCCGTTCACGCCAGTGACTGGCTTGGGCAGGAAGCAGGCTGTCATATTATGAAGTGCGGCCACTTGACGGCTCAGCAGCTTATAGAGCTGAATTTGATCGGCGGCAATGGTGACTTCTGTATAGGAATAGTTCATCTCAAACTGCGAGGGCGCAACTTCGGGATGATCTTTTTCGTTGCAAAAGCCCATCGCACGCTGCACTTCGGCGGCAGAATCAATGAACTGGCGCAGAGGATCACCGGGCAATGTGTGATAGTAACCGGTCGTAGAGACGAACTCAAAACCGCCATTATCAACGTATGACTGCTCGGCATGCTGCCCCTTAAACAGGAATCCTTCAATTTCATTGGCGGCGTTTGCTGTAAGTCCTTGTTCTTCATACAGCTTGTTTGCAAACTGCTTCAAACGCACGCGCATATCGGCTGCATAGGGGGAACCGTCTTTTTCTTGAACTTCGCCAAAGACGAACACCTTTCCGGGGCCAAAGACATCCGCAGGTAGCCAGTAGAACGCCGACCAGTCAATGCCTAGACACAGATCCGATTCGCTCTGTGCGGTAAAGCCGCGAATTGAAGAACCATCAAAAGTGAGGTTGTCAGCAGACTTGACCAGAAACTTCTTGTCATAATCCAACATATGCAGCCGGCCTTCAAGGTCGGAGAAGCATACGGTGACTGCTTTAATGCCCTTTGTATCCGTCAGATATTTCAGGCGCTGCTCCTGAATCTGATCCGCCGGAACACGTGCAAGGCGCTGTTCTTTCGCCTCAAGATTTAGTGCTTCAAGTTCTTCATATGAAAGTTCAAGGAATTCACGGAGCAAAGCGGCCATTGTCTAACCTTACTGTTGTTGAACGAATCGGGTTGATCAATGGCAAGTATAGGAAATTTAGAAGGGCTTGTGCTTAGTGGAAGATTCTAATTCTGTGCTGGAAAATATTGGTGAAAAGTGACAAAAGCCGGATGACCTTATACGAAGAAAGGCGGCCATTTAAGCCGCCTGCACAAAGAAATCACTTCCATAGTTGTTTAAATCAGGCATTCTCTAGCCGGAAGCCGTGACCGCGTACCGTGACAATATACTGCCATGTTGGGTCTATTTCTGCGATCCGGTCTCGCAGGCGGCGCACCAGTGCATCAATGGCCTGTTCACTCACGCCTTCACCGAATACATCCGGCCATACCGTTTGAACCACTTCATCTCGTGTGCAAACCCTGCCGCTGTTGATATACAGCAGTTCTAACAGACGATACTGCGGTGGGCTTAGGGGTGGGTTGATTTCGACATTCTGCACAAATACCCGTCGTGCCGCACGATCTAACTTTAACTTGCCATCCGTAATATTCGCTGGAACTTCGAAGGGCAGCGGGGCGGTTGCGCCTGAGCCTACGAATTGTAATTTGGCAACCGTCGCCATCGTGATCACGTCATTATCGTATAAGCGGCGGGGCGCATCTTTCAATGGCTCATCATTTACCCATGTGCCGTTGCGGCTGTTCAGATCCTCAATATAAAAAGAATCGCCCTGCCGGAATATTCGGATATGCTGGCGCGAGATCTGTCGCTCAGGGACAACTACATCTGATTCTTCTCCACGTCCTACCGTGAGATCATCTTTTTGAAGCGTCCACTGCTGGTTATTTCCATTATCGCCTCTAAAAATCAGTATTGGGCGGTCGGCACTCGGTTCTGCCATCAGTGAAGCTCCTCTAAAGTCGTCAAAAACCATAACTGTATTATAACGTCTTTGTTATGCTGCGGGGGGCGGCGCCAGCGGAATAGCCGTGTTTGGCGATTCTACAAAACCAACCCATAACCCCTGATCCCTAAAAATTGGTGTTGCTATTGTGCCGGGCTGTAAGACTGTTACGCCTCTGGCATTATTACGGTAGAAAGCGCGCACCTGTCCTTGCCCACTGGTTAACGCCGGGTCTACCAGCACATTTCCCGCTGGAATGCGTACTTCATGCACACAGCGCTGGCGTGGCACCAGCAGGCGAAGCTGGCTGTCGGCAAAGGATGCCGGATCTTGCCTGCCGCCGCTGCCCAGCGAATTTGTATTGAAGATTAAGCCGATTCCGCTGCTGCCATTATCACCGATAATAACTTGATTAGGGTCAAATACGAACGGTACTGTGCCTAGTGAATTATTGATCACAGTGATATAGATGCTCAAAAACCCATCGGCTGCGGTGGGTAGCGCTGATGCGCGCACTTGCAAAGTGATCGGGTTAGGCACCGCGCGCCCGACAATGCTCTGGTGAAAAGCGCGATTATCGGCAACCCGTAAGTTGGCGCAGGGCGCGCCCTCATAGATTGCAGGAACGATGTTGGAGATCACGGTAGTCACTCTACCCGGAGATGAGATCAGCAAAGCAACGAACACGATTGCCCCGATCACGAGGAGATTTACTGATACACGTTTCCTACCGTTTCGCTGCGACACTCACCACTCCACCGAAGAACGCCACTGCCGAATTGTAGCTGTTAGTTCGACAATATCTATAGAGTTGCTGTTATACCACATCGTCTGATAGTCGTGCTGTCTGAACCACGTTTCCTGACGGCGGATGAATGCGCGTGTTGCTCGTTTAGTTTCAGTAACTGCCGCTTCTAAATCAAATTCGCCGGTAAGGTAGCGCGAGATTTGTGCATAACCCAGACCGCTCATGGATGGAAGGGAAGGGGCATAGCCATGTTCCAGCAGCCCGCGTACTTCTTCTACAAATCCCCGCCGGATCATGTCATCTAGGCGCACATCCGCCCGCTTAAAAAGCTGCTCGCGTTCCATGCGTAAGCCAATCACCATCGTTTTATAGGAGGGTGGATTTTTGGTTCGCTGCTGGCTGAACGGAATATTGGTCAGTATTGTTACCTCTAATGCGCGAATCACGCGGCGCAAATTTTGCCAATCAATGATTGACGCTGCATCAGGGTCTAGCTCAATCAGCCGCTGATACAGCGCTTCTAGCCCGTTTTCATGGGCGAATTGCTCCAACGCTGAACGCAATTCCGGGTTGGGCGGAATGCGTGGTGCTGACCAGCCTTCTAACAGCGCGGTGATATATTGCCCGGTGCCGCCAACCAGCATCGGCAGCCTGCCGCGCCCCTGAATATCCTGAATAGCTCTTTTCGCCATATCTTGATATTCGGCGGCAGCCACCGTTTGATCGGGATCAACAATATCGATCAAGTGATGCGGAATATGCTGCCGTTCTTCTGGCGTGGGTTTGGCGGTGCCAATATCCATACCCTTGTAAAGATTACGGCTGTCCGCGCTGACGATTTCACCGCCCAATGTCTGTGCCAATTTTAGCGACAGCGCCGTTTTCCCGACGGCTGTCGCCCCAAGGATGACCAGCAGCGGGGCATCCTGAATCGTATCGCTCACCAGTTCAACGCATCCTGAGCATGCTCAATGATCGGCTTTCCACTTCGCGGTAGTGCTATGGCAACAACGTCAATGCGCCATGCCGAGTCAGCGGCCTGCATTTCCATGAATAAATAGGCAATTGTTTCCAGCGTAGCCTGTTTGCGGGCATCAATGCTCATCCACGCCCATTCTGTGGTGTCGCTTCGCCTTGTACGTACCTCAACAATGACAAACGTCTCGCCATCTTTGAGCACGATATCAATTTCACCATGGGGGCAGCGCCAGTTACTACAGATGTGCTGGTAGCCGATGGACACGAGATATTCGCGTGCCAGCTGTTCGCCATATCTACCCGTCGCCCGGCGATCTGTCTTTTCCCTCAAGTTTATTAACCATTTATGGCGATTGGTCGTCAGTGAAGTTTACGTGCATACTGGCCGCCGTCACGCTTGCTAGAAGCAAACACCACTTCCATTATAACCGCTGCGCTCAACCGCGTACCGCTAATATTCGGGGTATCAAAGGAAAACCCCTCGTCTACAGGGCGAGGGGTTGAGATTACATATTTTTTTCGTGCTTAGCTAGCTTCACGCGGCAGTATTTTGCGGAACTTATAGCCATAAACGATCACGCCGCGCTCACCTTCAGTCGTCAGTCGCCGTGTAACCATTTCCACGCGGTCGCCAATGGCGATCCCATTTTCATCAATGTCAGTGATTTGTGCTGTAACCAACTGGCCCTCATCCAGCTTCACCAGTCCCAAAATATAGGGAGACTGATCTTCAAAACCAGTAGGAGGCTCTTGTAGAACAGTGAAACTGTAAATTTCACCTTTGCCCGAAAAATCAAAACGTTCGGGCTGAAGTTCAACTTGTTTGCGCGTATTTAGCATAATGTCATGTACAGCCGCGGCTGTACCCTTCTTTTGAACAGGCGCAGTTGCTGAATATCAGCGGGTTTCGGCTGCAACAACTGCCAATCGCACCGGTACAGGCTTTGATGCTTCCGCAGGCTGCTGGCGAACTGCCGGAATAACGCGCGGCTGTAGATGCGCTTCGCCGTTTTCATAACGCACACCTTCGAGACGATAACGTTGTGCGTTCTTTCTCCAATGGCGCGAAATCTGCATCATGTACTCCTTTTTAGATATTTCTCATGCACTGGTTGCGTGCATCTAACCAAAATTCTAGGCATCGGTAGCTCTCAAAACCTCTCAAGCCGATCTCAAAGCCTCTCATGCCTGAGCGAGAAAACCTCTCAATGGCTCAGTTTTTTAGAATATGGGTAATCACCGTGCTCCCCAACCCCCCCATATTCTGGATCATGGCAATACGAGCATCCGGTACTTGATTGCCCTCGGCTTCGCCACGTAGTTGGAGCACAGCTTCAACAGCTTGATACACGCCGGTTGCCCCTACCGGATTGCCCCGGCTTTTTAACCCGCCAAATGTGGACAGCGGCAGGTTGGCGGTCAAACCAATTTCTTGATCTGCCGCAGCTTTCCAGCCTTCGCCTCGCGCCGCGAATCCGGCAGCTTCCAGCGTTAGCGTGGAAATAATGGTGAATGCGTCATGTAGTTCAAACAGGTCAAGATCCGCGCGGTTGATGCCTGCTTGTGCCAGCGATTTATCTACAGACAGGCGCACGGCTTCAAAATCGAGCAGATCGCGCCGATCATGGATTGCCAGTGTATCGGTGGCGGCGGCGCTGGCGATAATATGTACCGGCTTGGCCGGAAAATCACCAGCACGTTCGCGGCTGGTCAGGATCACGGCTGCCGCGCCATCTGCATCCGGCGCGCCATCGAATAGGGTTACCGGATCAGCAATCATGGGTGCGCGGGCAAACCCCCCCGGCTTTAACAAATTGTGGTACATGGCGTTCGGGTTTTTCGCGCCGTTAGCATGTGCATTGATGCTGAAATTCTCGAATGCGCCTAACTCCACGCCGTATTCAAACATGTAACGGCGCATGAGTAACGCGGCTAAAGCGGGTAGTGTTGCGCCATGCACCGACTCATAATCGGCGTCTAAGCTGACACTGCGGGCAGCGATGCGATCTGCACCTACTGTATCTGTAGATTTTTCGACGCCTAATACTACCGCTGTCTCTACCGCGCCAGAGGCTACCGCTAGATACCCCGTACGCAGTGCAGCACCGCCAGACGCATCACCCGCTTCAATGGTGAAT
>DAOTUZ010000168.1:0-23257 GCA_034437295.1 Anaerolineae bacterium | reverse complement strand
CATCACTATGTATGTTCCACTGTTTTTCAAAACGACTTCGTGCCTGGTCTAAAGCTTTTTTAAGAGCTTGTGTACGATCCGATTTACCCCGCGTAGCAAAAATTACTTTGTAGGCATCTTCTTTGTGAAGCCGATCTTTGAATAAACGTGGAATTAACTCGTCATATAACGCGTTTGGATGATAACGCTTGTATTTGTATTGTTGTACCTGTAATAAGACTTTTCTTTTGTCCCTAACAACTGCCGAAAACCGAAGATCTGTTTCTTGAGAAAGAATTTTGAAAACCTCTCTTTTTACCTCCGCAATATCGTTTTTAGCGTGGAAACCTAAAGCCGTTTTCATTGCAGAGGGTTGAAAGGATGGAATTTTCTGAAAATACTTATCTTTCAAAAGATCTGCGCGTAGTTGGTTAAGTTTCTCTTCAATAGATAAGGGATCAGGTATTTGAAGTAACCCTAACATGAAATACCGGCTGCAACCTTCTTGCCCGATAATGACATTGCCTTTCCTATCGAAAACAGTTCCATCTCCTGCTTCATCCACAAAATAATGACAGACATTTTTGGGCAATTCATTCATCGTTGTTCTCAGTGATAATATCGAGAATGTAGGCGCTCATTTGTTCTAAGGTAATTATTCTACCAGGTTATGAATGCGTTTCCTATTCAAGAAACTATAAAAACAGGGCGGCTCAACCGCTTGAACCGCCCCGTCTTTATTTACCAAATCATCACGCGTTTTTCCTCACCTCCCTAATGCGTTGGGGAGGTGATAGAGGGGTGGGGACTCTTCTCCCCTATCGCGGCTACAGCGCCGGCGCAATCGTGATCGTATACTGCACGTTCGCTGCTAGCGGCCCCGAATTCACCACGGTGATCGGGATCAGATTGCTGCTCGGTGTGAAGATCAGCGTCAGCGGCGTGCCGCATTCTTGCGAAGGCTGCCCCGTCCCCCACATCGTTTGATCCATCGCCCCGTTGCCCAGACATTGTAAATTCAGATTGAAGGTGACCGACGAAGCCCCGCCGAAATCAGCCACCGAGAGGTTGATGATGTCGCGGTATTGGCTGGGGAAATTGACCACTTCGGTAAACGTCCGCATCTCGTTATAGACCAGCCCGAACGAGAAAACCTGATCCGGCATAATCGTCGCAATCGGCGGCACCGGCACGACAAAGGTATTTGTCGGCAGCGGAATCGTCGTCATGGTGGCCGTCGAAAATACGAAGGTCGGCGTGAGCGTTGGCGGGGGCGTTGTTGGCAGTGGCGTTGGCGTGGGCGGCGAAACCAGCACCGGCAAATTCGCGCAGGGGCCGGTTAGGAAGGTGACAGTGCTGGAAACCCAACCCTGTACCCCATTGAAATTGACCGCATACCAGATGCGATCCGCGCTTAAGCCGAATACCGGCAGCATCTGGCCGGGAATCAGCCCCCCGATGATGTCAAAGTTGATGCCGGGGCCAAAGCGCACGTTGACCGGGCCATTGCTGAAAACCATGCAAATCGTGGGTGTAGGCGGCGGCGTTGGCGACAGGTTCAGCGTGGGCAGCGGTGGAATAGTAGGCAGCGGCGGCAGCGTGGGGGCAGCTGTTGGCACCACCTGCGGTTCAATAAATCCCGTCACCGTGATTTGCACGCCGCCGCTAATTTCCGGGCTAATCGGGCGCAGGCGAACTTCATACACGCCCACCGCCGGCGACAGCGCAATCTGTGCCGAAGGTAAGCTGCTGAACGCCGCGATCACCGCGCCGGAAGGATCGCGCACTTCGGCAGCAAAGCCAAAGCCCAGCGGATCCGGCGCCAACCGCAGCATCTGTGTGGCAGCTGGATCGGCGGGGATTGCGTAGGTTTGCGGCGCTGCATCAGCCGAAAAATCGGCCAGCGCCGTAACGCCGGGCAAGATCGCGTTCACGCCTTCAGAGGAACGGCCATCCAGCGTGATTAAATAATCGCCCGCTGAAGCACCTGCCCCGCTGACCAACACCGTATAAGCGCCATCCGTTGGCAGGCGCGCAGTGATTCGCGCATCAAGGCCGTCCGGCGAAAATGGATCATCGTCGTTGACCATGAACTGCTGTTGCGCCGGTGAAAGCAGGGATATCGCCGGATTCAGCGCGGGCGTGATCCCGATCACCCGAATCGTGATCAGATCGTCCGCCGCGCCTGTGAAGCTGTAAATGCCTAGCGGTGTTTGCGCGCTGATCGCGCCGGGCAGCGCGTCGCCATAGGCGAGGGTGGTCATTTGCGCGCTGGCTGGAGACATGAATGCAAAGCCGCTCACGAAAATGAGCAGAACGGCTGCCGCCACGAGGCGAAATCGGATCATCATACCGTCTCCTAACGCTCTCTAATCGAAATCACTATTTTTCGATAGTATGCGCGTGGATCATCGGTCTGACAAGCGATATAGGAGATACGTAACCCGAATCTAGGTATTTGCCCTTATCCCGCCGTCAGCCCTAGCCAGCGCAGCCACACATCCAGCAGCACCGCGTTTCGGGCGTAGCTCATCGCCGGCTCAACCGCGCCGCTGCGGTTGCCGCCGAAGGTCGAATCCACCGCCGAGAAGAAGCCATCTACGGCATCCTGTGCCGCCTGCTGTGCCATCATCGCGCAAGCGGGCGCGCTGAATGTACGCAAATTGCCGGAGATCGTCACGGTTTCGCCGCGTGCGCGGGCAATATCGTCGGGATGCGCTTCTAGAAAATCAACCGCCGGCACTACTGCAGTCGTAAACGTCTCAATCTGCGGCTGAAGCTGCGCGAACCATTCGCCCAACCCTGTACAGTCGGGCGTGCCGCCGCGGGGGATGCTAGCATTCACCGCTGATCCGCCGCCGGTATCAATGCCCTGTTCCCACAGCCCATCCAGCACGCTGGCGAACTGCGCGGCGGCTTCCTGAGAGCGGGCAAACGCCGTTGGCCGATCCCCCGCTTCCAGCGTGCGCAGCGCGTCTAACTGTGCATCCATCGCATCAAGCAGCGTTTGCCGCGTCCCCAGCAGGCAGTCTGCAAAGGGTTGATTTGCGGCATTGTCGCGGCTGGCTTGCGCCGCTGCCAGCACATCCGCAATCGGCTGAATGGGCGCATAAAAGGCCAGCGCAAACGAGACTAAAACGGTATCAAAATCGGCGGATACCGCGTCCCACCACGCCGCGCTGTCGCAGACAGTCGCCTCTGGAACCGTCCCCCCATCGCCGGAAGCTGTCGTATCTTCCACCGCAGCGGTTGGCGTAGGCGCAGCGGCAATTTGAAACGGCGGCAGGGTGGGTACAACGGCGGGGGCGGCGGGCTGAATAAAGCCAAGAGCCTGCGCGCCGATCACGATCACGAAGCCCAGCGCGCCGAACAGCAAAAACAGCAGCGCCCCGTTAATCAGCACTTGGAAAAAGCCGCCGATCAGCGAAAGACAGCCGCCGCGCCCGCTGGATGGCATCGGCCTAGGCTGCGCCTTGCCTTTACTTGGGCGTGCGAGTTCCTCTGATTCGGGAACTGCGGCTTGCACCGCAAACGGATCATCTAGCCCATAATCGCCGGGATCGTCAAATCGCGGATCGTAATTGCGCTCAGGTTGATTTTTATTGGATTTCTTAGCCATCGTTCGTCCTTACCGGCGCGAGAGACTGACTATTCAGGCTCGTTGAGGGTTGAAACAGCTCATGGTTATCATGGAGAGCATACCATTTTTTCGCCCTCAATCTGCATGAATGTTGTCTCTGCGCGGCCGGAGCTTGAATTTCGGGCGATTCGCCTGCATGAAAATGCTCGAAAAGTCGTTTGCGCGCCCGAAACTCACTACAATCAAGGGTGTTCGGTAATTGCTGGAAAGAGCTTTGTGATGAACCATTACGGATTCGCTTCAGCAGAATGGGATACGCTGGTCTCGGCGTTATTGGGCGCGGCTATGGCTATTTCGCGGGTAGATGACGATGGCGCGATGATCGAAATGCTGACGCTGCATGACGCTCTGGACACGCGCCGTAAAACGTACCCGGCGGCCAGCGCCATCGGCGCGCTGCTTCAGCAGGCTATCTCGTCTGACGGGGTTGATCTTTTGCATACGTTTGAGGAACTTCCATTTGAATCGCTGCACCGCCGCGCCTTATCAGACCTCAAGCGGGCAGTCGAAATCCTTGAAAGTAGGCGCGATCCGGAAACGACGGCTGTCTATAAGTTAATTGTCTATGGAATCGCCGCGCAGATCGCCCGTTCACACGAAGAGGGATCGCTCTCTGACTTAACACTGGAAGCGATCAGCCCGGAAGAACAGGCTCTGCTCGATGAATATAAGCACATTCTGGATTTATGAACGCTGGTTCAAAAAGGATATGCCATGACCGTAGCCTCTGCCTTCATCCCTGAAGAATGGGAGATATTATCCGCCGGCATTTTGCAGCCAGCGATGGCTGTTTCTCTAGCGGAGCGCGGCGGCACGCTGACTGAAATGCTGGCGCTGTATGACACGCTGGCAGGTGAGCTAAAAGCGCACAGCAACAATCCCCTGATTGCCGCTTTACTAGATCATGTGGTCTCTCGAAAAGCCGCCGATGCGCTTAAAGCCTACGATGATATTGCGTTTGAAACCCTGCAAGATATGGCGCTGCGGACGCTGGTTTCAGCCGAAACCCTGCTCCGCAGAAAGGCCAGCGCCGAAGAATTGATCATCTACTGCAACATTGTGCGTGTCGTATGCCATCAAGTGGCCGGGGCGCATGGCGAAGGCGACAGGTTACACAGCGAAAAAGTTAGCGCCAGTGAGCGCGATATGCTCAATAAAATTGAAGCGATTCTGATCTCTAGCTAGCGGCTGTATGGGGAAGGAGTCGTTTCACCCGGCGGGCGCAGTACACCAGAAGCGGTATGCCGCGCCCATTTTCGGGTGAATACCCGCCCGCTTCCGTTTAACGAAAGCGGGCGGTGAGGAATGATGATATTTTCCTACTCTCCCGGCGTCAGTGAGATCACATAACGCGCGGTGGTACTGCTCGGCAGTTCAATATGCGCGCTCATGCTTGCGCTTTCAAACAGGCTCAATACTTCCATCGAAGCGGCGCTCCCCGCCATCGCTCCCAGGAAGTCTGCCGTTGAAGCTATGGATACGTAGCCATAGAACGGCGTTTCGCTCAGCATGATGCTGGTCGCGTTCTGGAAAGCCGCGCTCGCGCCAATGCCGCCGTCTCCGGCCAGCGCTGCTTCAACATAATCCACTGTGCCAACTGCGAAGATCTGATCGGTGATCGCAATCTGAATTTCAATTGGGAACGGAGTGTCGTCCACAGTGATCGAAATATTGGTTGCTTCGCCGTTCACCAGCGCCTTGTCCGAAACCACCACATCGTCCGATGAAGAAGACATTTGCTCAAGGAAGTTGATCAGCCCATCGTACAACCCCTGCGCGCCGCCCTCCACATTCTCGGCCACGAAAATGAGATTGATCGGGTTGCGGGTTGGATTGCCGTTTGAACTGCCCTGAAACGCCGAGAAATCAATGCCTGCGGCCAATGCTGTTTGGCCGGTTGTCCAGCCGAAAGATTCTTCCAGCGTGCCGCCCGTCACAGCCTGAATTCCGAATTGCAGCATCGCCAACTGATTTTCCACATCTTCTATTTCGTCGGCATCGGCGCCCATTTCAGCCAGCATCTGCTGCTGCATCTCCATCGCGGCGTCAAATTGAGAAACACCCTGTTCAATGGCTGCTGCCAGATCGGGATAAAAGAATACGAGCGCGGCATCTGCCGAAATCCGTGAGGCAAAGCCGAGATCTACTTCGCTGAAGTTTGGCACCGGCATCTCCATGCCGTCAGCAATGGCTTGCATATCGGCATTGACCGCCATATCCATGATCAGGTGATCCTGATCCTGCACCGTGAAGCCCAGCGCCACGCCGTGATAGGCTTCTTCATACAGCGCCATCATCTGCATCATCATTTCGCTGCTCTGGAACTCGCCTTCCATCGCGCCGCTGAATGAAGTCAGCAGGCTGTTGATGTTCAGGAATCCCGCCGCCGCATAATCCCCTGCGGGCAGCATATTCATCGTGTCCATGAAATCGGCATTGTCGCTCAACCGCGCCGAAAGCTCCGCTTGTGGGAACAGCGCCATATCGGTGGCGATCAGCAGGACGCTGTTGCCAAAGTAGAAATAAGCTGGCGCGTTGTTGTTGTTGTTCGCTGACGGCGTAAAAATGGCGTAATCGCCGCTGTCTTCAAGCGCCTCATAGTTGGTGGAAAAGTTTCCATTGGAGGTGAACAGGTTTTGCAGCGCCGCCCGATCCGTAACCGAGAACGCAAACAGATAGCCGCTGTCGTTGTCATTGGAAGAGTCTTCGTCAAACATCGGCGCAGCATCGATGATGCCAAATGCGCCAGTTTCGCCTAGCAGCGGCTGAATCGTGTCTGCGAAAGTGGCTTCGTCATTCTCGCTGGCTTCCTGCGCTATCTGATCCAGCCCTGCGCGGAATTCGCCAATATCCCCACCGCTAACATCAGCGAATCGAGCGGCTAATGCCTCGATTTCGTCCAGAAAGTTGGCATCTGTTCGGAAGCCGAAATATAGAAAGGTGTCGTCCGGATAAAAATTCGCCAATCCCCCAAGGTTTTGTACTGGAGTGGCAAATGCTGGCAGCGCCAGCGCCGTGAGGCTTAGAATTAGCATCCCGATAAGCAGCAGTCGTTTCATAGTTAGATTTCCTTCGCATGCGCTAATTTACATGTTTACTATACGTCAAAACCACAAGCTGGGTTGCGGACGTAGCAATAGCGTAGTTTAGTTTCTGGCGATAACCTCCCCTGAAAACTAGGGTGATCCC
Source organism: Anaerolineae bacterium (assembly GCA_034437295.1). Taxonomy (GTDB): domain Bacteria; phylum Chloroflexota; class Anaerolineae; order Aggregatilineales; family Phototrophicaceae; genus Flexifilum. The sequence continues at coordinate 16,449 of DAOTUZ010000168.1, read as the reverse complement.
CTTCCCTCAGCAGCACTGATTCAGAAACCTGCTGCGCGCCTTACTGGCTGTTTCAACCAATCGTTATTACACCAAAACTGGAGAAAAACCTCATGTCCTGCCTCGCTGGTTTGGCGGATTTACGCCGCCATCTCGATCTGTCGTCCCTCCCTGATAGCGACGATCCGCGTTTGTTCGCCGCGCTGCAAATTGCATCCCACGCCATAGAGACGATCTGCGCCCGCCATTTTGTTCCCAAACTGGGGATATTGGTACAGGATGTTCCCCGCGCCGCGCCAGAAATCACGCTGCAAAATGATCTCTTACAGGCGATCAGCATCTCCGATGAAAGCGGGATCATCGCGCTTGAGGCCGTCGAAATGCTGCCGCCGTTTGGCTCGGCATCGGTGCTGCGCCGGAATGATGGCGGCGTGTTCGGCGGGGAAATCACGCTTGAAGGCTGGTGGGGCTGGCACGATTCGCCCGAACATCTCTGGGTGAATGCCAACGACACCGCGCGCAGCGATCCGCTCAGTTTTGATGCGACTGTTCTCGAAGTGCTGTCGGTAGAGGGTGAAGATTCACGCGGCCGCGCCCCACGTTTTCAAGCTGGTCATCTGCTGCGCATTGGGGATGAACTGCTCAGCGTCATCAAAGCCGATCCGCTCACCAACCTGCTCGCGCTGGAACGCGGCGCAAACGGCACGCAGTCCGTCACCCACTTACGCGGCGCGCAAATACACATCTACCAATCGCCGCCTGCGCTGCACGATCTGGCGCTGCGCTACGCCGCGTGGCTGGCGCAGCATCCCGAACCCCCGCCCGATTCGCTGATCGCCGCGCTGTCCCCTTTTCGCCGTTTTCATGTCAAGTAGAGGAGGAAATAGACCATGCCCGCATTTTCTGACGCGCTTTCGGCGCTCGCCGCGCTCACCGTTTCCGGCGTCACCAGCAACGCCCCGCCGGATGCTCTGCCTTTGACCATCGCCCGCGCACATCTGCCAATTCTGCTGGTGCTGCCCGGCGATACCGGCGAACGCAGCCTGTTTACTGCGCGCCATGAGGGCTTTGTCGCCACTGCATTTCCCAACGGCGCCCGCACATTATCGCTGCAAGTCACGCATCTGCTGTTGGTCGCTTCTCGCGATGATGGCTTAGGGGCGCGTTCACATTTGCCCCGCATCATTACCCTGCTGGATGCCTATTTCGCGGCGCTGGCGCTGAACCCCACGCTCAGCGGCACGCTGCGCGAGCCTGCCCGTGTCACCGTCGAACCCGGATCCGTCGTCTACAGCGGCGCGGCCTATCATGGCGCAGTCCTTCGCCATTTATGGGTATTGGGCTATTGAGCAGTCACATGCCCCAAAACAGCAGGTATGAAATCCTCAAACCCGCCGTAGGGACAGCGCCTGCCTTGCCCGCTCCACCCCTCAACAAATCGCCCGTTTTTCTTCCCCTCAGCTGCGTGCGGAGAGGGGATTGAGGGGTGAGGTTACGGTTGCCCGCAAAAAATGAACCGGCGCGCCCAATCGAGCGCGCCGGTCATAGCGATCATAATGCGGTTTCTGCGTGTTTTAAGGCACGAGTACCACGGTGCCTGCGTCAGGGATGGCGGCGCAGGTGTAGCCGTTGGAGGCCACACCTGGCAGCCAAGCGGGCTGGCGTGGCGCTTGCAGGGCGCTCAGATAGATGATTCTACCGCTGCCCGCCAGGCAGATATTGATCGAATTGTTGAAATCAGGCCATGAATCGCCGTTGTGCAGCAGGCCGAATACGTCAACGGCTTGCAGCGGTTGCAGCGCGATCACTTCTGGCACGCCAATTTCTGCCGCATTCCGGATATAGCGGCTGTGTTCAGTGATCACTTGGCAGAAGACGCTGCCCCGTGTCACCGTGTTATCGGGCACTTCTGCGCGTACAATGCTGTTGGTTCCCCCGCCGATCAGGCTGCACAGCGGCGCATTGGCGGCATTAATCGAAGGTACGGCTGTACTTATAGGCGCGGGCGTTGATGTTGGCGTTAACGGCCCTGTCGTCGTGGTAGGTATTGGCGTAAGCGTGGGTACGAAACTGCTGCAATCGAGAATAGTGCCCGCGTAGCCTGCGCCTAGTATCGCGAATACATCCGCCTGCGACCCAAAGCCATCCTGCTTGTAGTAATGTGGCGCTGGCCCCACGCAGGTGGAGGTGAACGGCGCAGTGCCAAAAGGCGTGCTGTGCGCGACGATACCGGCGAAAGCCGTCAGGTCAGGGGTGGGCGCCCATACCGGATCGACGTATACGGTTGAGGCTGGCTCAAAATTATAGATATTGACGCCGGTATTGAGCGCGTCAATGTAGCCATCAAAGTTAACCCAGCCGCTGCTGCCCGTAGAATCGCCAGAGACGACGTATAGGCTGGGCAGCCCAAAGTCGGTGGCGACCACGCGGGCGTTGGGTTGAGCTGCATAAACGGTTGAGCAGCCACCGGGATTAGTACCAGCGACGATCTGGGCGAAGGTACGGTTGCAAGCGCCGCCGCCGCCGCCATTTGCGACTTTATTACGTGTATCCCACCACCGGCCGGCGGCGGCATCCCACGTTTGCCATGCGCCCACTGAAGTTGCCCCCTGCCAGTACGGCTCAAAGACGAGCAGAGAGTCGTTGGCAAATTCCCATGTACCGTTGTTGTTAAGGTCTACATACAGGTTCAGGGATGGCGCGGTAGATGATCCGTTTCTGAAGGCCACATAACCTGAATAGCTCAGCGTCGAAATGTTGCTCAGCAGGGTGCCAGTCAGGTCATTGGTGGCAGCCCAAATGCGCCCGCCATTTCCAGACCCGGTGCCGCTGCCCGCAGACATGCGCAAGCTGCCACTCCCCAATGGCGGCACGCTAGGGCCAGCCGCGAACGTATAGCGGCCGGTGCTGGTTTCTGGATTTAGGCTGGTGTTGCCGCGCGTCACATAAACGGCAACTTGCCCGGCAGGCAGTGACGTGGTAATTTGCTGTACCGTTGCTGGCGTCACGGTCACGCTGGGTTGAGCGGAAACGAGAGGGACGATGCCGCTCATCACGATGAGCAAAAGCAGTACAACAATGCTCAACGGGTTGAATCGACGCGGCGAAAGAACAGTGGAAATTCGATTCATGCAAACCTCACTTAGATAATGGCGAAATACTCCTTACTATACCGTTAGTATACACTTTGTGACGTGATAAAACAGTTTAGTTGAAGTATTTTTCAAGAGTCCTCACCCACTACAATGATGATGGGGACTTCAAGCGCGGCGCAGTAGGGCGGGGATCAAAACAGGGCGCTGCATAAAACACATTCTCAGCGCGCGCGCTTTAATTCGGCATCCCGCCGCCAATCGGGGGAATTTCTGGCCTCACGGTATCGCGGGGGCGGGGCGCGCCTTCAGGGGCTTCACGTTCCTGTTGGGCAAAGTCTTCCTGCCAGTTTTCGCCGCTTTCGCGCATCTGGTCAGCCGCTTTTTCAACTTCTTCATCTAATACGGGTTTGCTTCCCCGAAACCAACTTCGGATTTTGGCGAGCATGATGCACCTCATATCCGTTCGATAAACTCGATTGTATCACCGATATTTCCTGCGGGATGGCGCACTTTGTGGCGCTAAAAAGATCGCAATTGGTCTTTGACGGATTCACCCCATCAAGCCGCGCCGTCCTATAATGAAATCAAAACGGAGGCCATCTCATGATCTTTGAATACACGCTCGATCAGGTGCTCAATGGCACGAAAACATCAACCCGCCGCCCCGTTGATGAAAAGACCGATTCCGCCGAAACCGATGATAAAGGCAGCATTCTCGCTGTGCGCGTGAATGGCCGCGAAAAATGGCGCGTCGGCAAAACCTATGCCATCCAGCCCGCCCGCCATGTCCACGCCGTCGGCAGAATCCGCGTGCAGAAAATTGAACGCGAGCCGGTTCGCAAAATCACCGATGCTGAAGCCCGCGCTGAAGGCTCAGCAGATCGCCAGGCATTCTTCGACCTTTGGACGGAAGTTCACGGCAAAAATAAGCTGGATGAAGATGCGTGGGTGGTGCATTTCGCGCTGGAGAAAAAATAGCCCGCCTGCTTATTGAGGACGCTCCAGCGTCGGTATCGTGGCGCTGGAGCGTTCGTTTTCTTATCGCGGTAAACCGTTCATGCAGGCTGCATTGGCACGGTCTCTTGATCGGCGTATCCGTAGGCGCTTGATAACTTATGCGAATGCCTAACTGAAGGGTAGAATACGCCAGCACATCCTTAAATGTGAGAGATTGGCACAAAGTCGCCCATCTTCATCATGAACACTAAGAACGCAAGTTGTCATTCTGATTTGAGGCTTGGAATGGTTGATCAATCTCTTGTTGAGCAAAAGCGTAAGCGTGAAATAGACGGTCTTTACTACATCGCCCATCTCAAAAATTTACCCTCAATTTTGCGACAGGGAATCCTTTCGCATCAACAAATTCTTGATCGCAGTCTTACATTTGAACCCATCTACAATGCTGATATTGTGAGCAATCGTCGGTTGAAACAAACACCAGATCGGCGAAGCCTTTGGGAGTATGCAAATTTATATTTTGAGCCTCGAAATGCGATGCTTTACAAAGTGGTCAACTATGGCGCTGAACGAGCGCTGGAAAATACAGTTTTACTAAAGGTTAAAGCGAGCGCTTTAGAAATACCTGATGCTTGGATCGCAAATGGCAATGCCGCAAGTGTTGAAACTGAGATAATAAAAATAAGCAGAACTCGTTTAGAGGCAATCGCGAAACAGATAGATAGGGAATATTGGAGCCGCGAAGATGGATCATTAAGAAAAATGATGGCGGAGCTTCTCGTGCCCGATATGGTTCCCGCTGAATATATAGAATGTATTTACGTGGCTAAGCAAGAAATAAAAGACCGTGTTTCTCAGTCTCTGCAATCTGAGCTATTTCTACAAGCGATTCCAATTATTGTTGATCCGTATCGCTTCTTCCAACCCAATGCGTTGATCAGGCTAAATCCACGAATTTCTTTAGCCAAAGGCGACATGTTCTTCTCGCGGTTGCAAACGCTAACAATCAGCGTAAATACAAAAGGCGTGATGGGAAAGGGATTAGCTTCCCGTGCCAAATGGCAATTCCCCGATGTATTTATCCGCTATCAACAATTGTGCCAGAAAAAAACCCTTCAGATCGGTAAACCGGCCATTGTTAAACGTGAGAGTTCCATTGGTGAGGAACTGGCTCAGTTGGCTGAAGATACTGGAGAAAGCACTTGGTTCTTGCTGTTTCCAACCAAGGCGGATTGGCGAGAAAATTCAAAGATCGAATACATACGATCCGGGATGCAGTGGTTATTGGGCAATTACAAATCTAGCGGTATACGTTCGCTGGCAATGCCCGCGTTAGGCTGCGGATTGGGCGGCTTGTCTTGGGCTGAAGTTGGCCCAATCATGTGCTCTTATGCAGACAAAATGAACATAACTGCCTGCATATATCTGCCCAATGAGGAAACTGTACCTGAAGAACATCTGCGCCCCGAATTTTTGCTGCGTGAAATACCATGAAATCAAAAAAGGGACACCCCATAGGGCGTCCCTTCTCTTTCCTCAATAGCTCAGCATTTGACGTCTCGGCCTAGCTTCGCGGCAAGCCCTTCAGCGTGTTGGTCACCGCGCCATCATCGGCCTGCGCCACCATCCGCGCATATTTCGCAAACACCCCGCTCACGTAATGCGGCTGTGGTGGCATCCACGCCCGGCGTCGGCGTTCCAGCTCATCTTCGCTCACATCTAAATTCAGCGTGCGCGCATCAATATCAATCACGATGGCATCGCCTTCCTGCACCAGCGCAATCGGCCCGCCTACCGCCGCTTCCGGCGCCACATGCCCGATCATCAGGCCGCGCGTCGCCCCGCTGAAGCGCCCATCGGTCACCATCGCCACGCTGCCGCCTAAGCCCTGCCCGGCCAGCGCCGCCGTCACTTGCAGCATCTCTTGCATGCCCGGCCCGCCTATCGGCCCTTCATAACGGATCACCACCACATCATTTTCGACAATATCCTGCCGCTTCACCGCTTCAAAGGCTTCAATTTCATTGTTATAAACCCGCGCCCGCCCGCGAAGTTGGCGGGGTTCAGTGCCCTTCAGCTTGACCACGCACCCGTTCGGCGCAAGGTTGCCCTTCAGAATATGCAGGCCGCCTTCTTCAGCAATCGGATCATCGAAGGTCTTGATCACCTGCTGCCCCGCCGCCTCTTTCGCGCTGGCCGCTTCCGCGCTCAGCGTCTTGCCGGTACAGGTCAGCACGTTTCCTTCTGCATAGCCCGCCTCAATCAACCGCTTCGCCAGCAAACGATTGCCGCCCGCATTGTGCATATCCACCGAAACATACTTGCCCGTCGGCTTCAGATCGCAGATCAGCGGCGTCTTTTTGCTGATATTCTCAATATCATCAATCGTGAAATCTATCCCCGCTTCACGCGCAATCGCCAGCGAATGCAGCACCGCGTTTGTGCTGCCGCCGCTGGCCGCCACCGCCGCGATCCCGTTTTCCAGCGCCGTGCGGGTGATGAACTTGCTTGGCCGCCGATCTTCGCGCACCATCTCGATGATCAGCTCTCCGCACACCTGCGAAACCTGATCCTTCGCCGCGTCCATCGCCGGAATATCGGCCATCCCCATCGGGCAAATGCCGATGAATTCCGAGAACATGCCCATCGTGTTGGCCGTGAACTGCCCGCCGCATGCGCCCGGCCCAGGGCAGGCCGTATCTTCAATTTGCTTCAGTTCTTCAGCGGTGATCTTCCCCGCCGTGAACGCGCCGATGTACTCGTACACTTCCTGCACCGTCACGTCCTTGCCATGATGATGCCCCGCCGCAATGCTGCCGCCGTACAGCATGATCGCTGGCGTATCCATCCGAATCAGCGCCATGATCGTGCCCGGTATCGTCTTGTCGCACGCCGAAAGCGCGATCAGCCCGTCGAAGAAGTTGCCCCGCGCCACCAGCTCAATGCTGTCAGCGATCACTTCGCGGCTGACCAGTGAGGCTTTCATCCCCTCTGTGCCCATCGTGATCCCGTCGCTGATCGACACCGTGTTAAATTCCAGCGGCGTTCCGCCAGCGCGGCGAATCCCTTCTTTCATCTTCGCGGCCAGCCGCCGCAGATGAAAATTGCACGGCCCAATTTCCGTCCAGGTATTCGCGATCCCGATCAACGGTTTCGCAAGGTCTTCATCAGTCAGACCTATCGCCTTCAACATCGCACGTGCGCCGCTGCGATCTGTGCCTTCAAGCAAGGTGCGGCTGATCAGCTTGCTTGAATTTAGAATTGAATCTCGAACTTCAGGAGAGTCGGTCATGAAAAGCTCCAATCAAAAGAATGTTCTGTGCTGCTTTACGCTTACTTCCCGATTGTAGCGCGGAAATTGGCCCGTGCCGCATGGGTGGCATTATACGCTCGTTCCAATGATCGCCGCGCCATACACGATCAACATCTGCGCCGGCCCATAAGTGAGCCATACCACATCGCCTACCGCAATCCGCTTGAACGCCAGCCCGTTGAATAATTCCGCCGCCAAAATCAGATCGCTCAGCAAAAACAGCGCCGCCCCGATCACCGGCAGCCACGCGCCCCCCTGATCCAGCATCAGCGCCGCGCTAATCGCCACGCCCAGCGTCGTCGCCAGCAGAATCGAATAGGGCAGCGCCAGCCAGTGTAACATCGTGCGCTCGCTCGCAGGCCGCAGCACCACCGCATACCAGCAGGCCAGCGCCACCACCCACGCCAGCAGCACCGGCCAGAATGCCAGCGCCGCCCCCCGCTCGGCCATCGCCGGAATCGTCGCCAGCACGCTGAATCCGGCGATATACAGCACATGCCCCGTCCCGAACGCCAGCATCCCGCCGATCACGTTGCGCTTGCCGATCACGCCCGCCATGAACAGATCGCCCAAAAACCCGAACGTCATCCCGAACGCCACGAATCCCCGAAAGCCCATACCTTCTTCATCGCTGAAGAACGCAAATGCCCACGCCGCCAGCACCAGCGCCAGCGAAGAAAACATTCGCGCTGCGCGTGGTATCCGCTGCCGGTTGCTATCCGTCGGCTTGCCGAACAAATAGCCGCCAAACAGCAGCACCGCCCAGATCGCCAGCAGTCCCAGCGTCAGGGCAAATAAATACGGTTCACGGGGGCCTTCAGCATTGTTCATGGTTTGAAATTTTATCCGTAATGTATAATTATCCTGACGAAACACGTTGTTTGAGAATCATGCCGCGCCGCCGCCTTCTCTGCAAAAAGGGATGTTCATGCTCGACGCAATCATCATCGGAGCCGGCGCCGCCGGAATCGCCGCTGCCCGTAGGCTGCAAGATAGTGGCCGGCAAGTCTGTGTGCTTGAGGCCAGTTCGCGCATCGGTGGCCGCGCGCAAACTGATCTCCAGTGGGCAGACTTTCCTCTAGAGCTTGGCGCTGAATTTATTCACGGCGAAAAAGCCGTTACTCGCATGCTCATCATGCAGGCTGGCCTACATTTACTGCCTGTGAACCGCAGCGGCAAAATGCTTTGGGGCGATCCTGCGCGCCCGATCACCAAAATTGATCGGATTGAACGTAAGCTCATCCTTGGCCTGCTTGCCGACTATGCCAGCCTGAAAACAGCGCATTTGCCTACAGATATTTCGCTCAAAGCCTATCTCATGAGCCGCGGTTGGGATCAATCCGCCATCCAGACCGCCGACGTTCTGCTGGCGCAAACCTGCTGCGCCCCCATTGCATCCCTTAGCTGTGAAGATTTACGCCGCGAAATGCTGGCCGATCATGCCGGCGGCCTTGTACACGGGGAAGCCCGCATCCTTGAAGGTTACAGCGCCCTCTTTAAGTGGCTCTCAACAGGGTTGGATATTCGCCTCAATTCGCCCGTCAGTTCGGTGCATCGTCATTCCGATGGCGTCATGGTCACGGTGGGGCAGGAAGCCCTTGTCGCCCGAACCTGCATCGTCACCGTCTCTACCGCCGTGCTCAGCGCCGGTAAAATCGCCTTCGCGCCCGCCTTGAGCGATGCGAAACTGGCAGCTTTGGCAGCGTTACGCATGGAACCTGCCACCAAGCTGATTTACAAATTCAAAGAGCTTTTCTGGAATCCCGCCGTCACCTATATGGCGCATCGTGGTCATACGCCGCGCTGGTGGACGCCTGCCTATGGCCGTCAGGGGGCTGATGCCGTGATCGCCTGTTATATCACCGCGGATAGTGCCAGAAAATTGGATAGCATGGAAGAATCCGCCGCCCTCGATAGTGGCCTCACCAGCCTATCCGCGCTGATCGCCGTCCCCCGCGCTCGGTTGGCCGCAGGGTTGTCCGCCGCCCGCCGCGTCAGTTGGGCGGATCAGCCGTGGATCGGCGGCGGCTATACCTACGTGCCAGCAGGCAGCGCCTTCGCCCGTCCCGCCCTCGCCGCCCCCGAAGATGGCGGGCTGTTCTTTGCCGGCGAAGCCACCGCTTACGATACTAATCCGCAAACCGTACATGGCGCTGTCGAAACCGGCTGGCGCGCTGCCAAAGAAGCCGCCGCTTACATCCGCGCCCGCACTCCCTAACCCGCCGCTCCCCCGTAGGGACAAGGCATGCCTTGTCCGTTTATTCTCTCGCCCCCGCCCGTAGGGGCATAATGTATTATGCCCCCATGCCCCTTATCTTTCTTCCCCTCTCCATTGTGGAGAGGGGACTGAGGGGTGAGGTTTCCTATGCCCCTGTTTCCTTCTTCACTTCCGCCACCACTTCCCGCAGCGTTTCTACTGGCACCGCGCCGGGAATTAAATAGCGTTTGGCGAAAATTTGCGCCGGAACGCCCTGCAAGCCGTAAGCCTGCGCCTGTTGCACGTCCCGTGTCACTTCCAGATCATATTCCGCATACTTGGCCGGATCGCTCATCACTTCGGCAAACGCTTCGCCGTTCAGCCCCGCGCTTTCCGCAATCTCTCGCAGTACCGCAAGTTGGCTGATGTCCTTCGCCTCAAGCCAGTAGGTTTCCTTGACCGCATCGTGAAAGGCATGATTGCCTTGTGCTTTTGCATATTTATCAGCGATCAGCGCCAGCCGTGTGCTGATTCCGAACGGGCCAGAGTTCACCTCGATCCCGTATGTTTCGCGCATCATCCGTTCAAACTGCGGCTTCGACACTTCGTTAATATGCCGCAAATACTCCGGTGTGATCGGCGGCGATCCTGCTGGCCGCAGCTCATACGCATGCCACGTAATCTCTACCGCTTCGGTTTCTTGCAGCTGCTTCAAATTCAATGCCGCAGCATAGCACCATGGGCATGCAAAATCCGACCAAACGTCAACTTGAATTGTCATTCGATTGCCTCATAGAACAGGGGGAATAATAATTTGTAGACGTGCTAACCGCGTGGTTTCTTTCTAATCGCCCGCCCCGCCCCCTCAATGTATCCGTAGGGACAGCGCATGCCTTGTCCGTTTCACCCTCTCAATAAATCACCGTCTTTTCCTCTCCTCAGCCGCGCGCGGAGAGGGGATTGAGGGGTGAGGTTGCCTTTGCCGCCTAAAGTTGCTGATGCCCCCTCAATGTATCCGTAGGGATAGCGCATGCCTAGTCAGTTTCACCCTCTCAATAAATCACCGTTTTTTCCTCTCCTCAGCTGCGCGCGGAGAGGGGATTGAGGGGTGAGGTTGCCTGTGTGGGGTGAGGTTGTTGAGGTCATATCTCATCACCCATCGCTGCTTTCAACTTTTCAGGGTCTTCACTCACGGGCAGTACAAATCCGAACGTGCTGCCCTCGCCGTACTTGCTCGAAAACCGCAGCGTTCCCTGATGCTGCTCAATGATCCGCTTAACCAGATACAGCCCTAGCCCTGAACCATCAATTTTGGCTGTTTCCTCGCTTCTGACGCGGTAGAACGGCTCAAACAGGTGAGCCTGACTTTCTTCTCGTATGCCCACTCCGGTATCAATCACCTCAAAAAGGGCCATGTCCGCGCCTTCACGCGCCAGCCGCACCGTTACAAACCCGCCTGGAGGGGTGTATTTGATCGCGTTACTCACTAGATTGGCGATAGCTTCTGGCAGGCTCACCCCATCACCCATCACTTCCACCGGCGTCGTGTCTATTTGCATGATCAGGTTGATGTCTTTCTGTCGCGCACTGTCACGGTGTTCAACAATCGCCTTCAGCACCAGATCGTTTAGCAAGATCGTCGCTCGCGGCTGATTTCGCAGCGCGTTCACCCGTTCCAGCGATAAAATTTCGGTAGACATCCGTTGAATACGCTCGCCTGCCCGCCGTATCGCATCCATATAGCTGCGCTGTTCATCGGTTAATACTGGCTCAAGGTCGAAAGAGAGTATGTCCAGATAGCCGAGAATGATCCCCAGCGGCCCTCGCAGGTCATGGCTTACAATGCGGATCATGTCCGTCTTAAGCTGCTCAAGCTCGCTTAGCTGCGTATACAGATCGCGCATCGCCCCAAGCTGCTCTTGCGAAACTTCATACAACCGCGCATTTTCAATCGCTGCCGCCACCCGCGCCGTCAGCATCTGCACATATTCAAAAACCGCTTCTGTGAACTGTTCGGGCTTTGTTGTTTCTAGGTTGATCACCCCTAACAGCTTCTCATGGGTGATCAGCGGAATCGCAATTTCGGCGCGGGTCTCAGGAATATCTGCCACATAATCCGGATCAACGCTCACGTCAATCACCCGCTGCGCCTGTCGCAACCGCATCGCTCGCCCGGTCACGCCCGCTTCAATCGGCAGTGGCACCTCGTAATCGCGCTCTTCATACTGCCCGGATACCCGCACCACCGCTACGGTATCAGCCTTAATGAGGCCGATAAATCCGGTTTCCGCCCCGCTTAAGATCAGCGCCGCGTTCAGCGCCACCTTCAGCACTTTCTTGACTTCCAGCGTGTGGTTTAGTTCGTTATCCACCTGTTGCAGCACCGAAAGCAGCACCATCCGCTGCGCCAGCGCCTCTTCCACCGCCTTGCGATCCGTCACATCGCGTGCGATTCCGCGAAAGCCAATCGCCTGACCGCTGCCGTCACGCCGCAATGAGATCGAAAGCTCAATCGTCGTGGATGATCGGTCACCTCGGCCAATTTTTCCCTCTAATGCCCGCACCGATTTTCCAGTGCGCTGCACATGATTGTATGCGCGCTCCAGCGCATCCACTGTGGTTTCATCGCTCAGGCTGCGGAAGGAAACCGGCTTGCCGCCTAACAACTCGGCTTTAGAGTAGCCCAGAATCCGCGCCATTGCGCTGTTGACCGCGGTGTAATTCCCCTCAAGGTCGGTTTCGTAATAGCCGTCCTCTATATCTTCAAGCATGTTGCTTTGGGGCTGCCGTGCATCGTGCAGCGCGCTTTTATCTTTTTGCCATTCGCTCACGTCATAGGCGATCCCGATGATGCCCTCAATTTCCTGATTTTTATACAGTGGCGCGCTGTGCGCCTCAAAAAATTGATCGCCTATCTGGATCACGGTGCGCGTGTTTTCGCCGTTCAGCACCTTCTGAAGCAGGTTATCAAGGTCTGGTATTTCAAAAATGCCGGAAAGATCGTGAATCGAACGCCCGATCACCGCCCCGGCGCTCAGCAGTTCCGGCTCAGCGGCGCGGCCTTCTATCATGGTCACGGTGCCGTTCAAGTCCAACGCATAGGTTATCAAGGGGGTTTGTTGCAGGATCGTCTGAAGTCTACGGTCACCTTCACCGTTCACTGGCTGTGCTGGCGCAGTATCCGGGGGTTTTATCCGTCCGCGCTTTTTATCTTGATCCATGCAGAGTTCGGTCCGGTGTGCTTCTTCGGCGGTCAAACGCCGGATTTTCGCAATCTCAAACATACCACAAATGCCCCCGCTGATCCCAATAACTTACTGAACACCAACTGTGGCTAAACCTTCCTCTATCCTTTTCGTTCGCCTTTTTTCCTCATTCCTCATTACGCACAAGGAGTCCCATCATGTTGAACTGGCTATCTGAACGCCTTCGCCCCCGTCAAACCCGCCCGTCCGCGCCCATCATTTCGGCGCTTGCCGCCCATCACAGTCCCTTCAGTCTCGATCAGCCCGGAATCCACGATCAAGCCGGGCATATCTACGCGCAGTCGCCGTGGGTCTATGTCGCCGTGAACCGCATCGCTGAAGCGGCCGCGCTGGTTCCCCTGAATATCACGGGGCACGGTTCAGCAGCATCCACCCCCAATGATCATCCCCTTCAGCAGCTTTTGAACGCCCCTAATCACTTTTTAAGTCGTTTTGAACTGCTGGAACAGACCGTTGGTACTTTAGAACTGTATGGCAACGCCTACTGGTATCTGGTTGGCGATCAGCGCGGGCGTCCTGTGGAAATCTGGCCGCTTCAGCCGGATCGCTTGCGTATCGTGCCAGATCCCGAACGCTTCGTGCGTGGATACGTCTATGAACTGGACGGCCAGCGCATCCCCCTTGAACCTGCCGAGATCGTCCATTTCAAGCGTTGGCATCCCGCCAATGATTTTTATGGGCTTTCTGCTTTGCAGGCTGCCCGCCTTGCCGTCATGGGTGATCGGGCGATGGCTAGCTGGAATCACGCCGCCTTTGGGCAGGATCGCGGGATTCCGGCGGGCATGGTTGTGATCAAAGACTTTATCTCTGAAGCTGATTTTGAGCGCCTTAAGCGTGATTGGCGGGAAACTTACGGCGGGGGAGAGCGCCGTACTGCCTTCCTTCGGGGCGGGGAGATCGAATGGCAGAATATCGGCCTTAGCCATCAAGACCTCGACTTTTTGCAGGGTCGAGCCGCGAACCGCGATGAAATTCTCAATATCTTCGGCGTGCCGATAGGCATGCTCAGCGAAAATGCCACCGAAGCCAACGCCAAAGTGGCCGAGCGCCTGTTCATTGAGCGCACCCTCTGGCCGAAACTCACCCGCATCGCCGCCAAAATCACGCAGGATTTACTTCCCTTCTGGCCCGGCAGCTATACCGCCTCGTTTGAAGATATTCGCCCCACCGATACACAGGCGCGTCTGGATGAAATTCGTACCGCTTCCGCCGCCCTCAGCATCAATGAAATTCGGGATCGCTATTACCACCTGCCGCCAGTTGTATGGGGCGCGCATCCCCCCACCTTCACCCCCGATCCACCCCCAAACGACTCCCCCCTCTAGTTTTGCTCCACACCTTCGGGCGGCATACTGCTTCGCCGCCCGATCCCCCCTCAATACCCAACCCATTCCCTCAACCTTTTAATTTTCAACTTCACTCACTCGGAAAACGGCGCTTCTTTTCACTGTCGTTTGTGTACTTTGTCCCCGAAATATCGTGACATTTGTACAACGTTTCTGAAATATGACGTGTTATCGTTGGCTTAGTAATGTTTGTATCATGGATGTATCCATGCCCATTAATATCGTCTGGGAAGATGACGAGAAGAGCATCCTCCGCATGAGTTACAGCGGAAAATGGACGCTCAAAGAATTTGATGAGAGCTTTCAAGAGGCGTTGAATTTATATCGCTCTGTCTCTCATGATATTGACCTGATCATTGATACCCGAAGCAATCAAACCAATATCCTCAACACCATTTCTTCAATGGCGCGTATGGAAAGCGAAGTGCTTCCTAACCATCGTTCCGTCACCATCATAGGCGCAAACCCAATGCTGCGCGCAGCCGCCGGCATCAGTTCCCATATTGCCCCCCGCCTCAGCAAAAATCTCAGTTTTGCCGCCACTATTGAGGAAGCGCACGCCCATATTTTGCAGATGCGCGCTCACCGCAGCGCCAACCTTCCGACAATTCAGAAGTAGATGTTCACCCCCAACATTCACCGGCAGCTATAGGGGCGCGCCTCAAAGCCTTCACCGGCAAAAAACCTTGATCTTCAATCTACGGTAGAGCGCCACAAAAAAATCCGCTAGAATGCAGCTTTGAAAACCAGTTGTATCGGGAGTTCCGCTGAATATTCTTAACCATCGTATTGCTATCCTCCATTATGCTGCCCCGCCTACTGTTGGCGGCGTCGAAAGTGTGATCGCGCATCACGCCCTAGAATTGACGAAAATTGGCGCTCAAGTGCGGGTGATCGCTGGCAGCGGCGGCACATTTGACCCGCGTATTGAAACCCGTATTTACCCGCTGTTCGGCTCCAAACATCCCGATATTCTGGCGGCGAAAAAGATGCTGGATGCCGGTCAAATTCCCGAAAACTTTGGCTGGCTGGCCGAGAAAATTGCAGCGCAGCTTCGGGAAGCGACGGCGGGCTGCGATATTTTGATCACCCACAACGCCCACACCATGAACAAGAATTTGCCGCTGACGGCTGCTTTGCGCATGCTGACCGCTGAAGGCAGCCCCCGAATGATCGCCTGGGTGCATGATCTGGCATGGACTAATGAGCAGTATCTTGATGAACTGCATGAAGGCGATCCGTGGGCGCTGCTTAAACAGGCATGGCCGAACACCCGTTACGTCACCATTTCAGAGGCGCGGCAGGCGGAACTAGCGGCGTTAATCGGGCTGCCATCGGCGCAAATCGAGATCATCACCGCAGGGCTAGACCTGCCCGCCTTCTTAGGTTGGGGGCAGGAAATGATCCGTGTTGACAGTCAGCTTTCGCTGCTGGATGCAGATCGCATTTTGATGACCCCTGCCCGCTTAACCCGCCGTAAAAATATTGAGCTGGCGCTGCACGTGCTGGCCGCTTTACGCCAGCGTACAGGCGAAGATGATCGCCTGATTGTGACCGGGCCGCCGGGGCCGCATAATCCGCAAAATATGGGCTATCTGGGCGATCTTCTGGCGCTGCGCCATGCGCTACACTTGGATAATGCCGCGCATTTCTTGTATGAGCTGGGCGGTGAAACGCCATTTATCCCCGATGATGCGTTGATGGCAAACTTATTCGGGCTGGCCGATGGGCTGCTCTTTCCCAGCACGCAGGAAGGGTTTGGCATCCCCATTCTTGAAGCTGGGCTGGCGCGCCTGCCGATCTTTTGCAGCGATCTGCCGCCTTTCCGTGAAACTGCGGGCGAAGATGCGTTCTATTTCCTGCCATCAGGCACGCCGCCAGAAGCCATCGCCGCCGATATTCAAATGGCGCTGGCCGATTCGCCGGTTTCCCGCCTGCGCCAGCGTGTGCGCCAGCATTACCGCTGGGACAGCATCATCCGCAGCCGCTTGATCCCCCTGTTATCTGAAGGAATACCGCAATGACCGACCATACCTATACCATTTTGTTGGTGCTGGACAGCGACGCATCCACCCCTGAAGCATGGATCAATTTTGCGCGGGGGATCGCTCCAGAAGGCCAGCCCTACGAAATTTTGATTCGCGGAATGGTCACCGTGATCGAAGAAGAATCGCTTAGCGTGGGCGCAAAACCAGCGCAAATATGGCGCGATCACCTCACTTCAGCCGCGCATATCAACGCTGAAGTGCAGGACGCGGTTCGCGCCTATGTGGATTATCAACCAGCATTACGCGCC
>DAOTUZ010000167.1:0-4267 GCA_034437295.1 Anaerolineae bacterium | reverse complement strand
CGCTGACCACCCGCGGCGAGGTGCTGGGGGTGGTGTACTGCGATAACCGTATCCTTTCGGGGTTATTCAAAGCACACGAGATGAACCTGCTTCAAGCGTTCGCCTCCCAAGCAGCGGTTGCTATTCAAAATGCGCGGTTGTTTGAATCTGCCCGCGCGCGGCTTGCCGAGATCAGCGAAGTACGTGATTTGATGAACAACGTATTCACATCGCTGGCAAGCGGCATCGTCACACTGGATTCACGGGGATTGATCACCGCTTTTAACCCTGCGGCTGAAGAAATTACAGGTGTGCGCGCATTCGATGCAATCAACCGCGTGCTTCCGGCGGTGCTGCCAGATTTTGCGGCGCTGATCGGCCCGGCATTGCAACGAGTGGTCATCAGCGGAACTTCAGAATTGGTGGATGCGGAAGTGCCGGTTCACGGTTACGGCTATCGCTTCTGGCGGATGATCATCAGCCGCCTGCGTGATGCTGAGACCGGCGAAGATGGTGCGGCGATTGTGCTGGAAGATTTGACCGAAGAACGCGAACGCGAAGCCCAGCTTACACAGGCGCGGGTGTATTTGCCGCTGGCGCTAGTTGAGCATTTGCGCTCCGCAGATATTGCCGGCATGGGCGGGCAAGAACGCGAAATCACAGTGCTTTTTGCCGACGTGCGCGGCTTCACCAGCTTTAGCGAACATCTTGAGCCAGAAGCATTGATGCAGATCATCAACCAGTATTTAAGCGTCGCCAGCGATGCGATTAACCTGTGCGACGGCCTTGTGGATAAGTATATTGGCGATGCCGTCACGGGGCTATTCAACACACCAATCAATTCGCAGACCGATCATGCTTTGCGCGCGGTGCGCGCCGCGCTGCTGATGCGCCACGAAGTGCAGGCGCTACATGAACGTCTGCCAGAAGCACAGCGGTTGCAATTTGGGATCGGCATTCACACCGGATCTGCGGTTTTAGGCAATGTTGGCGGCGTAGAACGGCGGGAATTTTCGGCCATTGGCGAGGCGTGGGACATAGCGCGACTGCTGCAAGAAAATGCCGCGCGCGGAGAAATTTTGCTGAGTGCCGCTACCTATGAACAGGTTAAAGGGGATATTGAATGCGAGCTACTGAAGCCGCGCAAAACTCGTGATCGGGAAGATTTCACGATGATGTACCGGGTGAACGACATCAAGAATTAACGCGCAAGTTCAGCACGGGGCGGACAACGCATGCGTTGTCCCTACGGGGTAAGCCCCCCTCCCTGATTGAACGGCAAGACTCGCAACAACCACGCTGCCCCAAGACAGCAGCAATCCACCATAGATTGAACGCCACAAACAGCATAAAGTGTAAATAGATTGCAGCTTTCGATGATCGAAATACTACATCCAGCTTATTACAGGTGCGTCGTGAAAAAATTTCTAGTTCTGATTTTGACATTTGCACTTATAGGCGCGGCGCAGGCGCAGGAAATAACGCCAGAGGCCACGCCGGATGTGACCGTCGAAGTTACGCCTGAGGCGACTCCGGAAAGCACGGGTGAAACAACGCCGCCAGCGCGCCGGATTTCTGCGCCGGGCTATTACACAGTACGGGCAAACAGCGGGGGAGTCAGCCGTTCATTTTTGCTAAGCGTTCCGATCTCTTATTTCAACGGTGAGGGCGCGGCACCGGTGGTGTTTGCGCTGCACGGGGCGGGGGGAGATGGCGCTAATTATGAAACTTACGCCGGATGGGGCGATCTAAGCGAGCAAGAACGAATCGTGATGGTCTACCCGGATGGGGTGGATGGGCAGTGGAATGATGGGCGACCCGGCGCGTTATATGATGATGCTGCGTTCATTCGGGGGATTGTGGATGCGCTGGGTGAGATACTGACGGTTGATCTGGATCGCGTATATGCTACCGGCTACAGCATGGGGGGCATGATGGCGCTGCGGTTGGCCTGCCTGCTACCCAACACTTTCGCGGGGGCGGCCTCAATTGCTTCAACCATGCCGCAGTATATTATCAGCGATTGTGACGGCACAGCGCCTAAACCGGTGATCTTTCTAGTGGGTACGGATGATTTTGTGATCCCGTGGATGGGGGTGCGAAATGCTTATCTGGACGCTATGGGCAGCGCCAGCTACTGGTCAGAGCATAACAACTGCCAGTTCATCGGGCCGCAAGATGCGCTGCCAGATGAGGATGTGGGCGATGGCACACGAGTGATTCGCCAGAATTTCAGCAACTGCGAGGGTGGAGCAAGCGTGGCCTTCTATGGCATTTTTGGCGGCGGGCATACGGTTCCGGGCAGCGAATTTCCGGGCGCATTTGCGGCGGGCGCAATCAGCCATGATATCCATGCTGCTGCTGAAATCTGGGCATTCTTTGAAAGCGTGAATGACGGGGAATAACCCCTCAATTCAAAGACCATTTTGAACAACCGAGGACAGGTTTGAGCCGTCAAGAGCTATCCTATTTTGAATTTCCGACTACAATGGAAGTTTGAACCTATTGTAGTGAAATATTGAGAAGGAATCACCATGATCAAACGCATTTTGCTCGCCTGTATCGCCGTGGTTCTGCTTGCCGTTCCATTGACGGCCAGCGCCCAAAACGAATTTGATCCAGAAGGTGGGGTCAGCTATCTCATTGCCAGCCTGCCCGGCTATCCTGATCCGATCATCATCACCATACTCAGCGGCGGCGATGTTGATGCTAGCACGGTGAGCGCCGGCTGCGTGGGTAATATTTTCTATGTACCGGATGTTGAGATTGAACTGACGGAGTCTGTACCCACCCTGCGCGCCTACTTCACGGCGATGCATGCAGGAGACGATACAACCATGGTAGTCCAAAAACCGGATGGTACGTTCGTTTGCAACGACGACGCCGCCGGCGACAACCCGATGGTGGAAATTCAAGCCCCGGCAACCGGTACTTACCGGTTCTGGGTGGGGACTTATGGTTCAACCAACAATTACCCCGGTTATGTGGTGATCACGACTGGCGCTTCGATGCCGGGCGCGTTGGTTTCCGAGGTTCTGGGCGCAGGTGGCGGCGGTTCCAACGTGCCGGTTGTACAGTCAACGGCAACTCCGGCCGGAGTAGTAGATCCGCTGGCGCAGTTTGCGCCTACCCTCACGGCGGCAGCAGCGACCGTAAATGCAGCGCTGAACAATGTTGGCGATGTTGGCCCAACGCTGACAGCAGCAGCGGCCACCGTGAGCGCGGCCACCGGTAACACGGGTATCAACTTCCAGAACGTCTTTGGGAATACGGGCGCAACGCCCGAACCAGGAGTCAACGGCAACATCATTGTTGGCCCTAATGGTTTAATCACAGCAACCATTGGCGGCGGATTCACGCCAGATCCGCTGACTCAGGCATTGACGGTTGGCGGCGCCATTGATACGCGCACGGGCTTTGGGCCAGACTGCCGGGGTTTCATTAACGCGACTCCAAGCTTTAATATTAATTACACGGGCGGCGGAAGCCTGCTGCGTATCTTCTTTGCCAGCAGCGGCGATACCACATTGATCATTCAAAAGCCGGACGGCTCTTATGCCTGCAACGATGATTTTGTGGGTACGCTGAGTCCGCTGGTGGATATCGCCAACCCAACAGCAGGGATTTACACCGTCTGGGTCGGCACCTATACGCAGAATGAAACACAGGACGGCAACCTGTTCATCACTGCTAACCCCAACCTTAACCCAACCAACAGCTAGCAACTGCAATTTCTTGTGATAAATTCCCCTCATCCTACCTCAAATCAGGATGAGGGGATGGCGTATAATCGCTTTTCAGGAAATGGCGTGATGATCAAAAAGATACTGTTCACCCTCTGCGCGGCGGGCTTAGCGATTTCAGCAGTTTCGGCACAAAACACGCCCGCACCCACTGCGGGCATATACGTCATTGCGCCGGGCTTTATGCCAGACCCGTATATTGTGACGGTGCGCGGCGGCGGTGATCAGAATGCGTCGCTGACAGCGGAAGGCTGCATGGGCTATATTTCAGAGACGCCAAATGCGACTTTTGTTTATGAAGCGCCAGCGTCCGGGTTTCGCATCTTCTTCATCAGCGATGCCGACTCGACGCTGATCATTCAAAACCCTGAAGGCAGCTTCATTTGCAACGATGATCGCGTCGAGCGTGACCCTGCGGTAGAAATTATCCCCGGCGAAGAGGGTACTTATCTGGTGTGGGTCGGCAGCTACGATTCCTCTGTATCCCCCGCCGGATACCTGATGCTCACCGAAGTTTATAATACGGTGGCGGGCCATATTCTGAC
>DAOTUZ010000166.1:0-18114 GCA_034437295.1 Anaerolineae bacterium | reverse complement strand
GAGCGAAGCAGTTTGTTGGTGGCTTGAGCGGTGAGGGTCCACCCGGCTCCATCTCGAACCCGGTCGTTAAGCTCACCAGCGCGGATGGTACTGCATGGGTAACTGTGTGGGAGAGTACGCCGCTGCCAACGATTTTGTTTCTTTCTACTTCCTTTCTCTCTCTCGTTTCCTCCGGTTTCTTAATTACATTAGCACCTCAAATGGCGACCGCATGGTCGCTTTTTTGTTTTCTATCCCCCTACTCTGCAATACGCAATGCTGTAGTTTTCACAATCAGCAAACAGCAAACTTAGAATCTCAAGACTTGCCCTACCCCACGCCCGTCAATGATATCAATCACAAGCGGGAGGAAACGCGCGGGCTGCGTTTGATCAGGGAACCACAGGCGGCCTTCTTTGACGGTGATCAATAGACCATTCTCATCGCCTACCGGCGCAAACTGCTCACCGCGAGAGATGTAGACATCCAAATTGTAATCGCGTTTGAACTGTGAGACGCGCTCATCTACTGATGCAGCAGCGACACCGATTTCGCTGATACAGAGCAGGCTTGCAGCAGAAAACGGCGCGTCGCTGCGGGTTTCTGGCAGGGTGTGGCGAGCGATCAGTTCAAGAATGTTGCCATCGGGATCTAGGAAATAGACCTGATCCGAGTTCCAACTATCGGAATGGAAAACCCTTTGTTCGCTGGCGTCGGGAATCAGCGGGCTTCGGGTAGACAGCCAATGCTGCGCGGCATCCAGTTGATTTTCAGGAATATTGAAGGCGAAATGATAGATGCTAGGTAGTGGGGTTTCGCTTTCGATCAGCGTTAAGACTGACCAGCCAATTTGAATTTGGACGCGATCCGGCGGCTGCTCGATTAAGGGCAAGCCCAGCATATCACGGTAAAACTCAATGCTGCGATCCAGATCGGCAACGTTGATGTGTAAGCCGGTTATGTTCATGACTGATTCCCCAATATGCTTAACGCCTCACGCACAAGCAGCGCATCAATGCCGAAATGTGCGGAAAGGATACTGGCGGCATCACCTTCGATAACCGTATTAACCCGCTGGCCGCCGAAAAACTGCTGAAGATGATAAGGTGGCTCGGCGCTGTTGAAACGCCACAGCTGATTGTTGATCACTTTAGAAACGATGGCTTTGTCCAGAAAAAGGCCATTTTCGCCGTAATCGCGGGTCGTGGCAGCGCAGTAGTCCTCATGGGAAATGGGCTGATCGATCAGAGTGAAACAGTAAGAAGACGGATGTGGCGCACGCTCAATGTCATAATGATTTTCGCCACGCGGGATGATGGTGTAATTGAAAAGCGGGGTTTCGCGCACGGTGATTTGAGCGAGATTGAGCGGCAGCGGCGCGTACACCGGATAGCCGACATCCACCAGCCATTTTTGACCGTCAATCAGGATGATGATAGCGGTGTGTACGCCAACGTGATCATGCATATCATTGACGGTGAGATAACCCTCAAAGCCAAGCGTTCGCAGCAGGGTGAAAAAGGCGAGATTGCTCTCAAAACAGGTGCCGCCTGTGCCATGTTCAATGGCGCTATGCCAGAACTGATCCGGCCAGCGCGGGCAGTCTTCAGTTTCGGCGGTATTTGCGCGTTTGACAATGCGCGAGACGCTTTCCCACGGCACGCGGCGAACATGACGAGCGATCAGCGTTTCCAGATAATCAGATGTTGGCAGAGATGCCTCTAAGCCCAGATAGCTCAGAACGCGAAGCGTTGTTTCCCCTGAAAGCTGAAAATCAGGCAATACAGACATTTCTATGCAACCGATTTGCTAGCTGTTTCAATATCACCGCCGGGATCAGGCACAATTACAGGTGACGACTTACGGCCAAAAATTCGCAAGTTGACCACGGCAATACCCATCAACACTAACCCGCCGCCAAGGATCAAGCGGCTGTCCACTGGCTCGCTAAGAATGAGCGCGCCAAGCGCAATCCCTACCGGCGGAATCACATAAGTGATCATGCTGGTACGTGATGCGCCTAATTTCTGAATCAGCCAGTAATACAGCAGGTAGGCGATGAACGTGTTCACCAGACCAAGCAGCACCAGCGATACCAGTACATTTCCGTGAATCTCGACAAGGGGAGTTGCCGCCTGCCCACCAAGCATCGGCGCTGCGACCATAAGAACTCCAGAGATGACTGCTGCGGTAGTCATCGAACCGGCGGAGACCATGAGCGGGTCACGGAAGCGCCCCATCGCTACGCGCCCGTAGGTGCCGCCAAACCCGTATGACAGTGAGGCCAAAACTATCGCAAGCTGACCAAGTAGGCTGCCCGCGTGTAATTCACCGGAAGCCCAACTGCTGCTGGCAAGCACAACCACGCCGACGAAACCTACAGATACACCCGCCAATTTCCGCCATGTGATGCGCTCATCAGCAAACGCGAAATGCGCAATAATCAGCGTAAAAAATGCAGTTGTCGAGTTCAAAACGCTGGCAACACCGCTATCAATTGAGTGTTCACCCCACGTAATCAGCACAAAGGGAATGATGGTGTTGATGATCCCCAGCACTAGCAGCGGGTAAAACTGCTTCCAATTGAAGGGTAGATGCTTACCACGGGCCACAAGCGCAATATTCAAGCCGACCGCGGCGATAGCGGTACGGATAAATACCAGTTGAAAAGGGCTTACCTGCTCATTGCCAATACGAATCAGCAGATAAGAGGATCCCCATACAATGCCGAGAATCCAAAAACAAACCCATTTATTCACAATGTACTCCCTAGAGGCTGAGACTCTACCAGCTTACTAGTCGCAGAGGTGACCAGTCAATTTAGTGGACTTATCTTAACTAGGATCTATATGCGTATTTTGGGGCAGCTTATGACGGAAAAGGAAGGGGCTATCGTTAGAGGGATGTGTTCTCACCGTACCGGATATTTTCCATGAGGGACGCGCTGGGGTGCATCCCTCATGGAAGGGCGCATAGATGGGTTTGTTTAATCCCATTTTCGCTCGTCTTTGACCATGCGCTGACCGAGATCGATCACGCCGGGTTCAACCACGCGAACTTCATCTACACGCAGCCGCGCCATGCCCTGAACATAGGCCGTCACTGCATCGGCCACATTGGCATCGGCGTATTCCGGCTTTAGCTCAACTAACATCAACAGATAATCTTTATCAGCAGGGCGGGAAATGACAGCCTGAGCATGTTTCACCTGTGGAATCCGGCTCATGGCCGCGGTGATCTGGTTGGGATGTAGGAACATGCCGCGCACCTTGATGGCATCACCTACGCGCCCGACCAAACGCATCACCCGTTCGCCCTGTTCATTCGGCACGAATACTGCCAGATCACCGGTGCCGAAGCGGATTAGCGGGTAGCCTTTATTGAAGGTGGTCACGACCACTTCGCCGGGCGTACCTTCTTCCACACGCTCGCCGGTATCCTTATCCACCAATTCGAGATAGATGCTGTCCATGACGCGGAAGCCATCTTCAAAGGGGCGGGTATAGGCGAGGAAACCGAGATCGGCGGTGCCATAGGCGTTCACGGTGGCGATGCCGTACTCGCCTTCAAAGCGCGCGCGCTGCGAGGGGAAATAGGGTTCTGCGGAAAAGAGCGCCTTCTTGATCGGAATGGACTCCTTGGGGATGCCCATTTCGTCACATTTATCGAGGATGATTCCGAGAAAGCTAGGCTGACCAACGAATCCACTGGTACGCAGAGCATTCATCATCATAATTTGCAGGTCGGTATTGCCGGGGCCAGTGGGGATCACGGTAGCATCAACGTGGCGCAGCCCTTGATCCAGCAGCAAGCCAGCGGGCGTAAGATGGTACATAAAGGTGTTTAATACGCGGTCGCCTGCCCCAAAACCAGCGGCCAGAAATGGCGCCACATGCGCTTCGGCTTCGTCATTCGGCGGCTGCGGATCGAAAATTGGGCCTGGCGAGATGTAGATTCGCGGCAGCGATTTCGGATCAACCGTGAGCAGACCGCCAAAGGGGGGATCAGCCTGCTGAAATTCAACCAGCTTATCTTTCGGCGTGACCGGCAGCTTTGCCAGATCATCCGCGCCCTGCACCTGATCGGGGGTGACGCCGGCTTCGTCCATGATGCGCTTAAAGGTAAGCGCGTGAACATAGGCATGGGCGACCAGATCGCGGATTTTTTCGTCGGTTGTAGGCATCTTCGGCCTTTCGAGGTTATGCGCACACATTCACACAAAAGAATAAAGCGGGCTAGTTATCCTAGCCAGCGCTTGCGCCGCTTATAGTGCTTCACATCTTTATAACTCTTGCGCTCGCCAAGCGAGTTAAGCCCCAGATAAAATTCTTTAATATCTTCGTTTTCGGCAAGCTGCGAGGCGGGGCCGTCCAGCACCACGCGGCCATTTTCCATCACATAGCCGTAATCGACCAACGAGAGGGCGGCGCGCGCGTTTTGCTCAACTAGCAGCACCGACATTTTTTCGGCTTTATTAATTTCACCAACGATGCGGAAAATTTCCTGTACTAGCATCGGGGCAAGGCCAAGCGAAGGTTCATCCAGCATCATCAGCTTGGGATGCGCCATCAATGCGCGGCCAATCACCATCATCTGCTGTTCGCCGCCGCTCAAATAGCCGCTAACCCGACTGCGCAGATCTTTCAAGCGTGGGAAATAGTGATAAACGCGCTCAAGGTCTTGCTTGATATAGCGCCCGCCCTGATAGACCTGCCCGCCCACACGCAAATTTTCTTCAACCTGTAAATGCTGAAATATCGGGCGGCCTTCGATCACCTGTACAATGCCGCGCCGAACAATATCTTCGGTATTAAAATGGTCAATACGCTCATCTTCCCACGTCACCGTGCCGCGAGTGACCTCACCCAGCTCTGAGGAAAGCAGGCCGCTAATGGCCTTGAGCGTGGTACTTTTACCTGCGCCATTGGCGCCCAACAGCGCCACCACCTGCCCCGGCTTAACCTCAAAAGAGACGCCGCGCAGGACGAGAATCACACTGTTATAGATAACTTCGATGTTATTGATGGAGAGCATAATTTTTAGTCAAAAGTTAAAGATAGAAAGTTAAAGGCACTACACTACATATCTGCTTAAGTAGGGCGATCATGAGATCGCCCTACTTTTTAGCCTTTAACTTTCACCTTTTAACTTCCGTTAGGATGCTGGCACATCTGCGCCACCGGGACGCAGATCGGGCGCAGGCTCGAAGTCAGACAGCGGAACGAGCACGGGAATATAAGCCGTGGTGCCGTCGTCCAGCGGAACTGCCATCGCATCTTCGCCGCTGGTGGCAACGCCGTCCCCGGTGGCATTCAGGAACATCATCATGGCAATGCGGTTATCCGGCAGTGCGCGGAAAGCCCCACCATCATAGTTGAAGTTATAGAGGCCAAGCGGCGAATAATCCATCCCATTGATCACGCTTTGCATCAGCGCGCCATCAACCGCTTCAAGCGATCCAGCTTCATTAACGGCACGGGCGTACAGCTCAACATAGGTATCCACCAATCCCCAACCAAGCAGATAGGCGATATTCTGCGCAGAGAGCGCGCGTTCGTTAGCGGCGGCTTGTTCATTGATCAGGGCTATGCCGGGCAGTTCGCGCTCGCTCCACCAGTGGAAGGGAAGTGAGCCGATCAAACCGTTCACCGCAGGCAGGCCATCTGAACCCAGCGCGGTACGGCTGAGCAAACCAACCGAGGTATCCAATGCCCAGTTCACGCCGGCAAGCTGTACTGAATCTTCGAGGCCGAGATCAACCACCGTCTTAGCGACGAGGAAGGGGCCGGAAGCCAGCGAGTTGGTGTACAGAATATTCGCGCCAGCATCTACCAAGTTTTGTACGTTGGTGGTGAGGTCGGTGGCTGAGGGCGGGAAATATTCTGGTGTTTCGAGGATGGTAACGCCCTGTTCGGCGCAGTAGGACATGACTTCAGGCGTGAAAGCAGATTCACCGAAGGCGCCCGGCCAGCTAATATAACCGACGACTGGTTCGGGGAACTGCTCGGCATTCGCGCCTATATAGCGGCAGAATGAGCCGAACTGGTCAGCGTACAGCGGGTTGCTAGCGTAAACCCAACCGGGAGTCTGTCCATCTTCGCCGTACAGACCGGACACCGAACCCGCCGAGATCAGCGCAGGGATGCCATCTTCGGCAAGCTGGTCACGCAGAAGTTCGGAATCGCCAGAAGCATAAAGCACAATCAAATCCGGCGTATTTTCAAGGCCGCTGTAATAGTCATAAGCCGCCTGAGTTTGACCGGGGTCACCGCCCGTATCGCGGTTTTCCTGTGTCAATGTAGCGCCGCAGGCACCGCCGCGCGCATTGTAGTAGGCAGTAGCATCGGTCAAACCGGCCAGCAGCGGTTGGGTGATGAAAGCATACGAGCCGCTGATATCGCCAAAATGCTGGATCGGAATTTCAGAACCGGTCAAATCTACTTCGCATGCGGTGTGCTGGATGAAGTCCGGCAGCGTGGTATCGTCCTGCGCCAGAATTGGCGCGCTTGATACCAGCGCGGCAGCAGCGAGTGTTCCCAAAAGCCATTTCTTCATGATCATTTTCCCTCTATATTTAATAAATTTAGCGAATATGCCTTCAAACCATTTGCAGAGGCGCACCCTCCTTTACTTGACAATTTATACGAGTATACGTCCTTTCTCAATGTGAGAAGGGCCGCAGTTTCCATGCAATTTTAATGATTTCCCAGCGGTGTGCCAAACCGTGTGGGTTGAATACCAGAAAAATTGCCAGCGCCGCGCCAAAGATCAACGGGCTGAGGGCGGCATAGATATTGACCGGATTGATGAATGGCAGCAGCCCCGGCAGCACGTTATTCAGCGGCGGGATCAGCGCAGGGATGATAATTTGCTGAAGCAGC
The DNA here is from genome assembly GCA_034437295.1 of Anaerolineae bacterium. Classification (GTDB taxonomy): domain Bacteria; phylum Chloroflexota; class Anaerolineae; order Aggregatilineales; family Phototrophicaceae; genus Flexifilum. The sequence goes on along the minus strand of DAOTUZ010000166.1, from coordinate 11,254 downwards.
AGCACAAGAGTCACGCCGAATAATGGCCCCAACGGGTAGCCCGCGCCGCCGATGACCAGCATAGCCAGCATGGCGATAGACTGATCCAGCAGGAAGGTATCCAGCGACACGCTGTTGGTGTTATAAGCGGCAAGGCAGCCCGCAATACCGGCAAACATGGCGGCCACAAAAAAGGCCAGCAGTTTATAGTTGAAAACATTGATACCCATCTGCTCGGCGGCAATGTCATTATCGCGCACTGAAATTAGGGCGCGGCCAACGCGACTGCGAAGCATATTACGGGCGGCGAGGCTGAGGAATACGGCAGCGGGGATGATGATGTAGAACATCGCCCCATCAGCGGCAAAGCTGATACCGAACAGGGTTGGTACCGGCACATCTAGAGGGCGCGAGCCATTGGTCAGCGGTTCCAGCGGATAGCGGAGCAACCAGGGGATGATAAACTGCGCCGCCAGCGTAGCCATCGCCAGATAGAAGCCTTTGACGCGCAGCGAGGGCAGCCCGAAGATCAAGCCGACTAGGCCGGTGACTAAGGCGGCTGCGGGAAGCGCCAGCCAAAAGGTCATGCCAAGTTGGCGGCCCAAAATTGCGCCGGTATATGCGCCCACTGCCATAAACGCAGCGTGACCGAGCGAAATTTGCCCGCAGTAGCCAGTGAGGACGTTCAGCCCTTGCACCGCGATCACGAAAATAGCAATGCGGTTCAGCGTGCCGATCCACAATGTGGGGACAATATTCAGCCCTAGCGGCCCATCACTGGAGAGCAGTGGCAATAGCAGCAGCAGCAAGAACAGCCCGTTCGACAGCCATTTATCAGCGCGGGTGCGGTTAAGCGCGATATCCTGCGCATAGCTGGTGTCGAATACCCCCGAAGGGCGAATATTGGAGGACATTAAAATCCTTCTGGTTAAAAATTAAAAGACAAAGATTAAACGCAACCGTATTTTCGGTATGGCATATAGTTTGAAAAACGTACTCGCTTCGTGAGATAATCCACAGCTTCGTACATCTCAATTTCCACTTTTAACTCGCTCAAATCCTCTCAATCCGCCGCTGGCCGAAAAGGCCGTCGGGGCGAATGACCAGCACCACCATCAAGACTAGATAGGGCGCAAGTTCGGTTCCAGCCTGTGTGCCGGGAAACATCAAGTTAGCAAATTCCTGCACCAGCCCGATGATCAATCCGCCGAGCAGCGCGCCGGGGATGCTCTCAAGGCCACCGAGCAGCACCGCCGGAAATGCGCTTAACGCCAGCAGCGGCATATTCAGTGAAAGGCTGGATGCGCCGCCCTGTAGGACGCCAGCAACGGCGGCCAATAATGAGGCAATCGCCCACGCAACGGCAAGAATTGTTCGCACCCGCAGCCCGACGGACTGCGCTAGCTTTTGATTTTCAGCGGTAGCGCGCATAGCTAATCCGACGCTGGTATAGCGAAAGAATCCAACGAAGGCGGCAAATGCCAATAACGATAGCAGGAAAGCGACGAGTAGTTCAGTACGGATGATAATTGTCCCGCCAAGCGTATCGGTGGCTTGAATGCGAAACGGCATGGGAATGCCTAGTTGAGAAAGGCCGGTGAATACTTGCAGCGGAATTTCCACGCTGCCCCAGATCATCTGGGTGATACCATGCAGCAGCTCGCTGAGGGCCAGTGTCATCAGCACCATGGCAAACAGCGGCTGCCCGATGAGTGGGCGGATAGCGAAACGTTCGATAGTGAGGCCAGTGAGCACCGCGCCGTAGACCGCGCCGATGATCGCGCGCAGCAGCTTCAGGCTGTCGCCGCCAATCATCAAGGCGATGAATCCAAACGCGGCGATACCTGCTGCAACGGCGAGACTGCGAGGGTTGCGCAGCGCGCGCCAGCTATTGGTAGTGATGACCATCAACCCGGTTAAGACCGAAAGTGCCAGCGCCGCCAGCGGGGAAATGCTGCTCGCTGATGAAAAGAAGGTGTAGAAGACCAGCCCGCCCAGCAGCATCATCCAGCCCTGCGCGAAATTGAATACGCCGGAAGCTTTATTGATAACCACAATGCCCAGCGCGATCAAGGCATAGACGCCGCCCACCAGTACGCCGGTAACGGTACTTTGCACGAGACGATAGGGGCGCTGGCTGCCCAGCAGCGGCACAATGAGCAGAAGCAACGCGATCAAACCGATGGCATAGAGCGCATAAGTGATGGTGCGGCGGTTGTTGTGGTAAACAGTTGTTATTGTGGTCAAAAAGAACCCCTCACCCCTGCCCTGGCTCAAAGAGAAGGCTTAGCGAAAATGATTTTGATATTTATATGTACCCTCACGCCCGTAAGCGCTATACAACACTTCACATCTCGCAGACTCTGACCGCCGTCTCTACAATGCCGGTACGGCCATCACGATATTTCACTTCGGCCTTCACGATCACCTGATCCTGATTGTTATACATGGCATCCAGCATCTGCGCATACTTATCGCCTAGCGCCTTGCGCCGCAGTTTGCGAGTGCGGGTCAATTCTGCTTCGTCGGCATCGAAGGCTTTATGCAAGATCACGAATTTGCAGATGCGCGCAGGCGGCGGAAGCAGCGCGTTCACACGCTCGACTTCCTTCTTGATCAGAGCGTAGGTTTCCGGTTTCTGCGAAAGGTCAACAAAGGTGGTGAAGCTAATACGGGATTTCTCGGCCCAACGCGCCATATTCTCAAAATCAATATTCACAATCGCCGTAACATAGTGCGTCTCTTCGCCACCAACAGCCATCACATCTTGAATATAGGGGCTGAACTTCAAGCGACTTTCAATATACTGTGGGCTGAAGGTTTCACCATTCGCCAACGTCAGCATATCACTGACGCGATCCAGATAGATGATATGCCCATCTTTGTCGGCATAGCCAGCATCGCCCGTGTGAAACCAGCCGTTTTCATCCAATGCCTTGTGGGTTTTTTCTTCGTCCCCGTAATAGCCGGTGAAAACAGCGCGACTGCGAATCCACATTTCACCATCGGGGCGAATTTGAACCTCAACGCCCGGCGCTGGAGTCCCTACTGTGGTCAGCTTGATATTGCCGTCATAGTGGATGGTATGGCACTGACATTCCGTAGAACCATAGAGATTCTTCAGGTCGATGCCCACCGCGCGGAAGAAGCGCAGTTGATCCGGCGAAAGGGTAGCGCCGGAGGTGAAGGCATGGCGCATGCGAGTCATACCTACTTTGTCGCGCAGCGGCTGGAAGACCGCCACTTCGCCAAGCAAATTGAGCGCCGCCAGATGCAGCGGAATTGATTTGCGCTCATCTTCATAGTCGGCGGTGCGGTAAGCTATCGGCAAAAACAGTTGATAGAGTTTGCGGTTCAGCCATGAGCTGTCGTTCACACGCATTTGCATGGTGCTAGCGAGGTTTTCCCAGATGCGGCTGGGAAACAGCAGCGTGCTGGGGGCAATCTCGCGGATGTCGGTTTGAACGGTAGCCTGGCTTTCAGGGAAATTCACGGTCACACCGTGAGCCACGTGGCCGGTCACACCAAGACTCTGCTCGGTGATCCATGCCAGCGGGCTGAAGGATACATAATTATCGTCGGCAAAAACTGGCGCAACTACGGTGGCATACTTGTTGCCATAAAGCAGATTGCCGTGGCTAATCATCGCGCCTTTGGGCAGGCTGGTTGTACCGCTGGTGTAGCTTAGAATGGCAAGATCTTCGCGTGAGCCGGCAGCGATCATCTTCTCGAATGTATTGGGGTGCTGTTTCTCGTATTCGCGGCCTAGCGCCTCAACACCTTCAAAGCTAATCAACGCTGGTTCGTCATAATTCCAGAGGCCGCGATCATCCCAGTAGATGATCTTGCGCAGTTGTGGGGATACCGCCTTGATCTGTAGCGCCTTATCTACCTGCTCTTGATCGTGGGCGACCATATAGACCGAATCGGAATTGTCGAACACATAGCCCAATTCAAGGATATTGGCGTCAGTGAACATCGAGGTGGTGACGCCGCCCGCACTCCAGATCGCCAACTCAGCCCAGTAAAATTCGGGGTCATTCTCGCCAATCAGAGTGATCTTTTCACCGCGCTGCAAGCCTAATGACAGCAGGCCAAGCGAAAAATGCTTGACGTGTTCACAGCTTTCGCGCCATGTATATTCCTGCCAGATGCCAAAACGCTTTTTGCGCATGGCAACTTTATCGCCTAGTTCACGGACGCGCAGCATAAATTGTTTCGACAGCGTATCTGTGGAAGAATCTAATTCACCGATCTCGATAGGTTCAGGCGAGAGATAGATTCTCCCCTGAACAGATTCTGCCTTTTCCTGCTCAATGGCTGCCATAACAATTGGCCTCCTACCCGCCTACAGATTGCTGAATGCTGGCAATTTCTGACTAAATTTCCTGTCCCAGATAGGCCTTGATCACGTGCTCATCCTGCTTGATTTCGTCCGGCGTACCTTCTGCAATTTTACGTCCAAAATCAATGGCGACAACGCGCTGCGAAATATCCATCACCAGCCCCATATCGTGTTCAATCAACACGATGGTCATTTTCTGGCGCTCATGAATATCGAGAATGAAGCGTGCCATATCTTCTTTTTCTTCAACATTCATGCCAGCCATCGGCTCATCTAGCAGCAGCAGGGTTGGTTCCAGCGCCAGTGCGCGCCCCAGTTCAACGCGCTTCCTGAGGCCATAGCTCAGGTTGCCGACGATAGTCTTGCGGATATTTTCCATCTCTAGGAAGTCAATGATTTCCTCAACACGCTCGCGGTTGGCAATTTCTTCGCGCCGCGCGGGGCCGTAAAAGATGGCCGAGGTGAAGATGTTGGCCTTCATGTGAATATGGCGCGCCGCCATCAGGTTATCTAGCGCGGTCATGTTGGTATAGAGGGCGATGTTCTGAAAAGTGCGGGCGATGCCTAGCTGTGCGCGTTTATAAGGCGGCAGCGGGGTAATCTCTACGCCATCTAAACGGATCGCGCCGGTTTGCGGGCGGTAAAAGCCGGTAATACTGTTGATCAGGCTGGTTTTGCCCGCGCCATTAGGGCCGATGACAGCGACAATTTCGCCATGCCCCACGGTGAAGCCGACGTTTTGTAAGGCTTTGATGCCGCCAAAGCCGAGAGAGATGTTATCTACATGTAATTTCGCTGCCGAATTGACCATTGAACCCTAAGTCTTCAATAAAAGTGTCTTTACACCAGCGCCCGGAAAAATATATTTAAAGGCTCACAGGCGCCGCGATATTATCTTAAACATCTTCGTTAGTGTAGCTTAATTCCGCCTCCTGCTGCAAATCATGTTCATGATCTGTTGATTATTGTCGGTATTGAGCCTTAGCGCACACGCTGTAGGCTTGAAGCCTACAGATCATTTACACGGACGGGCGCATGCGTTACCTCCATCCTTCACCAGATTACGGGTTATCGGGATCAGGGAAGGCATTGCCGAATGATCCCGGCTCGATGGTTGGCGTGGGGATATTCGGCGCTTGATAGTCCACTGGCAGAGCATCAATATAAGCCTGCGTTTGCAGCGCCAACAGCGGCACCCAACCCACCGCCCCGCCCACATCAATTTTCACCCACGGGCTGTAAGGGCTGCGCGCCAACAGCACCACATCCTGCCCTTCGCCAAGCGCGGTCATAGACGGAAAAATTTGATCCGGGCCAGCGCGTAGGGGGACGCCGCCCACACCGATGATCCGCGCATGACGGCCTAATTCGCCAAATCGCTGCGGTGGCAAGGGCGTTAGCGTATAGACCGCGCTCACCTCCCCCAAACTGCGCGCTAAAAGATCGCCAAACATCCAACCGCTTTCGCCGTTATCGCGGCGCACATTCAGCCAGTCACCCGCTGGATTTCTGCCTAAGACGCTCAACACTTCACCCGCAGGCACCTGCACGATCACGCCGGCATCCGTGTTCGGGTTAACCCGCAAATTCACCGCCCCTTGCGTGATCACGTAGCCGGGCTGCGGCAGCAAAATCGGGCGGTCAAACAACGCAATCGGCAGATCAACCACCAACGCCGGATCATAAGGCACAGGTTGGCCGGGCGCGCTCACTGGCACGCTCACATCGCCGGGGGCATGCGCGACGGTGACCTGCTGGCCTACATTGAAGGCTACTTCTGAATTGTTCGCCAATGCCGAGGCCACGCCGCTAAGCAGCACAAAAGTAGTGGTTTCTTCGTCTGTCTTAACCAGCGCGGTGCCGTTCAAGAACAGCGAAATGGTATTGACTACGATGCGCACGCCGTAGCCCAACTGCGTTTGCAGAATGACCACTGGCGCCGGCGCAGAAGGGCAGTCCGGATGTTCCGGGCTGGTTTCGACTATAAATGATGTCCATGCGGGAAAATCTACCGGTGAAACATCGCGCATTTGCACATCACCAAGCAAAAATGCTGAATACAGCAGCGGATCGACGGGGCGAATGTAGGCGATCCCTGCCTGATTGTTCTCAGGCACAAAGGCGGCACTGGAAACAGCATCTACTTCTTGAACATCTACCAGCGCGCCTAAAGCCGCTAGCGCGCTGCTGACTCCGCCTTGCGGCTCAGCGGCCAGTGGCGATCCGGCGTTACAGACATAGCCTGCCGGTTTATTGATGCAGGCTTCGGTAGCGGCGACGTACAAGCTGACGATCTGATCGGCGCAGGTGGCGGTGACCAGCGGGGTTTCAGTGGCCGTGGGCTGCGGGGTCATGGTCGGCGGTGGCGACAGCACCACCAGCACGCCCGCAGTAGGTACCGGTGTAGGCGCAGTTTGGGCTAGGATTTGAATCCCGGCGGCCAGCAAGCTGCAAAATGTGGCGGCAATTATGAGGCGGGTGCGGTGTTTTAGCGATACCAAAAGACTTAACCTGCGTCGCATATAGGGCTATAGAGTTGAGCAAATTCTTCCAAAATCTCAATAACGCTACCTTTGTCCTTTTGGAGTTGAGGAAAAAGGTGAATTGTTCCCGGATGGTTAGCGCGTGTCATTTAATGCAGCACCATCCGCGTAAGCGATTGCGACGTATTGGCTCAGATTTACTTTTTCAGATGCGGGCGCGCTCGTGATACTACTCATACGCTGATTATAACAGCGATCTTTTAGCCAATTCATTCTATGTGCATAAGATAGAATCGCTTCAAAAATTTCTCGTAAAAAAGGGGGGCAAACTTGAAAAAGTTTACCCCCCTTTGCCGCGGTTGAAAATGCAAGCACTAGGAACTATTTGCCGGTAGTTGGTGTGGGCTGAATGCCGCCACCCGTTGAGGTACCCACCGGCACAGGATCGCCAATGCCAAAATGGAACGCCAGCAGGTATTCCCCTAGCGTTTGCTGTTGGTAGCTGGTCATCAAGAAGTTGACGAAATTCAGATTGCGATCTTCGTCAGGGACGAAATTGTCCAGCGGAAGCACCAGCATGGCGTCATATTGCCAACCGGGCAGCGTGCCGGTATTAATCGTCACTGAAGAATCCGATAGGTCTACCGAATCACCCCAGCATAAGGTGGTGCCAGCATCGTCACAGCCAATTTGAGCGCCGTCGGAGTCAGTGATGACATTGAAATCTGCATCTACCATGTAAATCAGCGGGTCTACCCTGCTCTGGCCGCGGGTGATCATATAAACCGACAACGGAACGCCTGAACCTACCATCTCAGGGGTAATGTTCACTGAGAAAGGATCGCCGGCATTATCACCCGAAGTAACGCCCATGCCTTCAAGCACGAGTACAACTTCGCCCTGCTGGCCGCCAAAACCGCCAACTACCAGCGAAATATCCTGAAAGCCGGTGTCGCTGGTGCTGTGGAACGTCACCTGCGAACTCAGATTTGAGGCATTTACAATCCCGGTGGTGGGCAAATCAGCGGCATAAATACGGGCAACCGAATCATCATCGTTGCATATGCCGTCGCCATCTTCACCTAGAACTGCTAATACCGGATCAAACCCATTCAAACCAATAGCAGTGGCTGTATAAGTGAAACCGGAGCGAATTTGCCCAACAATGACTTCCACGCCATTATCAAATTCAGCCCCTGTATCACAAGTTACGCTTACACTTTGAGATGTTTGAGCATAGGCTGCCGCCGGAAGCAAGAGCAAACTGGCGCCAATCAGTCCAAGAATTCGTCGCATGTTTTCAATCCTTTCAACAATGCGCTATTTTGATGCTCTACTTGTACTGTACGCTTGTCGGGGGTCAAGCACAAGCAGTTGAGGCCAGTTTTTATATTTTTTTTTGAATTGGGGGATGTCGCTACCATCGAACCCACCCTTGATTCACCTGCACCTCTCCCCTATACTTCTGCCTGTTGTACTTTTACCGCAGACAGCGCGCTGTTTTAACACATAAGCCGCGCCGAGGTGAGGGCACGAACCTGTTCCTTGATCATGGTTCATTCGCGAATTAAAGCGACCCTTGCATGCTGCGGGGTCGTTTTTTTGTTGTTTCAACAGGGTGCAAACTTTAGCACCCGTCGTTATACAAAATCTTGATGGAAAGGAGGAAAAGCGCTTGGCAATCACACGAGAGCGTAAAGAAGAGCTGGTCTCCGTTTATAGCGAACTTCTACGCAACACCGATGGCTTCATCATTGCCGAATATAAAGGCATGACCGTTGCACAGGTCGGTAATTTGCGTAAGAAACTTAGCGACGTTGGCGGCACATTCAGCATCACCAAGAACACCCTGTTCAAGATTGCGCTGCAAGAAAACGGATGGGTTATCCCTGAAGATTTGCTGTTTGGCCCCAATGGGGTTGTATTTGGCAACGGCAACTTGCCCGCAGTTGCAAAAGCAGTGCAGGGCGTCACTAAAGAACTCCCTGAAATTTTCAAGATAAAGGGCGGCGTTCTGGCCGGCAGCGTATTCAATGCCAAAGAGATTGAAGCCGTTGCAAACCTGCCGACGATGGATGAACTTCGCGCGCAGTTGGCGGGCATCATCGTTGCGCCGGCATCACAGCTTGCGGGCTTGCTGGAATCGGCAACATCGCAGGTGGTCAACGTGCTGCAAGCATACGTAGATAAAGACGGTGCCAGCAGCGAAGCGGCATAAGAACAGTTAAAAGGAACAGCATTCGGCTTTCACCTTTTAACTGTTAACGCAACTCGCAAGATCGAAATTCAAGAAATTAACCGAATATCAAGAGCTAACGTGAGGAAACTAAAATGGCCGATCTGAATAAGATTGTCGAAGATTTAAGCGCATTAACCATTCTCGAAGCCAGCGAGCTGAAGAAACTGCTGGAAGAGAAGTGGGGCGTTACCGCAGCCTCTGGCGGCGGCATGATGATGATGGCAGCAGGCGCAGCCCCGGCAGCAGGCGCAGCCGCAGCCGCTGAACCGGAAGAAGAACAGACCGAATTCAACGTCATCCTTAAGGATGTTGGCCCCAAGAAGATCAACGTGATCAAGGCCGTTCGCCAAGTGACCAATCTTGGGCTGAAGGAAGCCAAGGATCTGGTCGAAGCTGCGCCCCAGACTGTTCTGGAAAGCGTGAGCAAGGACAAGGCCAACGAAGCCAAACAGGTGATGGAAGCCGAAGGCGCCGTCATCGAAGTCAAGTAAGATTTCAACTGGCAATGCATAAAAAGAGGCGCAGTCGCGTCTCTTTTTTGTTTGGCGGAATATTGAACGGAAAACTTTAACGCACTTATTCCATATTTATCGTTACAATTATAGTAATCCTACAGGTTCATATTTAAACTGGATTTAGGATGATGGTATGCTAGCTGCGCTCTGATTAAACGGGAACGGGCGGCTAAACGCAGCAGGCGGGGATCTAGAGCAAGCGCCTACCTATCCATTCCTGACATTGTTAAGAGAAGGATTATCATCAATGTCATCAAGCCCTTTCACCTTTTCTAAACTTTCCGACAAACTGGTACTGATTACATGGTTGAAAACGCCCGACAAGACGGCTGAAGATGATTACCTGAAGCAGTTGGGCGAACTACTGGATCAAGCGGAACATCCTCTCTATTTCATCTCGGATATTCGCAAGGGGCGAATCATCGGCATGCGCTCGATTCAAAAATTGAGCGAGTTTACGGCGCATAAAAATTGGGCAGGCAGCACCGCTTTCAGCAAAGATCCGGTGTCTAAAATTCTGCTCAGCAGCTTCAAAGCCCTCTCTGCAAAATCTGACTCGCGCAATGAGATGCACACCACGCCGGAAGAAGCAATCGGCTTCATTGAAACCCTAGAGCCGGGCGTGACCAAAGATATTGATTGGGATACAGTGCTTACGAAGTAAAATTGGTTGACGCGACTGTGGCGCTTGTGTTTACAATCTAAACAGCAAGCGTTGCAAGGGAGTCAATCCATGTTGTACCCACAGAACGGCCATACTCGCCAGATGCGCGATCTCTCCGGATTCTGGCAGATTCATTTTGATGAAGACAATTCGGGCGCGTTTGAATCCGGTTTCGAGTCCGGCGAAATTATCGCTGTGCCTGCAAGTTGGAATGATCAGCTTGTTGGCCGCCGCGATTATCTGGGCATCGCATGGTATCAGACACGGTTCGCGCTCCCGTGGGGCTGGCGCGGGCAGCGTATCTTCATCCGCTTCAATTCAGTCAATTATCTAGCTGAAGTCTGGCTGAACGGACTCCGACTTGGCGAACACGAAGGCGGGCATCTCCCGTTTGCATTTGAAATCACCGATCATGTGCGCGATCAGGATAATTTACTGGTGGTGCGTGTAGATGGTGATCTGGCAGTAGATCGGGTGCCACCCGGCCAGATCGCTGGCAAAGAAAATATCACCTTTGGGGGCGCCAATTTCCCCGACACCACCTTTGACTTCTTCCCGTTCTGTGGCATTCAGCGCCCGGTGCTGCTCTACTGCACGCCGCAGCAGGCAATCACCGATATCACGGTGATAACGGAGATCGAAGGCACGGCGGGAATCGTTCATGTCAAAACGGCGCACACACCGGGCGAATCTCTATCCACCCGCTTCACAGTTGAAGGATATGGGGCAATTCAAACGGCGGAAGGCGCGGACGGGGGCGGCGTTCTGACGATTCCCAACGCCGCATTCTGGTCACCGGGGTCGCCGCGCCTGTATCAGCTCACGGTTGAACTGCTGAGTGGGGGCGTGCCGGTTGACCGCTATACACTGGACATTGGCATACGTACGATTAAGGTAGACGGGGATCGCCTGCTGCTCAACGGTGAGCAGATCAAACTACTTGGTTTTGGCCGTCATGAAGACTTTCCGGTGGTTGGTCGGGGGTTGCTGCCCGCGCTGATCATCAAAGATTATGGGCTGATGCGCTGG
>DAOTUZ010000165.1:0-3131 GCA_034437295.1 Anaerolineae bacterium | reverse complement strand
CGGTCAATTGCAATGACCGGGCTGTCAGTGCTCACCAGAACCGTCTCCAGCTGGTTGCGGCTCTGCTCAATTTGCATATTTAGTTCTGTCTGCCCAGCAAATAAGCGACTCTGGGTAATCGCAACCGCGGCCTGCGCTGCCAGCAGTTGCAGCAAATTTGCATCCTCAGCATCGAATAAACGGTCATGACGAGAAGCAACAACCATGAGCGCACCGATTGGATCGCCCCCCGCAACCAATGGCGCGCAAATTACAGCGCCAAAAAATTCACTGGCATATGCAAATTCGTGGTTACCTTTCCACTCGCGCGCATAATCATCAAGCTGTATCAACTTACCGGTTTGCACGACAGTTCCGGCAACGCCCTCGCCTATTGGCAACCGCGTACCCAACCGGTCGTTGATTAACTCGTAGGTGGTTTTGAGCGAAAGGCCGTCAGCTTCAAGCAAGAAGATCGCCGCGCCCTCTGCCCCAATAAGTTCGGCAGATTGGCGTACAAGCAGCTCCAAAATCGAATCTACAGCGTTCTGACTGGCAATTGAAGCAATTACATTCCGAACGGCTTCCACCTGAGACTTGCGTTCGGCCAATGGTCGAAAAATCTCTTGCTGCAATATACCCGCGCTAATGATCAGCGTAGCCACCGCGCCAACCACTGTAGCAATCAAAAAGGTATCCAGCCCTGGATTCAAGAATCCGATGCTTTGCCCGCCGATAAATAATACTAGTCCAAATTTTAGAACGCGCAGCCTTATTTTTCGCTGGTAGCGCCAGAGCAAGTATAGAGCCGCGCCATCAAATAACAGGTAAAAAAGCAGCAGCGGTGTGCGCGATTGCAAAGACAGAGAGCCGTCCACATCAATGATGAAAGGATCCGGCGCACCCGCTGCAAAAATAACTACACGATATGATAAGAGGATGATCAGTGCCGCTAACAACAAAATGCGAAATTGGCGCGAATACATTTTCACCAGCGATGCCGTTAACGCATAGAGCGCGATGCTTGAGCCGGTAAAGCCAAATTCCAGCATAATGAGGGGTAACCGGACGCTAGCGCCAGCACCCCGAACAAGAAATAATGTCTGTGCTAGAAACGACCCAAGATTCCACAACAGTACGAGGAATAAAAAGACGGCAAAGAACTGTGTAATCTCTTTGCGGGCGTCATACCATAGTAAGATAATGAGGAAGCTGAGGGCAAACGCGAGCGTTAGCCCATTGACGAGTAAAGTTAAGCCGCTGGTCACCTGCATTTCAAGCTATATCAGGCTCTGGGTGCCATGTGTCTGTTTTTCAAAGCGATAGCCAATCCTGTGTTCCGTCAAAATGTACAACGGATTGGCTGGATCACGTTCAATTTTCCTTCGCAGTTGGCTGATATATACACGCGGGTAGTACACATCATCTATATATTCACGCCCCCACACATTTTCCAGTAGATCTCGCTGGTTTACAACGCGGCCTGAATTTTCCAGCAGCACGGCCAACAGCTTGAACTCTGTTGGGGTAAGATGCACTTTTTTTCCATTGACATGCACATGGCGGCGGTGCAGATCAACGCTCAAATATCCATCGTCATAACGCTGTTCAGTCTCAATATTCGCCATTGAAGATCGCCGCAGCAGCGCCTGTACCCGCGCCACAAATTCGTTCAAGCGCACAGGTTTAGTCAAATATTCATCTGCACCAGCGTTCAGCCCATCAATGATATCCTCTTCGGTGATAGCATTTGCCGAAAGCATCAAGATCGGGGTGTCGGCAATTTCCCGAATGCGCCGGCAAACCGTCAGGCCATCCATTCCCTCAGGCATAACAATGTCAAGGATTACAAGATCGGGTCGCTCAGCATGAAAACTACGCAGCCCTTCTAAGCCGTCCTTACACAACACCACATCAAACCCGTCGCGCAGCAGCTTTCGGCCTAGCGCCTCGCGTATCGCAGCTTCATCGTCAACGATCATCACTTTCATAAAACGTCTCTGCGTTTTCTGGCGAAATCGCCGTCTCCCATACGATCAGCTCACCTTAGCGTAACATATGATTGGCATGTAAAAAATAGGGCATAATAGGGCAACTAGCGACTTACGCCGCGGAGTTCAATTTGTGAAGCAGAATTACAGGTTATTTCATCCGCAGAGACGGCATTTCATCCGCATTATTTTCATCAGTATTCTATTACTGTTGGCAGCAGCCTGCGACAGTCGTGATGAACAACCATCAATGATCGTCACGCTGGTGGTAGATGGGCAGCAGAGAGCCGTTGCTGAAGATTTGCCGCTCACTGTTGGCGAGATTCTAAGTCAGGAAGAAGTCGTTTTAGGCCCTCTGGATGAGGTAAATCCCCCGGCCTTCAGCCAGATCGCTGATGGTATGCGGATCACAGTAGCGCGTGTAACAGAAGAATCAACCTGTGAAGAGACGGAAGTTCCGTATCCCAGCCGAACTATCCCTAATGAGGCCTTAGCTCCCGGCGAAACTCGCCTGGCGCAGCCAGGGCGCAGCGGCACCGAGCAGATTTGTTATCGCATCACCATTCGCGATGGTGTTCGCGGTAACCCTGTACCCATCAGCCGTGTACCAATGTCTGAACCACAGGAAGAAATCATCTATGTTGGGCCTTCAGGCGAGCTTGATCCCGTATCTATTACGGGAACGCTGGCTTATATCAGCAGCGGCAACGTTTGGGCGATGCGTAATACCAGCACATCAAAGCGGGCGCTTACCAACACCAATGATGTTGATGGGCGCGTTCTGGATCTTTCTGAAGGCGGGCGCAGCCTAATCTTCACTCGCCAGAGTGACCGCGCTGATGCCAATATTTTCAATCAACTCTGGTTGCTTCCAGATACAACACTGACCATTGATCCTATTCCCCTGATGCCCGAAAACGTGCTTTCCGCAAACTGGGTGCCGGGGCTTGAAAACACTATTAGCTATTCCACCGGGGAAGTGACCGATGTTGCGCCCGGTTGGCGTGCCAATAATGACCTATTCCTCATGTCTATTGACCTTCAAACTGGAACGCCTCAACAGGTTCAACCATTGGTACCAGCTTCATCATTTGGCCTCTACAATTGGTGGGGTACCAATTTTGAATGGTCGCCAGATGGTACTGAACTCGCATGGGTACG
>DAOTUZ010000164.1:0-51142 GCA_034437295.1 Anaerolineae bacterium | reverse complement strand
CGTCGTCGCCAACGGGTTTTCACATAAGATATGGACGCCCGCATGTGCCGCCATAGCGACTAGCGGTAAATGACGACTATTCTCACTACAAACTACTACAGCATCCGGGCGTTCTTCGATTAGCGCCTCATGCGATGAAAAATATCGGGCATCGTATTTACGGGCAACCTCTACGCCGCGTACAGCATCATCATCAGAAAAACCGATAAATTCAACAAACGGGTTCATCCGCAGATTATTGATATAACCATCGGCGTGTAAATGAGCAAAGGAAAGGATGCCAACACGAAGCTTAGTGTTCATTAGTTGCTTCCCTCTAGGCGAATCGCGCTGCGGGTGCGCGCAGACTCACTTGCTGCAAGCGCAATTGCAAGCGCCGCCAATCCATCCTCAGCAGTTACCCGCGGTGTTACTCCCTCAGTAAGCACCCGGTAGAAATGCTGCATCTCCAGAGTGTAAGGATCTAGAATCAATGGGCTTCTAGGCAGCCCCGTCGAAGGCACAACGCCATCTTTAACCGACAAATACATTTCCACCGCATTTGAATTTCCCGCGGGGTGTTCAATTAACCCTTCGCTGCCGGCAATTTCCAACGCAGTTCGGAATATCGGCGGCGGATATGCCCAACTGCCCTCAATATGCGAAATGGCACCGTTCCGATGGCGCAAAATTGCAAATCCGTGATCCAGCGGCGCATCTACGTTATTTCCGGTGGCGCTGCAGGCGAAAACACTATCTACCTCACCCGACACCCAACGCGCATAATCAAAATCATGAATCATCAGGTCAAGCATCATCCCGCCTGATTTTTCCGGATTATGAAACCACGAATCGGGAACATTGGCGGCTGGTTTAAAGCCACAGCGCGAAAGGCGTATGACGGCGACCTGCCCGATGTCGCCATTATCAACAATTTCTTTTGCGCGCGCATATTCCGGGAAAAAGCGAACGACATGCGCAATAAGCAGATGTACCCCCGCCTCATGGCATATGCGGATCATCTCCCTGCCCTGCTCCAATGTGCGCGCTATGGGTTTCTCGCAAACAATGTGTTTTCCAGCGCGGGCAGCCGTAATGACGTGCTCCATGTGCAGGTACGTGGGGGTACAGATATCCACCACGTCTACTTGATCGATCAACTCATCCATCGAATCGAATGCCTGACCGCCAAAATCGCTGACGAAAGCTTCTTTACCAACCGGATCAAGCGTATGAACGCCGACCAACCTAGCCGGCGTATTCTTCCATGCAGCCGCATGGGTTCGCCCCATGAAGCCAGTGCCAACAATTCCAATTCGCATTTACTTGATTGCTCCAGCGGTCAAACCACGGATAAGCTGCCGGGACAACAAAATATACAGGATGATAATTGGCACCATTGCCAGCGTCAACGATGCCAGCACGGCGTTCCAGTCGTTCACAAACTGTCCGAGGAAGGTTTGGGCGCCAAGCGTCACCGTTTTGACATTCTCAGCGGGCGCGAGAATAAGCGGAAACCATAGATCGTTCCAGATCGGGATCATATTAAAGACCATCACTGTACCGAGGGCAGGACGCACCAATGGCAGCACCATCCAGAAAATGCGATATTCACTGGCACCATCCACCCGTGCAGCATCTTTCAGATCTCGCGGCACCTGCTTCATAAAATTACTAAGCACAAATACAGCCAGCGGCAAGCCGGACGCAGTATAGACCAGTATCAGGCCAAGATGGGTATTGATTAGACCCAGGCTAACAATGATACGTAGCAGGCTAACCGTTCCCAAACGGATCGGGATCATGATGCCTAACGCGAAATATAAGCCCAGCAGCGAGTTCCCCCGAAAACTGTATTCGCTCAACGCGAAGGCGACCATTGCCCCGCACAGAATGATTAGGAACATGGCGCCGAGAGTGACGATCAAGCTATTAACGAAATACAGAGGGAAATTGCCCCGTGAAAACACCGTTTCAAACCCCGCAAGGCTGAAAGTTTCCGGCGTTGGCAGCGCATAAGGATTACGGAAAATGGCCTGCCGGCTTTTGAAAGAGTTCATGATGACCAGAACGACGGGGAAAATGGCAATCATGAGATAGATAAGCAAAATTACGTGGGCGCCTACAGATTGTAGACGGGAGCCAATTCGATAGCGGTGCCATGCACTCTGTTGGGCAGGTTCCGGCGTAGAGTATGTAATTGTGGTCATATTCTATAACTCATATTGGGTTATACGGCGCTGCCAAACTGCTAGATACAGCACAACACCAAGCAAAATAATCAAGAACATCACCCCGGCCACAGCGGCGCCCATGGTCGGGTTGCCGGGTTGAAGTTGGAAGCCGAAGAATGTGCGGTAGAAGAACGTGCCAAGTAAGTCCGTAGCAAAATTCGGCCCAGCAAGACTGCCTTGTACGGTGTAGACCAGATCAAACGCATTGAAATTACCAACGAAAGTCAGGATTGTTACAATGCCAACGGTCGGTAAGATGAGGGGAAACTTAATACCCCAGAATACGCGCCACGCTGAAGCGCCATCTACCCGCGCTGCTTCAAGCAGCTCTTCGGGAATGCCAAGCAGCGCTACCAGAAACAGCATCATTGGGATACCAACAAACTGCCATACAGATATGAGCGACAATACCGGTAGAGCCGTACTCGGTAAACCGAGCCATGGCTGGCTTTGAATGCCGAAAATGCTCAGCACATCATCCGCAATTCCCCACAGCGGGTTTAAAATGATTTGCCAAATGAAGCCGACCAGCACAAACGAAAGCACTGTCGGCGTGAAAAGCAGCGTTCGATACACACTGCTCGCCCGCCTTGTAACTGCGGCAAGCAGCGTCGCTAGCAACAACGCAACCGGATTCTGGACGAACATATGAACGCTGAAAAACAGAAAGTTATTACCTATTGCGCCGAATAGCCGCGGAGAAAGGTTGGGGTCAGTTAGCAATCGCTGATAGTTTGCCAACCCCACAAACTGCTCAGCTCCGCCCCGTATTTCCGCTGGCGCATACAAACTAAGGCGAAGTGAATCAAATAAAGGAATGACCATAAATAAGGTGTAGATAATGAAGGCCGGGCCTAAGAAAACCAGTAAGTGTGTTGGGAATTTTTTGCGCGAGGTGCTTTTCACCAGACTATTCATGGAAGATCCCCACCAGATCAAAGCGTTACAGAAATAGGGGCGGTAAACACCCCGCCCCTATTCATAACCGGACAAATAGTCGAATTAGCTACCGGACTGCTGCGGTTCGTACCATGCTTCTAGGCCAGCCTGCACGGTGTCTGCGGCTTCCTGAGCGGTAACTTCGCCATTCAGCAAAAGTGCGCTGTTCACCCACAGATCGGTTTCGTTGTTCGGCTCGCCACGAGAAAGGATCTGGTAGGATGAGCGAATTGTTGATTCGCACTCATCACGCCATGACACCATTTCCTGCGCCAGCGCGTTATCTAGCGCAACCGGTTCGTCAGAGAGCGAGAAGAAACCGGGAAGCGCATTAGAATAGAGCGATGCAAACTCTGAAGTGGTCATCCAAGACAGGAATGTCTCTGCGGCTTCGCGACGCGCCTCATCTTCGATATGCCCGTTCATGCCCATCGCGATGTCGGTATGGTCACTGATGTAGCACTGATCGCTGCCTTCGGGCAACGGCGGCATAAATGCGCCAATCGGGAATTCGGCGACCGCTTCAAAGCCGGAGATTTCCCATGAGCCGGTCGGGTAAACAGCGCCCAACCCGAGCGTGAACGCGCTTTGGGCATCCGGATAGCCAATACCCTGATAGCCATCAATCAAATATGGCTGCCAGCGTGACAGCGCCTCAAAGGCTGCAAGGAAGCCACCTTCGTTATATTTGGCGGTGCCGTCAATCAGACCGAGGCGGCCTTCTTCACCATGCCAGTAATTGGGGCCGATATTCTGGAAGCCCATCGTTGCAGCTTCCCACTGATCCAGTGTTCCCATTACCAGCGGCGCATAGTTACCATCTGCCTGAATTGCATCAAGAACGGCGTAAAATTCGGCTTCAGTGGTCGGCTCTTCCAAGCCAAGTTCAGTGAAGATGTCCTGATTGTAGAAGAAGCCATGAATAACCGAGGCCATCGGCACGCAGAAAACGTCCGAACCGTCGTCAGTGACCCACGCGCTCTTGGCAACATCGCCAAAATTTGCCATACCTTCAAGATCGTTCAGCGAAGCCAGATGTCCATCATTGAAGAGATCGAGTGACAGGTCGAAGGGTCGGCAGGTGATCAAGTCACCGGCAGTGCCAGCTTCAAGTCGCGCATTCAAAGCTGCGTTGTATTCAGCAGGAGCAGATGGCGAGAAAACAACGGGAATATCAGGGTAAGAAGCATTGAACGCAGGGATAATGACATCTTCCCAAATAGTGAGGTCGTCATTACGCCAGCTTTCAATGACCAGTGGTTCCATTTGTGCAGCAGTCATAGCCGCAGGCGCAAGTGTTAGCGCCATAAGCCCCGCCGCCGCGGCCACACCAACAAATTTTGCTCTGTTCACAATTTCACCTCGCGTTATGCCAGACAAGCTTGAAAAAACGTTCGCAAATTACCTCCCCAAAAATATGCGGCGACTACACCTCCATTATGTTAAGAAACGCAATAAACTATAACGTTCTTCTAATTTTTCGCAACTAACCCTATGCTCAAAACTGATCGGTTTGTCACTCATGGAACTTCCCTACGAACGTGGTAGCTTCGCATAGATGGGATTGTCTTAAATGCATCAACTCGTCTAAAATTTGAACATTCGACATATTCGCTTGAATCAGGTAGTTTTGGTATCAGATGAACGGTGTCGTGATCGCTGATCCGCGGAAAAGCTTAGTCCGGGTCTTACGAGAAAAGAAGGAAAGATGTCTCATTTAGCATCTGAGATTTATGAACAACCGCAGGTGATTGGGCGTTTGCTGAATAATGAAAGCGATCATATTCGCGAGGTTGCCGAATCGATCCGTGCGTTCAAACCTGCATTTGTATGCATTGCTGCGCGTGGCACATCAGATAACGCTGCACGCTATGCACAGTACGCGCTGGGTATTCACGCCCGCATGCCCGTCGCTTTAGCAACCCCATCCATTCATACGCTGTATAACGCTGCCCCTGATCTTTCACGTGCGCTGGTCATCGGCATTTCGCAATCTGGCATGGCCGCAGACGTAACACAGGTGATTAGCGACGCGCGAATGCAGGGGGCGCTAACGCTGAGTGTTACTAACAATCCCGATTCCCCACTGGCAAAGTCTGCCGAACATCATATCGCCCTACACGCTGGAGAAGAAATTAGCGTCGCCGCCACAAAAACCTATACGGCGCAATTAACCGTGATTGCGATGCTGGTGGCGGCACTAACAGATGATCCCGTGTTAGATGCTGATTTACTTCGCCTGCCACAGCAAATTACGCAAACACTCGAACTTGCCGCGCCGGTTCAAGAATTTGCTAATCGCAACGCAGACTTAGAGAGTTTTGCTGCACTAGGCCGCGCCTATAATTACTGTACTGCCATTGAAACTTGCCTAAAGGTACAGGAACTTTGCTATGTTATCGGTCAGGGATACAGTGAGGCCGATTTCTTACACGGCCCTATTGCCATCGTAAAACCAGAATTTCCGGTGATTGTATTTGCGCCGCGGGGCAAAAGCAGCGCCAATTTCGGAACGTTGTTGGCGAAGCTGCGTGAACGCAGCGCGACTACCCTACTGATTACGAATGATGATGGTTTTGGTATGGATGCATGGGTGCGCCTGCCTGACACGCTGCCAGAATGGCTTTCGCCTATAGCAGCCGTTCTTCCCGGTCAACTTTTCGGCATGTATCTGGCGCTGGCAAAAGGCAACCCCGTAGATAAACCAAAGGGTTTGTCGAAAGTAACCGTAACCTTATAGGAACATTTCCGAAATTTGAACTTGCAATACCGACGGTTGCCACAAAATTTACCGTCAACTCATCAACGTGTCCTTTTGAAGAAGGTGTTCCTCCATGCTGTCACATCACGATCTTGTTGATTTAGAAAATGCATTGCCACTCGAATATTGGCGTAATCCTCAGGGTATCCCCGTTCAGGGTGACAACCTGAAGTTTCTCTACATTCCTGACTACGCGGAACACATGATCGCATCGTGGCAGGCGAAGGAACTCTTTCGCACTCAACATGATCGCGCTCACGATAACCGACAAATCACCAAAATGGTGATGATCACGATGGGCGCGCTGCTGCCCGGCGTCTTGCTGCATGATGCTGTAAGCTGGGGAGCTGGCGCAGATATGCCCGACGTTGAATTCGGGACTTTCGGCGTCAAGTTTTATCACGGCCCCGGCCAACCGCTAGCGCAGCCCAAAATTGTGCAGCCGCTTTCGATTGATGTGCGCGGTCATGTTGTCGGCATTGTAGAAGACCTTGCCGATCTTGGGCGTACCGCTAAATACGTTCAGGAAGTGCTGTGTTCAGCGCATGGTGCGCGGGAAACTGTGTTAATTGCGACGTATCGCAAATCTCATACCGCAGATTTCAATATGGACGTGATCGCTTTCGGGGTGGTACCTCAGGATACCTGGATTATCACACCCCGCGAGCGCATCGAAACTATGATGAAACGGGTTCCCTATTGGGCGGCGCAGGGGCAAACCAAAGACGCCTGCTACAGCAACCTCTGGAATATTGGCTACCCTAAGTATTTACTGGCTGAATGGTTCGATCTTGCGTGGCAGCGCCGCGATGAAATGGCGCTTTAAGGCTTAAATAGCCCTGCAACTGCGCGGCGATCTAGCTTGCCAGACGCAGTAAGCGGAAGCGACTCGACAAAAATGTATTCGCGTGGACATTTGTAACCCGCAAGTTTGCCTGCGCAAAAGGCCGATACCTGTTCCGATGTAAGCGATTTGTTCGCGCATAATACGATCGCGGCAGTCACCCGCTGCCCCCATTCGGGATCAGAGCGTCCGATAACCACAGCATCCTCTATATCAGGGTGGGAACGCAGTATATTTTCTACTTCTGCAGGGTATACATTTTCACCACCGCTAATGATCAGATCGCTACGGCGCTGCAAAATATACAAATCGCCATCATCATCGAGATAGCCGATGTCGCCGGATATAAACCATGCCCCTGACGGTATATCCGGCATGCCAAGATAGCCACGCATAATTGTTGGGCCAGCAATAGCAATTTCGCCAATTTCACCAGAGGGCAGCGCGCTGCCTTGTTCATCGAGTATACGCACTGAAGTAAAGGGAAGCGGTCGGCCAACATTCCCCTGCTTCGCGTAAAACTGTTCCGGCAGTGTCGTCGCTACCTGTGAGGTTGCTTCAGTCAGCCCGTAAGTCGCCGCTATATTGAGCTGGTGCTGCTGTGCCTGCGCGAACAGTTCAGGGGTACACGCTGCGCCGCCTAGCAAGATGAGGCGCAAGGAGGCAAGGATTCCATCGGCTGATTGTAAAAGGCGGTAGAGTTGTGTAGGGACAATCGAAAGCATAGTAACGCAATCACGTCTCAGCTGCATGACTATACGAACCGGATCGAACGAACCTTCATAGAGCACAACCGCGGTGTTATAGAGGCAGGAACGATACAAAATAGACAGCCCCCCCACGTGAAACATCGGCAGGCAAATTAGCCAGCGGTCTTCTGGCATCACGCCCAATCTGTAAGCAGAGGCCATTGCGCTGTAGAGAAAGTTACCATAGGTAAGCTGCGCCCCTTTGGGCTGCCCTGATGTGCCAGATGTAAACACAATCGCACATATAGTCTCAAGATCAATCTCGCCAGATTCTTCTGCTGCGGGATTATGCGATGCGGGGGGAATCTCCGCTCGACAGTCAATCCCTATGAATGGAAACTTCTGAAGCTTTTCGGCGGCCTGAGAGTGGCGCGTATCGAAGCAGAGGAAGCCAACATTCGCCGTATGAAGCTGATAGGATAATTCCTCTATCGTGAGGCGTGTATTCAACGGGATTAAGACAGCCCCAAGCCGCATGATGGCATGAACCAGCACAATGTAGCGGAGGCTGTTTTCCATTAGCAGCGCGACATGAGCGCCCTGCCCTATGCCGTGAATACTCAGAATCGCAGCCTGCGCCGCGCAAAGGCTGTGCAATTCAGTGTAAGTGATGGGTTTACCATCAGGAAGAATCACGGCTGCGCCATCAGGTCGTGAAATGGCGGCAGCCGAGAGCCAGTCTTTCATTCGCTTTTACATACTCGCCGCATATGCGCCCGAATCAGGGACGCCAGGGATATTTGTTAAATTCAGGTTTCCGCTTTTGCACATAGGCATCGCGGCCTTCCTGCCCCTCTTCAGTCATGTAGAAAAGCATCGTAGCATCGCCAGCCAGCTGTTGCAATCCGGTCTGTCCATCTACATCGGCATTCATCGAAGCTTTGATAAGTCGTATTGCCAGCGGGCTGTGCTGCAATATCTGCTGCGCCCATTCAATGCCTTCGGCCTCCAACTGCTCAACAGGTACCACGGTATTCACCAGCCCCATATCGAGCGCTTCCTGTGCATTGTACTGGCGGCACAGATACCAGATTTCGCGGGCTTTCTTCTGCCCAACAATACGCGCTAGATAGCTGCTACCATAGCCGCCGTCAAAGCTGCCCACCCGTGGGCCGGTTTGCCCGAAGATGGCATTATCAGCAGCAATGGTCAGATCACAAACCACATGCAGCACATGTCCGCCGCCAACAGCATAGCCTGCCACCAGCGCGATCACTGGTTTGGGCATGGTACGGATGATACGCTGCAATCCCAGCACATTGAGGCGCGGCACGCCATCTTTGCCTACATATCCGGCATCACCACGTACTTTCTGATCGCCGCCGGAGCAGAACGCATATTTGCCGTCCTTGGCCGGGCCGTTTCCAGTCAAAAGCACCACACCCACGGATGAGTCTTCCCATGCATCCGTGAAGGCTTCGGTCATTTCCTGAATTGTTTCTGGCCGGAATGCATTCCGCACTTCAGGGCGATTAAACGCGATACGCGCCATACCATCGGCTTTGTGGTAGGTAATGTCTTCAAATTGCTTTACTTCAACCCAGTTCGCCATATGTATCCTCCTGTAATTCGGTCAGGCGCGCTTTATAGAACTGTGCCTTGACCTTCTCCAAAAACTGTTTTCGCAGCAGCAGATCACGATCTGAGACCGTGGGGACTTCAATAATGAGGCTGTGCTGATTCTCAAAACTACCTGCAAATGCAGCATCAAATTCTGCCTGATTTTTCGCCAACACATAGTCCATCTCGAACAGCCGCGCCGCCGCCTCAAAATGCAAGCCGTGCGGCGTGAGAAAGAGTTCCGTAAATGTTGGCTCAAATTGCGCCACTGGCAGCCGTCGAAAAATGCCGCCGCCGTCGTTATTCACCACCACAATTGTGGCTTTGACACCGGCGCGAATAAACGTTAGCAAGCTGTTCAGGTCGTGGTAAAAGGAAAGGTCGCCTAATACGACAGCCAGCGGTTGGCCGGGAAAGGCAGCGCCAATGCCCGCCGCGCTGGCTAACGTGCCATCAATTCCACTGGCGCCGCGGTTGGCATAAGTATGCAGGGTATCACCAGCAGTATTTAGCCCAAACTGGTCCAGATGGCGTACCGGCAAACTGCTGCCAACCATCAGGCGCATATTTTCTGGCGCGAGGGTAATCACCCGCTGCAGCACAGCGCCATCAAACCAGTGTTCATTTACAAAGCTTATCGTCTCCTGGCTGACCAGGGCATCACTCGCGCACCAATTGGATAGCCATGCCTGCTGCGAAACGCCGGGAGTGGAATCGCCCAAAACCTTCGTGAGCATATCGGCAAAACTAGCCGGATCAGCCCACATCTGATCGTTTGTCAAAAAGTTGGGGTCTTGCCAGCGGCCATCTTCAGTCACCTGAATCCAGTTCTCAGGCGGATCTTCCGTCAGGTAACTTTCAAGGGATTGTGAAGTGGGCAAGGCGCCAAATTGAATAATTGTGTCAGGCGGGCGCAGCGCGGCATTGATACCGAGAACGGTTTCGAATCCGCTAATGATGTTCGCAAAGTTTTTATAGCGAACGCCTGATAGCGCATCGGCTAATATCGGGAAACCTGTCTTCAGGCTAAGGCGATGAACTGCGTCGGGAAAACCGCCGCGCGGGCATCGTGGCCCGCATAAAATAAGGCCGCGTTTTGCCCCGCGAATAAACTCATTCGCCCGATCGATCTGCCGCGCCGTTGGCTGCATCATGCCACGCGAGATGGTCACAAAGGACGTTTCATTCGCTCTGGCTGAAGTGTCATCTACAACCATCCCCGAAGTGGGAGTCGGTTCCAGCGGTTTGCGAAACGGGAAATTGAGATGCACGGCGCCTTTTGGCTGCCCCGTCGCGGCGGCATAAGCCCGATGTGCCAGCGTACGTAGATTTCGCAGCGCAACAGCGGGCGGCTGTCCCTCAGGAAGCGCAACTTCATAGAACCAGTTCACATGATCGCCATAGAGTTTAATTTGATCAACAGTCTGGTTCGCGCCGCTCTCCCGCAGTTCATGGGCGCGGTCAGCTGTGAGCACAATTAACGGCACTGCCGAATAATGCGCTTCAACGATCGCAGGATAGAATTCCGCCGCCGCTGTACCAGATGTACAAAGCAGCGCGACAGGCTGCTGCAGCGCATTGGCAAGGCCAACGGCGAAAAAGCCGGCGCCGCGCTCGTCTATTTGTGAATAGATATGAATTTCAGGCTGACCAGCAAAGGCGAAAACAAGCGGAGTTGAGCGCGATCCCGGCGCGATTACAACATGGCGAAGTCCCGCACGCGCAAGTTCTTCAACAAATGCCTGCGCCCATAAGGCATTAGGGTTCGCCGCTGTCATAGCTCAATACCAAGCCCGTATGCTAACGGATTGAACTTCAGC
This sequence comes from Anaerolineae bacterium, assembly GCA_034437295.1. Classification (GTDB taxonomy): domain Bacteria; phylum Chloroflexota; class Anaerolineae; order Aggregatilineales; family Phototrophicaceae; genus Flexifilum. The sequence goes on along the minus strand of DAOTUZ010000164.1, from coordinate 40,256 downwards.
TGCGTCTCTGCCCACTCTGCCTCCCAGCCTGATTCAGCGACAATGCCAGCGCCTGCATACAGCCGCACGCGGGTGTCCTTCCTTACAGCCGATCTAATCGCTACAGCAAAAGTGCCATCGCCATACCGGTCAAACCAGCCTACCGGTGAGGCATACCATCCACGCGGCTCAGTTTCAACGTCCGAGATCGCTTTCATGGCCGCGGAACGTGGATAACCTCCTAATGCTGGCGTTGGGTGCAGTTCACGCACAAGCCGGAGAATATGGGTATTGTCATTAAGGTTCGCCTGCATCGGGGTGTATAGATGCTGGATGCTGTTCAAGCGGAGAATTTCAGGCTCGGCTGGCGCATCAACTTCAGCGACATACGGCGCAAGGTGTTCTTGCAGCGCCCTAACCACAAACTCGTGTTCTTGCCGTTCTTTCTGGCTCAAAAAGAGATCGTCGGCCAGCACTTCGTCGGCAAGCGGCGATTGGCCTCTAGGGCGCGTGCCAGCTAAAGCAGCAGAACGCAGTTCTAGGCCATATTTATCTAGCAAAAGTTCCGGGGTGGCGCCAAAGAAAGCAGATGCCCGATCTGGCTGAAGCAGAAAAAGATGGCAGTCCTGATAATTACGCTCAAGCCGGGCTAAGGCACGCACAACTTCAGGCGCTGATGAAAACGTAAGATCCAGCGCACGCGCCAGCACAACTTTATCTAATTCGCCTCTGTTTATCCTGCTGATAACCCCGGTAACCATCTCATGCCAACAGGCTCGATCGGTTGCCAGCGCATGCTCCATAAGCTGCGCCGCGCTGCGTGGCGGCCGCCCCACTTTATAAGAAGGCTCATCAACATTGACGGCCTTCTCTCCTAAAGCGGAAATGGTAAGCCATGTCTCTCCGTCAGGGAATTGCGTAAACATCAGTTTGGGAATCACGAATTGTGCATCACCAAACTGGCTCCAAATACCACGCGATGATTGAGGCAAAAAGGCAAAGCCCCCAAAAAATCGCGGTTCCAATGCGGAATCATCTGCTTCAATCGCTGCTCTGCTGAAGACAGTTTGCGCTTGTTGCTGAATCAGCTCAAACCGCTGCGTACCTTCTGCCGAAATCGCTACAGCGATATCCAGCCCGGCATAGGTAATGCCGCGATGCGGGCTGCGCCAGAAAATACGCGATCGTTCAGGGTTCGCTAATAGCAGCTTCAGCAGATCAAGCGATTCAATCTGCCGCGTGTGGCTGATCAGCCTTTGACCACCAGTTGAAGCCTGCCCTATTAGGCTGATGGGGCGCGCCATCATGATCAAATCCGATCTTCCTGAACGCCTACGCTGCGAAGAAGCAGCGGGCGCAGGGTCATCATAATGCGATTCGGGCTGGGTTCGCCGGTCATCACCCAGTGCATAACAACCTCATTGATGGCACCCATCCATGCCCGCGACACAATATGTGTATCTACTGGGGCGATTTCACCTAGAGCAACGGCCTGATCAAGGTAGCCCTTGATGAGCGTAGCGAACCGGTTGTGTACCTCCATCAATTTTTGCTCGAAGGCGCTCCCCAATCCCATCGCTTGTACCAGCATCACTTTTGCCAAAGGGCGATACTGCCCAAAGGTCTCCAGGCAGGCGGTAAGCGCGGCATCAACCTGCGCTATCCCCTCTGCTTCCTGCGAAATCGCTTCCTTGATACGGCGTTCCAGCAGGTTGGAAAATTTATCTACTAATGAGAGGAAAAGCGTTTGCTTATTAGGAAAGTGAAAGTAGACTGAGCCTTTAGAGGTCTGTGATTCCTCAACAATTTCGTCTACGCTAGCTTCGTGATACCCCTTATCTGCAAACAACTGAAGCGCCGCATCTAGAATGCGACCGCGTGTTGTTTCAGGGTCTTTCGTCGTACGCTTATTATTAGATTCGCTCATCTTAGTATGACATTTCAAACCGACTGGTCAGTCTAATTATAGCAAAATTTAACGCGGCTTACCAGAACTCTTTGCTAAGATTGGGGTAGACGAAAAGCAGCAGGACGGATATGCCAGTACGTAACGTGAACAATGTAACCTATCACTATACGGATCAGGGCAGCGGCCAGCCAGTTATCCTTTTGCATGGTTTTATGGGCAGCACACTGAATTGGAATACGATTATTCCCATTCTTGAACGTCATAACAGGGTAATTGCTATTGATATTTTGGGTCACGGCCATTCTGCTTCACCCGCAGATTTTCAGCGCTACAGTATTGAAGAAACTGCTAGTGATATGGCTGTGCTGTTAGAAATTCTTAACGCTAAGCCTATAAATTTAGTTGGCTACTCGATGGGTGCGCGAATAGCATTATATTTCGCTCTCGCATACCCGCATTTTATGAACAAGTTAGTGCTGGAAAGCGGTTCGCCGGGGTTGGAAACACAAATAGAGCGAAGCAGCCGCGCAGCGAGCGATGATCAGCTTGCCCGATTTCTGCTTGAGGCTGGGATAGCGGCATTTGTCGAACGATGGGAGCGGCTTCCTCTTTTTGCATCGCAGGCCAGACTACCCGCTGACGTACAGGCGCAACAAAAGGCACAACGCCTACAAAACGATCCGGTAGGACTCGCAAACAGCCTCCGTGGCATGGGTACTGGAAGCCAGCCTTCTTTGTGGGAAAAGCTCAACAAACTGACCATATCAACGCTCTTAATTGCCGGCGATCTTGACCCCAAATACTGCGCGATTGCGGCGCGTTTGGCACAAATGTTGCCGCGGGCGACATTACAAATTGTGCCGGATGCAGGACATAACGTACACCTTGAGAAGCAGAAGGTATATCTACAGTTGGTTCAAAATTTTCTCGAAGGGTAAAGATGGTGTCGGAAATTCAACGCTGTGGATGGGTGAATCTGAATGAGCCGCTCTATGTGGCTTATCATGATCAAGAATGGGGCGTTCCGCTGAGAGGAAATGACAACGCCCTATTTGAGCGGATTGTACTGGAAGGGGCGCAGGCAGGGCTAAGCTGGATTACTGTATTGCGTAAGCGCGAACACTACCGGCGGGTGTTTGACAATTTCGCCCCCGAAAAGGTAGCACTGTACGATGAGACCAAAATCAACGCACTAATGGGAGACAGCGGCATCATTCGCAATCGCGCCAAAATTCTGTCGGCCATAAATAACGCGCAGGAATTCATGAAAATCCAGCAGGAATTCGGCAGCTTTTCAAGTTATTTATGGTCATTTGTCGGTGATCAGCCCATTCAGAATCAGTGGCACAGTTTGCGCGATATACCACCAGCAACCGAAATTTCAAAGCAACTAAGCAAAGATTTGAAGCAGCGCGGTTTTAAATTCGTAGGATCAACCATTTGTTACGCCATGATGCAAGCCTGTGGGCTGGTCAATGACCATACCGTTGATTGTTTCAGGCATGAAGAAGTCAAAATTCTACAACACGCTTTCAAGAACAGCGGCTAGCTCGTCATCTGTGAGCTTGATTGGGTTACCTTGCATTGAGCTTGCGCCTGCCGCTCGCTTGACAATCTCCGGAATATCAGCAGCGTGAACTCCCAATTCAGTGAGGCGGGGTACGCTAAGGGCATTAGCAAGATGAGCAACCCATGCCACCCCATCTTCCGGAATTGCATCAGGATCCCCCGTTAGCATAATTGCGATTTCTTGATACCGGTCTACCGCCCTACCCCGTGGCTCACGATCTGATAGCGCCTTGAGATTGGCCCTCATCACTGGGCTAAGTAGCGCCGCGCAAATTGCACCATGCGGGGCGCTGGTCATCCCGCCAATCACACCGGCGAAACCATGAACCGCGCCAAGTTTGGCGTTAGCAAGTGCCATTCCGCCAAGCAAGGCGGCTAGCGCCATGTCGGCCCGCGCTTCGAGATCATCAGGTTGTTCAACCGCGATTTGTAAAGACATGCCCACACGAGTGATCCCTTCGCTGCATAAGGCATCAGTGATCGGGTTCGCCTTCAGAGATACAAATGGCTCAATCACTTGAGTGAGCGCATCCATGCCGGTAAATACAGTCATTCGCTCCGGCAGCATGAGCGTTAAAGCAGGATCAATAATTGCAGCGCGCGGCAGCATAAAGGGGCTGCGCAAACTAACTTTAAGCTGCTGTTCGGGGACTGAAATAACTGCATTCGCCGTCACTTCTGAGCCAGTACCAGCGGTCGTCGGCACAGCAATAACGGGAATAGAGGGTTTAGTTAAGGTCTTGCCTTGCCCGATAACCTCCAAATAATCCAGCGCTTCGCCTTCATGAACGGCTAAGACCGCCGCCGCCTTCGCCAGATCAAGCGCGCTTCCGCCGCCGCAACCGATCACCATGTCCGCCTTAACGTCCCGTATTACTGAGACGCATTCAGAGACAACGTTGATCGTTGGCTCACCTTCAGGGGCAAAGACAGTCGCCATAATATCATGGGCTTGAAGCGTCGCAAGAATCTCACGACTGCGCGCAGGATTGCCGATTAAGACAGCTTGCGCCCCAAAAGGGGCGGCGACAGCCCCAATTTCGGCTGATTTTCCTACGCCAAAATAGATTCGGGTCGCCGTTGCAAATTCAAAGTTCATCAGGTTTCTGCAGGGGAAAGCACATCGTATTTTATTGCGTAGCGCGGCTCTTCAAACATATCAGCGATGGTTTCGCGCCACTTCAGATAATGGGGGGTCTCGCGGTGGTCAAGTTGTGCCTGCGCGGTGCGATAGGTTTCATATAGCACAAGGCGGGTAGGATCGTCCTGCTGCTGCAGCATATCGAAGGCGATAACACCCGGTTCTTTCTGGCTGTTTTGCGCATTATCCAATGTGGCTTGGATGAAAACGTCCAAGTATTCTCGTTTAACATGCAAATAAACAATGACCGTGAACATCAGGGGGCATCCTTTTTCCGTCTTCGGGCGCGCGCTTTGCGCTTTGCCTGTCCATCATGAAGAATCTGTTTCAGAGATTTAATACTGGGCAATGGCTTATAAATCAAGTAGTCAGCACGCGAACGGCGAATCAAGGCGCGTTCATCTTTAGCCCCGAAGTGCCACGCAGTCATTAATATGATGACCGTGTCGCCAAGGATCGGGCTGCTGCGTAAACGGGCGCTAACTTCGATTCCACCCACTTCACCCGGCAGACTTATGTCTAGCAGCGCCAGTTCAGGATGATCACTTGTAATACGATTGGCGTCAACATCGTCAATCCACGAGATGGCGTCTTCACCATTCGTAAAGGCGACCCCATTTACACCGATCACTTCGGTCATCGCCATCAGCATTTCGTAAAGATCGGGTTCGTCTTCAACAACTATCCAGATGGACATATCTTGTCCTGTCTCTTGCGGAAACAGCTATGAAATGCGAAATTTTGAACAAAGCTCCTGCGATCTCCGTAATAAGCAATAGGAGCTGAGGTGATGCCCGAACTAGAAACGCTGCTGTTAGAGCGTGCATGCCAGAACGACTTTGAGGCATTCGCTCAACTTCAAGAACTTTTGGAACCTTCTCTACGCCGGTTTATCCGCCGTTTGATTGGTTACCACGATTCAGAAGATGACATCGTTCAAACCGTATTTATCTCATTATATAGAAACATGCACAAAATCTCGCCGCCAGAGAATTTACGTCCTTATGTTTTCCGAATGGTGCGCAACCGCTGCTATGACGAGCTGCGCGCAGCCGGAAAATGGAAAAACGTATCTATGGATGACGAAGCAGTTGAAGTGTACGTGTCATTTTCTGCATCTGCAAGTGAGCCGCAGCCGGAAGATGTGAGTCACTGGCTATTACTTCAAATGGATGTGCGCGAGGCGATGGAGAGATTACCTGAACTGCAGCGACAAACGCTCATTTTGTTTGCGGAGGAAGGTCTAAGTTATGCAGAAATTGCAGAAGCGATGGAAACCAGCATTGGAACAGTGAAATCACGGTTACACCACGCAAAAAAGACGCTGCGTGGGCTGCTAAAACCGGAAACATTGCAGGCTATTGAAGAATCGTTTGAGTCCGACAACTGATCGCTACAGCGGCAAGGAGGCAATACCATGGAAGAAAATCAAACTAAGGCAGTACAGCAGCTTTTACTAGCGTTCAAATCGCTGCAAAGATCGGTGGAAAAAGGCCTACTGACGGGTATCGCTGAAGGTGCTGGTACAACCGCAGTTCGCAGTTACGTTCGACTGCAAGAGCGGGCAAAGCAGCTACTTCCAGATGATTTTTTCATCGGCGACGTACTGATTCTGGATATTAACGAAGACGAAAGTGACAACAAAAAGTTGGCGCAGGTCAACTTGCTTTCCTCACAGGCTGTAGATTATCTAGAGGGGTTAAATAAGGCGGCGTCTCGCACAGCAACCCAAGCCAATTTTGAAGATCTGGGCTACAGCCTGCGAGATCTAGGGCAAGAAATTCAAGATCAGGTCATGCATATGACTCGAAAGACGCTAAAGCGGGCAGTTGCAAATATAGATATCAATGATCGCAAAGACCCGTTTCCGCCGATGCCACCGGCACCGCCAGAGCCACCGGCACCTCCACACGCGCCTGCTGAACCTGAACCGCCTTCGCCTCCCCCACCGTACGGCGGCACTAGGGTAGAAGATCCGCTAGGTGACGATGAGATTTAGCGAAATAGGGAACTTCCTTTGTAGGTAGTTCCCTATTTTCAAACAACTTAACAAACGCTTTCACTTTGACTTTTTCCCTCAGGGCATTATTTCATTCCGGCGGTAGTCAGAAATATATACGGTGAATTTCAGTCGGGATATGCTATTATAGAATTTCGACAAGCGTAGAAAATGGATAAGGTGGTGCATTATCAAACCACTTATTGGTATTCCCACATTTCATGACGTCACCCTTCCCGGTCAAATGCCGGAACGTTTCGCCATGAGCAGGCCGTACATTATTGCCCTAGAGGCCGCAGGCGCTGCACCAATTCTATTGCCGCTAGCATTGGGTGAAGAAACACTCAAAAGCCTATTCAACCGACTGGATGGATTATTCCTTGCTGGCGGGGGGGATTTGAACCCGGCATGTTATGCTCGCGCACAGCACGCCAAAACTGAGGGCATTGATAGCCTCCGGGATGAAACAGAGCTACTGCTCACGAAGTGGGCATTAGATACCGATCTCCCAATTCTAGGTGTATGCCGCGGGATACAAACACTAAATGTTGCTGGTGGCGGAACACTGCTTCAGGATGTGGTTGACCTAGTACCGAACGCTATCCGCCACCAGTATTTCCCTGATCAACCACGCGAGTTTGTTGCACATGGCGTCAAAACACTAGATAACACCCGCTTGAACCGGATCCTAGGCCCTCTCGCGCGGGTCAACAGCTTTCATCACCAGGCTGTGGATAATACGGCGCCGGGGTTTGCGGTTGCGGCGGTTGCGTCCGATGGTGTCATCGAGGCCATTGAACTGACATCAAATCGCTTCGTTGTTGGTGTACAGTGGCACCCTGAAAGCCTGATCACGTTCGACCAGAGCATGTTTGCGCTGTTTGAAACGTTCGTTCAGGCAGCCTAAGCTGCCGGAGCAAGAATGCTGCTCCCAACGTATCCTCAACATCCCGAATACCCTTCTCTGCTGGCTACGCCGGTAAGAATGCATGCGTCTACTGCCTACACGGGGCGCGGCATCGTCATTGCCTTTATTGACTCTGGTTTCTATCCCCACCCGGATATTGCCAGCAGGGTACTTTGCCATGCCGATGCTACCCATGCCACAATCACCGAAGGTACCCGCTATCGGCGGCCAGCGTGGTACAGTTGGCACGGGCAAATGACAAGTGTCATCGCGGCGGGCGACGGCTACGTAAGTAACGGGCATTATCAGAGTCTTGCACCTGATGCCAATCTAGTTCTGGTTAAAGTGTCAAATCCACGTAAACGCATCAAAGAGGCGGATATTTTACGGGGGTTACGCTGGGTTATTGATAATGCGCAGCGATTCAAAATCCGTATTGTAAATCTCTCAGTCGGAGGCGATTTTCCAAGCGACGACTCTGATCATCCGATACATCGGGCTATACATACCCTCACCCAAATGAACATCGTTGTGGTAGCAGCCGCGGGAAACAGCAACCTACCCGTTTTGATTCCGCCGGCCAGCGCACCAGAAGCGATCACGGTTGGCGGAATCGACGATCATAATTCACCAGAAATTACGCAGTGGTCTCTTTATCACAACAATTATTGCAAAACGCCCGGCGGTAGTTTCAAACCGGAAATATTAGCCCCCGCAGTATGGATTGCATCCCCTTTTCTGCCAGGCACAAAAGCTGCACGTGAGGCTTACTGGCTCGGACAGATTCTAAAGGCCAAAGATGATGAGACGGTGGTTAATCGTCTAATACAAGCCGGCAGCGCTGAACTTGGCTTGAGCAGAAGAGCAGCCGCGAAACCAAATGAACATATTTTTGCAAAATTACAAGCGAAGCTCGCAGCACACAAAGTAGTGGATGCAAATTATCAATTCGTGGACGGTACATCTGTCGCAGCGGCAATTGTCAGCTCAGTTGCCGCGCAAATATTGGAAGCAAATCCTTGCCTTTCCCCGCAAGAGGTGAAGTTTTTAATGATGACAACTGCGAAACAACTGCCAAATGCCCCCCTCGAAATGCAGGGTGCCGGCGTGATAGATGCTTTTAGTTCAGTTCAGCTTGCAGCAATGACGGTTACCCCATCATGAACCGTGACTATCACCGCTGGTTCAGCCCTTCCCTAAACCGCGATATGGAACTTTTAATTTTCGGCCATTCTGGTGCGCGGGTACTGGCCTTCCCCACTTCAAAAGGCAAGTTCTATGAGTGGGAAGATCGTGGCATGATCAATACCCTCTCCGAATCAATTAATAACGGCTGGCTTCAGCTTTTCTGTGTAGATAGCGTAGATGCCGAAAGCTGGTACAGTTACGGAGACGGGCCAGCGGGCAGAGCGCGGCGCCACAGCGAATATGATCGCTATCTTTACACTGAAGTTCTGCCCCTGAGTCAAAAAGTGAACAGCAACCCGTACTTAATCAGTGTTGGCGCCAGCTTCGGGGCATATCATGCTATGAACTTTGGTTTACGTCATCCTGAGCAGGTAAGCCGCATCTTAGCGATGAGCGGACTATACGATATACAACGGTTTGTTTTTGGCTATTACGATGAAAATGTGTATTTCAATAATCCGATAGACTATATTCCTAATGAGCATAATTCAGAACGCCTTCACTGGTTGCGGCAACAGGATATTATAATCGCGTGCGGGCGTGAAGACACACTACTGCCAAGCGGGCGTGCTCTCTCGGAAAAGCTTTGGCAAAAAGGAATTGGTAATGCGCTGCGCGAATGGGACGGATGGGCACACGACTGGCCGTTCTGGCAGCAAATGATACAGCAGTATATTTCCGGCCATGACTAGGAATTTCTCAACAGAGGATAAGCACCATGCCAGCCAAACAGACTGAGCCACTCAAAGTCGGGATCATTGTTGGACGCGAATGGTCGTGGCCGCCCGCATTTATAAACGAAGTCAATTTACGTGGTGAAGGCGTGGTTGCCGAGTATGTTCAACTTGGTGGCACCCGTATGGAAGAATTAGTACCCTACCGCGTGATTGTGGATCGCATTTCACATGAGGTTCCATATTATCGTTCATACTTGAAATATGCTGCGCTGCAAGGGGTAAAGGTAATTAATGATCCCTTTATGTGGACGGCAGATGACAAGTTCTTCGATGCGGCACTGGCGACCCAATTGGGCGTTGCGTCGCCAAAGACACTGGTGCTTCCCAATAAAGGATATATTCCGGGCATTGTACCATCCGAAAGTTTACGCAATCTCATTTTCCCAATGGACTGGAACTGGATTGCCGACTATATAGGCATGCCCTGCATCCTAAAAGACGCACATGGCGGCGGCTGGCGCGATGTATATGTCGTACATTCTATTGATGAGTTGATAGCACAATACGATCAATCCGGGCTGCTGACGATGATCGTCCAAGAATTTATTGAGTGGGAAAACTACGCTCGCTGCATGGTGCTTGGTCAAGAAAAAGTACACGTGATGAAATACGATCCGCGACAGCGGCATTATCACGAGGAACATGATTTTTCGCCTGAGCTTGAAGATCGGATTATTCGAGATTCACTGACATTATGCCGCGCGTTAGGCTATGACATGAACACAGTTGAATTTGCTGTACGCGATGGCATTCCCTATGCGATTGATTTTATGAATCCCGCGCCGGATATGGACATTAATTCGCTGGGCAATCGTCATTTTCAGTGGATGGTGGAAAATATGGCCGATCTGGTCATCAAGCTGGCAAAATCCACCCATTCAACCCGCGAGCGCTATGTTTGGGGCGATCTCGCACAAAAAGCTGGAAAATAACTCATGTCTAGTGAAGTTGTTGAACGCTATCACAGTTTGCTAACAGACACAACTGCGGCGCATGCAGTCGAGCAGATGAATGCCGGGCTGAAAAAGCGAAAATGTTTCTTCGGAGAACGCCCGCTATGCACAGTGCTGCGTCCCAATTTCTATACGCCAGAACAGTGGGCATTTCTTAAGTTTGAGACTGAAATTCTGCTCAGCGCATTTCAAAAAACACATAATGCGTGTATGGCAAATCCTGAATTTCGGGTACAGCTTGACCTTGAACCCTACGAGGAGATGTTATTTAATCTGGACATCGGCTTTGAAGCCCCGTGGACAACTTCACGGTTGGATTCTTTCTTCATCCTTGAGAATATGTCACTCAAGTTTGTTGAATATAATGCCGAAACACCCGCGGGCATTGCCTATGATGATGCTGTTGCCGATACATTCCTCGAATTAGATGTGTTCAAACAGTTCAATGCGTATTACCACACCCGTACATTCCCAGTTCGGCAGGGATTATACACTTCCCTTGCTGAAGCCTATCGTCAATGGGGCGGCACTAACCAACCCAATATTGCGATTGTGGATTGGTCGGATGTTCCTACGCTGAATGAGCATGAGCTGTGCAAGCAGCATTTTGAAGCTGAGGGTTCAGCGGTTGTGCTAGCAGATCCGCGCAGCCTCGAATACCATTCTGGCAGACTGTTTACACAAGACGGCTTTCCAATTGATTTAATCTACAAACGGGTACTTTCTAGCGAGTTGATCGAACGTCTGGGCGTTGAAAACCCGATTGTAAACGCGGTCAGAGATCGTAAAGTGTGTATGTCCAACGCTTTTAGCGCCAAGCTGATGGCGAAGAAAGCTAGTTTTTCACTCCTTAGCGACGAACGCAATCATTCGATATTCACCGCAGAAGAACTGCGAGTCATCGAAGCACATATCCCGTGGACGCGCAAAGTGAGCGAGCGTATTACCCATTTTCATGGCCGCAGCATTGATCTCGTTCCGTTTATCGCGGAAAACAAAGATCAATTGGTGCTGAAGCCTAACGATGAATATGGGGGTAAAGGCGTGATCCTCGGGTGGGACGCGACGCAGGAAGTATGGGATGAGACAATTAAATCAGCGTTGACTAATTCGTATGTTGTACAGGAACGGGTTGAGATTGCTTACGACGACTACCCTTCATTCATTGATGGGCATGTTGATGTTAGCCAGCGAATGGTCGATGCCGATCCATTCATCTTTTTCGGGCGTACTACCAGCGGATGCTTGACCCGCTTATCGTCTTCATCCCTGCTTAATGTAACGGCTGGCGGCGGTTCAATTGTACCCTCATTCATTATTTACAAAGCCAAATAAATATACAGCATGTACAATCACAACTTGATTAAAAAGCGGCGCGCCAATCAGAGCGCACCGCTTTTTAATACAATCTGTTGATTCGAAATAGCGGGTATGCCGAAGCACCCCACTATTTCTTCAATAATCAGTCACTAAGGCTGCCACACCAAAATACTGCCGCCAGTTGTGGCACTTGCGACATATACGCCGTCTGCACTCCATGCTGTTGATGTGATAAGCTGCCCTGCAGGTAGCGCGGGAGGCATCTCGCTACCAGAGAAGGCATCCCACAATTTCAATTCGCCGTCTTCAGAACCCGTGGCGATAGTGATACCATTCGGGCTGTAAGCAATGCTGGTGATCGTCTGTGAATGCCCGATCAAGACAGCCACTGTAGACCAGCCAATCGTCTCATAAATCATGGCTGTAGAATCTGAGCTGCCTACCGCCAATCGCGCACCGTCTAAACTCCATGTCAGAGCAGTTGCTGCGCCGCCTACTGAGAAGTTAAAGAACGGCTGCTGAGTAGAGACATTATAAATATTCACAGAGCCATCGTTCGCGCCGTAAGCGATCTGCGAGCCGTCCGGCTTCCACGCAATGGCATTAACGGAGTCACTCGCCTGCAGCTGCCCGATGGGCTGGAAACTTGTCATATCCCAGAAGATGATGCTGCCATCAGCGCCAGCACTAGCTAACGTCGTCCCTGATGGATTAAACGCCAACGCGGTTACACTACCCGCAGCGGTTAGCGTATTGACTGGCTGCCAGCCGTTTGTCTCCCAGACGACAATTGTATTATCACTGCCACCGCTGGCGAGATAAGCGCCATCCGAACGCCACGCAACTGCGTTTACGCCGGCAGTATGCCCACTCAGCGTTGTAAATTGCGACTGAGTAGTCACATCCCAGATCGTGACGGTACCGTTAGCATTACCAGAAGCCATACGGTAGCCACTCGGTGACCAGATAATACTATTCGCATTGACGCCAGCGAGTGTAAAGGCGGGGGTAGGCGCTGCCGAGGTAGGCGTTGCCTGTGCGGCAATGTCTAGCGTTTGCTGGGTTGAGTTTTCATTTAACGGATCGCTGCCAGTTACGGTAAGAATGACCAGATACTGCCCCGGCGTAAAGATGTGCTGCGGATTTGCATCCGTGCTGAACGCGCCGTCACCAAAATCCCAGTAGTAGGAAACGATTGGCCCAGTTGATGATGATGTGAAGTTGATTGTTGCAGGATCATTGGGATCGGGCGTAAAGCTAAAGCCCGCAATGACTGGCTCGACAGTAACGGTTGGTTCGGCAGTTGGCTCGGTGATGACAACAGTATCGCTTGCTGTATTCTGCGTCAGGCCATCAGTGCCGATGGCCTGTAGGGCCACGAGATAGTTTCCAGCAGCGCCATAAGTATGGACAGGTTGTGCTTCACCACTGGTCTGACCGTCGCCAAAGTCCCACACATACTGCCCAATTGGGCCAGTAGAAGCGTTTGCAAATTGGACGCTGTACGGATCGCCGGGTACAGGCATAACAGTGAAGGCCGCCACAACGGGCGCGTCAATATTTACAGTGAAGAAAATACTGCTCGGTGTAGAACCTGGCTGCCCGGATACTGTTAGCGTCACCGGATAGCTGCCTGGTGCTGCATAGTTATGCAGCGGGTGCTGCTCGGTACCGGTCTGACCATCGCCAAAGTCCCAGCTCCAGCTGGTCACCGGGCCAGTAGACATGTCTGTAAACTGGATACTCTGCGGGCTGCCCGGTACGGGTGCAAAGCTGAAATTAGCAGTTACCGGCGCAATCACAGAAACCTGCTGCTGGGCTGCGTTTGAGCCGCCTGCATTCGTCACCGTTAGCATTACCGTATACGTTCCGCCGGATGCGTAAGTGTGGGTCGGGTTCGTCTCGCTGCTTCCCTGACCATCGCCAAAGTCCCATGCTACGCCACTAATGCCATCACCGCTTGAAAGGTTGGTGAATACTACAGTTAGCGGGTTAGACAATGGATCGGGAATAGTGGCACTAAAGTTTGCCATCGGTGGAACGACGGTTGGCGTTTCCGTTGGCAACTGCGTAACTGTCACCTGCTGCTGGGCTAAATTTCCACCCCCTGAGCCAGTAACGGTTAAGGTAACGGTATAAGTACCGCCTGCTGAATAGGTGTGAATAGGGTTCGTTTCGCCGCTGGTCTGGCCGTCGCCAAAATCCCATAGGCGACTGAAAATACCCTCACCCAGCGAAAGATCGGTGAAACCAACAGTCAACGGATTACCTACGGGGTCAGCAACAATTGCAGAGAAATTCACGATGGGCGGTTCAGGTGTAGAAGTGGCCGTTGGCGGCACAATCAGGTTGATGACCTGCTGCCCGGTGCCAGTACCGCCAGCACCCGTAACACTTAAAGTCACCGTATATGCACCACCCACAGGGTAGGTGTGAACGGGATTAGGATCGCTGCCGGTCTGGCCGTCACCAAAATCCCAGAATAAGCTACTCATTCCCTCACCCGTAGATAGATTGGTGAACGCTACGGTTAGCGGGCTGTTCACTGGATCGGTCACCACCGCGGTGAAATTCACGATGGGTGGTTCGGGTGTAAAAGTGGCCGTTGGCGGCACAATCAGGTTGATGACCTGCTGCCCGGTACCAGTACCGCCAGCACCCGTAACACTTAAGGTCACCGTATATGCACCACCCACAGGATAGGTGTGAACGGGATTAGGATCGCTGCTGGTCTGGCCGTCACCAAAATCCCAGAATAAGCTACTCATTCCCTCACCCGTAGATAGATTGGTGAACGCTACGGTTAGCGGGCTGCCCACTGGATCGGTCACCACCGCGGTGAAATTCACGATGGGTGGTTCGGGTGTAGATGTTTCAGTCGGCGGGACAGGCGTTTCAGTCGGCGTGTCCGTGGCTATTTCAGTGGGCAGATCTGTAGGTGTTTCAGTGGGCAGATCTGTAGGTGTTTCAGTTGGCGGGACAGGCGTTTCAGTATTCGTCGGAACTACCGCGATTTCAGTTGGGCTTGAATCCATCGTGGGGGCAAGCGTCGGCGCTTCTGTAGATGTCTCAGTTGGCGGCACTAACGTTGCCGTTGATGTTAAAGTTGCCGTCGGCGGAAGCGTCGTGTTTGTGAATGTTGCAGTCGGAGGCACCTGTGAGGGTGTCAGCGTCGGGGTGGCGCTCGGAGCAACGACGACCAGCGATGACTGCGCCGCATTTTGACCACCGGGGCCAGTTACGATCAATGTAACGGTATAGTTTCCGGGGTGAGTGAAAACGTGCGTCGGATCTTGTTCAGTACTCAGTGAGCCGTCGCCAAAGTTCCAACTATAGGATGAGATATTACCAGAAGAGCGATTCAAGAATTGCACGGATAGCGGAGCAATACCGCTGACCGGGTTAAAGGCGAAGCCGGCCTGCGGAGGGGGAATCTGCGGGCTTTGCACCGTAATTTGGCGCGAAGCAATCGATACGCCACCCGGCCCGGAAACCGTGAGAAACACGGTATACGTACCAACGTTCTGGAAGGTATGCGATGGGCTGCGTTGAGCGCTGGTTTGACCATCGCCAAAGTTCCAGAAATAGCTGGACACAGTGCCAGTCGTTTGATCTGTAAACTGCACGGTCAAAGGCGCATTGCCAGATTCCGGCGTCGCTATAAATGCTGCGCGCGGCGCGCTAGGCGTATTTACCAGCACCTGACTGGAAACATTCGAGGTACCGCCCGGCCCGGAAACCGTCAGCGTTACATTGAATAAGCCAGCACGGTTGTAGGTATGTACCGGACTGAATACGTTACTGGTGGTGCCATCACCAAAATTCCATTGAATACTGGTGATATTCCCCGTTGAGAAGTTTGTGAATTGCACCGTCATCGGTACTTCGCCCAGAGAAACAGATTGAGTAAAAGCAGCTGTTGGACGTGGGATCGACGGGGTTGCGGTTGGCACCGGCGTTGGGCGCCCGTTACGTACCTGAATGAAATTTGAAACCGTGGAGAGGGTGGTGCCGTCACGCAAATAAACGCGCAGACGCAGCAAATATGCGCCATCCTGAACAGAGGTCGTATTCCAACTTCCCAACACACCATTATTAACCGGTGTGAAGATCATTGAAGTGACGGGATACCACAGGTTATTGGCATTTGGATCCGGCCCAAATTCGACTTGATACTGCAAGAACTGCGGATGCAGCGCAGAGCCAATAACAGAAACCATTCCTGAAACAATACTGCCCGGCACCGGTGATGTAATCGCAATTCGGATTGGCACTGGAGGCGGAACAGCGGTGGGTATTGGTGTCGGAATTTGAACGATCACTGTTCGCACAATGGTTGTTGGCGGGAAAATGACCCATGGCGTAGGAAGCTGCGTTGGAATACGCACCGTAGCACTGGTCGTCGGTGACGATGTTGGCGTTTGCGAGGGCGTAAGCGTAGCCGTCGCCTGAGATTCAGCCCCCAAGTTACAAGCAGCCACAATCATTACAACAATGATGCCCAGTAAACTTACTAAGAAGCGATGATATCTCATTCTTGATTCTCCCACGCATAAAACGCCGACGCGGCAATATTCCGGCAGTTCCCGCTGTAAAAGATTATCTCGAAAATGGAGAAGTAACGCCCCCCATTTTCGGGGTACTAACGAAGATCGTAGTGGAATGATAGTGTTTGCATAGGGTAACTTAAACCCATATGATCACAAATTTAGGCCGTAGAGCGAATTGGCAGCACATGTTGTAATAAACAACAGTTTCAGTCTAAACCAATTGGCTGAGGGCGGCCAATACAGTTGGCAGTAGTTGTTTCTTTCGGGAAACAATTTCTGGGGCATCCATACTGCCATCATCTAGATGTGTATATGGCAGAGCACTGATGTATCGAGTCATGCCTGCCGCAAGCAAGCGACTGTTGCCATGGACAACATCCGTGATCATCAACAGCGCCATTGCCAATTTTTCATCGTCAACTAAAGACTGCAGCCCAGCCAAAAGATCCGGAATACGCACACTAAGTTCAGCGAATGATGTTACTTCAGCCTGTGCAATACCAATCCGTGAGCCACCGATATCGTAATATTTGATATCGCTGTTCACAATTTCGCTGACGGCTCGCGTTCCCAACCCAGCGCCGGCTGCCAGTAAATCGCTGCCGAGGTCAGCAATCGCAACCAGCACTTCATTCTCCGTCGCCTGTTCGGGGGCAAGCTGCGCCATACGCGCAAGGCGTAACGCAGCCTGCTGATCACGTTCCGTCACCGTTGGCGAACGAAATACCAGTGTGTCCGAAAGGATGCCACAGAGCAGGATTGCGGCGATTTCTTTAGGGAATTCTCGCCCGGCATCATGAGCTTCTTCTGAAACCAGCGTTGAACAGCTTCCAACCGGTTCAATCTGGAAGCGAATTGGCACAGAAGTTGGCAGCGTGCTCAAGCGGTGATGATCCAGCACCTCCATCACCTCCGCCTCCTCAAGACCGGGAACTGCTTGCTGAAGTTCATTGTGGTCAACCAGCACTACCTGACGACGAGAAGGCGAAAGCAGCGCCGATTTGCGGCAAAGCCCGGCATAGTGCCCGGCAGCATCTACAACTAGAAAATCATCTTGCTCGTTACGCAGCGCCTGCGGCACGACATCGCGCACGAAATCATCTGCATGTAAGACCAATGAGGTTGTATCCATGGCGGTAATAGCGCGCCGATCAAATTCTTTAGCCAAGGCCAACACCGACGTTGAACTTAGCGCGTCCGCAAAGGTTGCAAACAGCCCCGCCCCACTCAGCAGCCCTACCGGCCTACCAGTTTCGTCCAAAACAGGCACGGGTCTCCGCGTGCGGGCAATAAGCTGGCACGCTTCTAACAATGACTGCGCTTGATCTAGCGTAGGCACAACTTCGATCACATTTTCAACATGACTGCGAACATCCGTGATCAAAACGGGTGGTGTTACCCCAAAACGTTCAATGGCAAAAGATGTTTGCATATTCAGGTTGCCACAACGCCCCGCGATGTAGGTTTCCGGGCGAGTATTACTAAGCAACCACGCATAACCAACAGCCGAGGCAATTGCATCCATATCCGGGTTACGATGGCCGATGACAAGAATAGGTTCTGCTGGCTTCATGGCTTATATGAACATTCTATTTCTGCGAACGGAATGCCACTATCATACTTGGAGAAGCGAAGAAATTCACGGGTGAAGGTTTCGGTGAGCTGCTGCTAATCTGCGGCGTATGTTAAACTGAATCGGTCGGCAATAGTGACCACAAGTGAGGCGCCAAAACAACTAGCAAATGAGTTTCGAGCCATTAAAAGGAAACTTCCGATTGAAGAATGGAACGGAAATCACCCCCTAGTCATGACACACGCACAATTACGGGGTATTAAGCAGTTAAAATCATTAACAGGGCGCAGCCATGTTCACTTAATCGGGCGCGGTGCAGCCGGTATATTAGCTGTACTTCGGGCAGCAAATATCTATGGAAAAGACGTTCTGATTCCGGCAAATACTTGTTACATCGTCCTATGGGCAGTAATCGCAAGTGGGAATTACCCGCGCCTTACAGATATTGATCCCCTTACCGGCGCCGTGACCGTGAAAACACTACGCGATTCACTTACTCCGGCAACTGCCGCCATCATTCCATGCCACATGTATGGTATTTCCGCCCCGATGAACGCGATCTGCGCGTGGGCAAAGGCACAGCATCTACTCGTGATCGAAGATGCCGCGCTAGCCATCGGAAATTCAGCGGATGGAATTCCCTGTGGCGCGTGGGGAGACGCCTCAATCTTCAGTTTTGGGCTTGGTAAGATCATAGACACAGAACTTGGCGGCGCGGTGCTCACCGAAGACGCATCCCTATCACAAGAAGTCGGGAGAGTCCTTCAGCGGCTGCCCATCTGGAACAAACAGATTTATGGCCTTGCCCGCGCATGGAACGAGTTGTACTGGGCATCTCACCGGCAAGAAAATATAGCAGCGCCGATCAGTCGGATATATGCCAATCTCTTTCAGCAGTTTCACAAGACGACGGCTTATCAAATTCCCGAAAGTTACTGGGATGACCTGCCGGAAGCCATTTCAGGGCTTCAGGAAAATCTCGCTCATCGGCGCAAAATAACGGGTATTTATGAGCAGTATCTCCAAAACACGAATATTCGGCTGTTGAAATTACCCTTTGACAACGCCTTGTGGCGCTATCCTGTCTTTATAGATTACAGCATGCGCGAAGAAGTGCTTGATGCTTTATGGGGGCAAGGCTGCCATGATGTGACCTGTTGGTATCCATCGCTTCAGGCCATGGCAGCGGCAATACTACCTAACAGGGGGCAGCCCCCCACCCCGGAAGCAGACCGCCGGGGAAGCGAAGTGATCAATCTGCCCCTCTCGCAAAACACTCCGGAATCTGAAGCGCGGAAGATCGCTAGGATATTATTGGACGTCACTGGTTCATAAGTTTAGAAGAAGTAAGAAACCTCTAGCACTTAATCCCCTGCCCCCTGAATAATGACCTGTTGAGTTTTAGCAGATGTGAAATAATTCAGCGCCTCGCTAATGATGATCAATAAGATGACCATACCCACGAGAAATGGCGGCATGATAACTAGGGTGCGGGTGGCTGCTAACAATCCAACAATGCTTGGAAGCAGCGCGATGCCAATACCAGCGCCGGCCAATTGGAAGCCTATCGCATAGGAAGCGCGCTCCTCGCCAAACATACGCGGCGTATTCAGCACAAAAAGTGGAAACAAGGGCGCCTGCGAAAAGCCCAGAATGATGAGACCAGCAATACCAACTATAGTGGAAGGATTCCACCAGAAGAGAATGCCGCCAAACAGCAGCCCGGTAACGCAGCCGCGTTGCAAACCAATTGGCGAGAGTTTCGGCATAATAGCGCCAAAGAAAAGGCGTCCAACAGTGAAGCTACCCCAGTAGAAACTAATCCAGAAGCCAGCTCGTTCCGGGGGCATATTCCGTACTTCAGTAAACAGGCTGTAACCCCAATTGCCCGGCAATATCTCAACGCCCGCATAAACGGCAAAAAGTAAGATACTGAGCCACACCAACGGCGAGCGCAAGGTCTCTTTTAGCGCCCGACGACGGTCTATCGCTGCGCCCGAAGATGCGATGGTGATCGGTGACAGCCACCTGCTTCTACTCATAATAAAAAGGGCAAGAAGCAGAACTGAACCAAATGCAGCAATAATGTAGCCAAATTGCCACCCGGCGCCTGTGACTGCGGCCGTCATAATCAACGGCGCAATCGTGATGCCGATGCCAAAGCAAGCATGCAGCCAATTCATCTCACGCGCGCTGTGATGCGCCGCCAAATACGCATTCAACCCGGCATCTAAAAGCGCTGTGCCAAATGCCCCTACAAATGAGATAGCAATTACGAGTCCCCATGACGGGATGAGCGCAAAACCAAGCCAGCCAAAACACATTAAAATGAGCGCAACGATGAACATCCGGCCATAGCCAAGGCGAGAGACCACAATGCCGCTGCCAAAACTTGCAACGAGATACCCGACGGTTGAAGCGCCAAGAATGACCGCCATCGCATCAATTGGCTGGTTAAACGAGATTTGCATCGCTGGCCAGGCAACGCCCAATAAACCGCCGCCGAGACCGAGAAGTATAAAACCAAGATAAGCGGAAATTGTAGTTAAAGTAAATGAGTCGGACAATTTTTTCACAATATTTCCCAAACTGTAGAAGTAGACTAATTATACTGGAACAATTAGCAGTTACTGACTGTGGACTGCTATGGCCTGATCGCTTGTGACCCGTTGACAGCCGCTTTTGAATTATGATAGGATGCTGAATGCTGAATGGGTCATGTAAAGGAGCGCAAATATGCAAGAAAAATTGTCAACCCGTGTAGTCACGGCGCGCTTGCCTTTGATGATTCTGGGCTAACCCTACGACATAATCCCCCTATCATCTTCAAAGACAAGCCGATCGGTTTCCGCTATCCGGCAAACAAGCTGGATGTTATGGATATTTGCTTGTCTCATTGAGGATGAAAACATCGTGTCTCACGACTCGTTTGAAGATCAGTACGATCATTACGAAGCTGAGTTCTACACAAAAAACAAAGACCGCTACCAGCGGCGTACCCGTAAGCCAAAATCTCGGCATCAGCCTAAAATGGCTAATAAGGACATTATTGAAGCCATCACCGACGATTCGCCGGTGGAACTGGGGTTAGACACCACCTATCAACCAGGACGCTTTGAAGAAGGCTGGCTCATGGAATCGCTGCGTCCACTCTTTGAGCAGGCGCTGATCATTGACGTGCTGGCGCGGTTAAAAGGTGGCAAGGAAGCCAACGTTTATCGCTGCGAGGCGCATCCGGCCGTTGGGGTGCGTTTCATAGCGGCAAAAGTCTATCGCCCACGCATGTTTCGTAATCTACGCAACGATGGCATGTACCGCGAGGGACGATCCATTCTAGGAGAAACCGGGAAGGCAATCAAGGAAACCGAACACCGCATTATGCGCGCCCTAAGTAAAAAGACCGGCTTTGGCGATCAGGTCGCACATACTTCATGGCTGATGTATGAACTGACGACGCTGCGAACGCTATACGACGCAGGCGCATCCGTGCCTAGAGCCTATGGCTCGTCACTCAACGTAATCGGCATGGATTATATCGGTGATGAATATATGGCTGCCCCACCCTTAAACAGCGTGACATTAGAAACCAGTGAACGCGACAGCCTGTTTGCACAAACGATTCACAATATCGAAATCATGCTGCGCCATGGGTTGATACATGGCGATCTTTCGGCCTTCAACATACTCTACTGGGAAAGTCGTATCACCTTGATTGACTTTCCACAGGTCGTTTCGCTCAAAGGTAACAGCCGTGCCATCTCCATTTTGGAACGAGATGTTGAGCGTGTATGCGAATACTTCGCCGGCCAGGGGGTGGTTTCCGCCGGAGGCATACCGTGTGATCCAGTGGTCATCATGGCGCGATTACGTAAGCGCTACTTTTCGCAGGAGCGCCTGAACACTGAAGCAGATTACAGCCGCTTTCAAACTGAAGATGAGTAGGCGCTGACTGTTTACGCTATAACAAGCTAACGATACGCTTCTCGTGGTCATAAAAGCCGTCGAGATCAATTTGCAGCAGCCCGTCACGATGATTAAACAGCCAACTAAGCAGCGGTTGTACCAACTCATAATTCTCATAGCCATCCCGCTTCAGGTGAATTGCGATCATGCCAGTCGCTTTCGCCAACGCCTGAAGCGGGATTTCGCGGTTAGGATCATCGTGTTTTTGAAGTTCTTCTACCATATCGGCCACGTCATCTTCAAAAACGTCATCTCCGGGGATGTTGATTTCAAGCTCAGCAAGCAGCTTATCTTCATAATAGAGATCGCCAAAGATCGGCTCACTTAAATCGGAATCTAACGAATAGGCACTCTCGATTGCGCTTAAGGCTTGATCGATCTCAGCAAGCGTTGGCGGCTCACCATCCGTAAAAAGGTAGCGTAGAAAATTACTCATCCAAACACAACCTTTCCTGTAATCAACACCCGTTAGTAACGCTGTCAGGTTTTTCAGCAGAACTGACGAAGCCGTTTCGTTTCGTTGGCAATCCGTCAGGAAACAAATATTTCAGTCAATGTTAGACTAAAACCATGTCAAAAATAACGCCATCCAACTCTAAACCCCATCCACAGGCACAAGCAACCATATTTGGACTGCAAAAGCAGTACGTCATACTGCTCGGAATTGGCGCTGGCATTGTTACGTTTACTACTCTAGCGGCATCGATCCTGCTGTTTGTTCTGCTTGCGCTTCCGGCAAACCGCATTTCTTCAGGCGTGACCGTTGCCGGGATTGATATAGGGGGTATAAGCGCGGAAACGGCCACCGAAAAACTTCAAGAAACATTCGTAAACCAACAGATAACGATGATTGACGCAGATCGCCAGTGGAGTATGCCACTGGCCGATCTCGGCGTCACACCGAATATTCCATATATGGTTGCCGCTGCTGAATCTGCGGCGTCGAATACCAGCCTGCAACCACAATTCACGATTGACCTCAACAAAGCACAGAGCATGCTGATCACCATCAGTGAACAAGCCTACTTTGAGCCAACAGCATCTACGCCGGGGCGGGCAGTTGAAATCCCCGTTTTATTAGATCGTCTGCGTTTAGATGTTTCCGGTGAATTAGCAGACGGCTCAATTACCCTACCCATGATCGAGCTGCCAGTCATTGAAACTGCCCCTATTTCTACATATAACGGCCCAACAACCTCTCATCTAGTCGCATCTGGCGAGGAACTGGGGCTAATCGCACGGATGTATAATGTCTCGCTTGAAGACCTTATTACGATTAACGGCATCAGCGATCCTAATCTAATTTTTGCCGGGCAAGAACTCACCATTCCAGCGTCCGGCATCTATGAACCCTCAGCCGCAGAAGCACCACCCGCCCCAACAGCAAACGGGCGCTCCATTCTTGTATCTATTAGTCACCAGCGCATTTATGCCTACGAGAATGGCAATCTAGTCCATTCACAGTTGGTTTCAACCGGATTACCGCAAACACCAACCGTTCTTGGCGATTATGCAATTTATGTAAAGTATGTAGCGACAGATATGCGCGGGCCGGACTATTTTCTGCCTGATGTGCCTTACACGATGTACTTCTATCAAGACTATGGGATTCATGGTACCTACTGGCACAACAATTTTGGCCGCCCGATGAGCCATGGCTGCGTGAACCTACCTACGGATCAGGCGCAATGGTTCTTTGATTTTGCCAGCGTCGGCACGCCGGTACGGGTCATTGCCTAGTCAAGGAATGCCCCCTCATTCTAAAAACTTCGAGGGGGCATAGTGTTTCAGGCTAACCCATAATACTGAGCATGTATGCGGCGCTCTTTTCCAATGCTTCAAGCATATTCGTGGCGCAGCGGTCTAGCTCGACAATCGGCCAGTCAGCAGCTGTGGCGTGCGGAAGCAGAGTCTGATAATTCATCACTCCCTCACCCAGCGCCAGCATTGGATCGTCTTTCGTTGCCGGGCCATCCTTCTCGTGCAGCAGCTTCAGCCGCGATCCTAATGCCTCAAGCGCTGCCACCGGATCCGCCCCGCCTACTTTCGCCCAATAAATATCCAGTTCAATGCCGATTGAAGGATCAAGCAACCGCAGCATAACCTCCAGCGGGATCCCATAATCATGGGATTCGTACTCCCACCAGTGGTTGTGATACAACAGGGTGAGGCCAGCGGCCCGAACTTCCGTATTCGCCTCATTCAGCTGCGCGCAATAACTTTCAACGCTGGACAATGTGGAAAATTCGTCGGGCGGGATATAGGCACAAACTACGTATTTCGCGCCCAACTCCCCCGCAATTCCGATTATTTCGGAACGCTGCGCTGCATCCAGAATCGGCGCATGAATGGACGGTACGGCCAATCCCAACCGCTGAAATAACTGAACTGAGTTTTCGACACTAGCGCCATAATTACCTGCCAGTTCAACACCGGTATAACCTGCTGACGCCAGCCGCTCAACAGTGCCTACATAGTCAGCAATCAACTCCTCACGAACAGAGTAAAGCTGTACACCTAAATCGGTCATTTGCGGATCTATCCTTTCATATTCGCCCACCACAGCGAACAATCGCCGTCATGTGCGCTATTATCTAGATACGCAGGCATTTTACCTCGCACTCCGGTATTATTGACACGGTTTTGTCACTTTCCCAACATGGAGCAATGAATGAATTCCCTACCTGCACATATCCGCGAGCATGAAGCTATTTCCGGCGTTTTTGTTGCCGACATACGCGCTTATAGCGACTCGCGTGGTACGTTTATGGAGTCGTTCCGCAATGAATGGTTTCCATGGATTAACTGGGAGAAGATACAGTCAAACTGCTCCATTAGTCAGGCAGGGGTTCTACGGGGCCTGCACTATCATTTCCATCAGATTGACTACTGGTTTGTGATACGCGGCAGAATACAGGTCGGGCTTGCAGATCTGAGGTCATCATCGCCCACATTTCAGCAGACCGCAACGCTGGAATTGAGTGAGGAAAACCGACTCGGCTTATTCATTCCAACTGGTGTGGCGCATGGCTTTCTGGCTCGAACCGATGCTACCCTAACCTATCTGGTGAATAATTACTATGATGGTACCGACGAAAACGGCGTCGCGTGGAATGACCCCGACTTTGCGGTTAACTGGGGTAGCGGCAGCCCGAATATCTCTGAAAGAGATATTAAAAACCTACGTTACAAAGACTTGCCCGTAGAGAAACGACCTAATTAGTCCGCTTCAAGCGTTTTACGTATCGCTTCAAATGCAGCATTGATCTGCGCCATTCGCAGCGTGTACTTTTCCTTCTCCGCAGGGTGAAGATCAGGGTGATTTTCACGCGCCAGTTTGCGATAGGCCACCTTGGCATCGCTAAGGGTGGCTTCTTTTGTTAGCCCAAGCAAATTATAATGGCGTATCATCAACGACTGCACGCGGCGCGGCGGTCTGTGTTCCTCCCGATTCTGACCGCGATAATGGCGGTAATCGGTGCCTGAACCTACATCGCTGTAATAACGCTCAAACTCTTCCCATGAATCGAATCCAAAGGCTTGCTCAGTCTCTTCAGTTGGTTGGCGTTTGCGACTACCGCCAAATGACCACTGCCGCCATGAATATCGTTGTTCCGCCTCCTGTATTGGGGTCATCTTTTTCCAGAAAGTATCATTGCCAAAGTCTGCTACGGCAACCCTCCCGGTGATGAACTGCGAGGTGAATACCATCATTTCAGCACGCAAACCGTTTACATCTACTCGTGCACCATAGGCAACGCCCCGTTGATGCGCGCCCCAGCGCCAACCCAAATGCACAGGCCGAATCGTCACTTCGCGGCCATCAAGCCAGTAAGCATATAATCGGTGATGCGCCAGCGTATGCAGCGTCGCCATCCATGCAGGCGGTTCAACCAGCGAGCCATCTCCCGGTACCATACGGCCATCGAGAATAAACAGGGTGTAAAGGTGTTTATGGGTATTCCGCTCCAGCAACTCGTTAATTTCTGGAACGCGAATAGAACGATTGATCACATAAATCGCTACCTGTTTGCCATTCGTTAGCTCAACCTGTAAATCATTGTCGCCATTCTCCCGCACAGCACGGAAGACACGCTGCGTTTTCTTAAACTCCGATTCCAGAAAGTCCAGAACAAATCGTTTCAACGTAAACCCGTTCACTCTCTACCAATTTGCCGTTTTTATGCCCGAAAGGGCAAAAATATCGCGTAACATCATCGTTTTGAAGCAGCGCCCCTAAGCAGGCGCACGGCAGTTTCCGCAAGCATCGCCGCACCGCGCGGCAGCACATTTTCATCAATATCAAACAGAGGGTTATGATGCGCGCGCTTCACCGCATCTTTCTTCGCGCCTAGCAGGAACATTGCGCCCGGCGCTTCGCGTGTCATATAGCTGAAATCTTCACCCCCAAGCGAAAGTTCCCTCTCGATCAGCGTATGCTGACCAAACATATCTACAACGGTTTCCCTAATTAATTCAGTGACGTTAGGATCGTTATAGGTTGACGGGCAGCCCTTTACAATCTCCAATTTGAAATCACCCCCCAGCGCCTTTGCTACGCCAAGCGCACGCTCAACCTCAACAATGAGCTTTTCACGGGTTGGATCATCATAACTTCGCAGCGTTCCCGACAAAGTGACCTCATTGGGTATCACATTTTCACCGCCGGGCAAACCCCCGTGAACAGTGCCAATCGTCACCACTGCCGGGCGACTGGGGTCGATACGCCGGGCGCGAATGCCCTGAATCGCATTGATCACCTGCGCCAGCATATAGATCGGATCCATCCCTTGATCTGGATGCGCGCCATGTGCGCCCTGCCCAACAATGGTCGCAAAAAAGTTATCAACGTTTGCCGTCATAAAACCGGACGGCGCAAAAATGAAACCGGACTCCAAGTCACTATCAACATGCAGCGCAACAACGTGATCTACCCCTTGCAGCGCGCCATCGTCAATCATGCGCTGAGCGCCACTTTTACCCTCAGAATCGTTCGTTTCTTCGCATGGCTGAAATAGAAAGCGTATCTCACCCATGGGTCGATCCGGCATCTCCGTCAGGATTTTTGCCGCGCCAAGAAGCATTGCTGTATGGCTATCATGACCACAAGCATGCATCACGCCAGGGTTAGCCGAAGCATACGAAACATCATTCGCTTCTAGTATGGGCAGCGCATCCATATCGGCGCGTATGGCGATAACGGGCGTGCCTTCGCCTAAATGCGCAACTACGCCGGTCTTACCGACTCCGGTTGAAACCTCTAATCCCAATGCCCGTAATTTATCAGCAACAAGACCAGCAGTTCTAAATTCCTGAAACCCTAGTTCTGGATGCTGATGAATATCGCGGCGAACGGCAACCATTTCAGGGGCGACAGCGTGTGCTTTTTCCAGTAAGTTGGTCATATACCAATCCTTTGACCGTACCAGCAGGGTGCGGTCTATTTATGGCTCAATTATGCTCATGTGAATCGGTTATTATACCTGAGAAGGTTCCAGCGCTCATGTCCCAATACGACCTGATTGTTATCGGCGCGGGCGCAATAGGAAGCGCTGCCGCTTACCATGCCGCAGATCGCGGCCTCAAAGTGCTACTGCTAGAACAGTTTGAATTTGATCATGGCAAAGGCAGCTCGCACGGCGCATCACGCATCATCCGATTTTCCTATAATCGGGAGATTTACGTACAAATGGCAGCACTGGCTTTTTCCGGGTGGCGCTCACTGGAAGAAGTTTCCGGTCAAACCTTGATGCACCGCACAGGCGGAATCAATTTTGGCCCACGCGGGGAACCCCACTTTGAAGCCATGCTTGATGGGCTTGCAGCTCAACAAATTCCATTTGAACTCATGAACGCGGAAGAAGGCGCGAAACGATTCCCGCAGTTCCGCTTTGACGATGATTTTGAGGTACTTTATCAGGCAGATGCCGCCCTATTGGAAGCATCAAAATGTGTGCTAACCCATTTGCGTCTGGCCGAACAAGCTGGAGCGTCACTCATACAAAATGCAGCAGTGACATCCGTATCGGCGTCGGATTCATCGGTCACCATTATTGCAAATGGCAGTACATATTCAGCAGATCGTTTAATCGTGACTGCTGGCGCGTGGTCAAACCAAGTGCTGCGGCATCTCAATCTTCAACTACCACTACAACCCGTCCGCTGTCAAGAAAATTACTTTGAGTTTAACCATCCGCAAGCATACGAGATGGGCAGTTTCCCGGTATTCATCGCACACCTACTGTCAGATTACGGCTACCCATATATGCCATACGGCTTGCCAAGCGTGAACGGATCAGGCGTAAAACTATCTCTGCATGGCGGCCCACCTATCGATCCTGAATCGCCAGAACGTACCGCCGATCCAGCATTGGTCAATACTATGATGGCCTTCGCAGCCCAATACCTCACCAGTCCCATTACAAAACCTCTTAGCTCAAGGACTTGTCTCTATACCATGACGCCCGACGAAGATTTCATCATTGACTGCCACCCCGAACATCACAATGTAATCATTGGCGCGTGCTGCTCCGGGCATGCATTTAAGTTTTCAAATCTGATCGGTGGCTTCCTCGTGGATATGGCGACAGAACAACCGCCAAAATTTGACCTTGCTCCCTTCGCGTTAGATCGCTTCAGCTTGCCGGGTAACGGGTAAATCATGCCCTCACTGCCAAAATCAGATTTCCTACTGGATCCATCTATTACGTTCCTCAATCATGGTTCGTTTGGCGCGTGCCCCCGTGAAGTTTTTGCCACCTATCAACAGTGGCAGCTTGAATTAGAGCGTCAGCCAGTTCTCTTTCTCGGCAGGCGCATTGAAAATTTACTGCGTGAAGCAATGAACCCACTGGCGCAGTACGTAAACGCCGCTGTAGAAGATATGGCCTTTGTGCCAAATGCAACCGCAGGCGTGAATCTGATCGCTCGCAGTCTAAACTTAACGCTAGGCGATGAAATTCTCACCACCGAACATGAATACGGCGCGTGCAGCTACGCATGGGAAGAAGTTTGCAAAAATACTGGATCCGTCTATAAGCAGCAAAAGCACTCACTGCCGCTAAGCACGCCTGAAACTTTCATTGATGAATTATGGCGGGGAGTAACCTCACGAACGCGGGTGATATATCTCAGCCATATTTCATCACCCACAGCGTTAGTTTTCCCAGTTGAACAGGTCGTTCAGCGCGCGCGTGTGGAAGGCATTATCACCGTCATTGATGGCGCACACACGCCCGCACATATCCCGCTTGACTTAACCGCGCTTGACGCAGATTTTTACACCGGAAACTGCCACAAATGGATGTGCGCGCCGAAGGGTTCAGCATTCCTCTATGCGAAAAAAACATATCAGGCAACCATGCAACCAGCATTCATAAGTTGGGGCTATCACGATGCGCGGTTTACCCAACGGATAGAGATGCAAGGCACGCGCGATCCCGCAGCATCGCTCACAGTACCCGCCGCATTACACTATATTGAGGCGCACAATTGGGCAGCGATGCAGGAAGAATCACGCGCACTCATCGAATCTGTATGGCACAAGTTTCATGCTATAACAGGGCAGCAGCCCATTGCACAACCCGACTGGTTTGCCCAGATGGTGGCCGTTCCTCTGCCGCCATCAACGGATACAGTCGAATTAAAAGCGCGCCTTTACGACGATTATCAAATCGAAGTTCCAGTACATCGCTGGCTTGATATCCCCCTGATCAGGGTTGCGATACAAGGTTATAACACAGCCGAAGATGTAGAGCGCCTGTATACGGCATTGAGTGAGATTCTAGAGAGTCATTCATAAATGGGGATGCACATAAAGCGCATCCCCTAGAAGTTAAGGGCAAAGCAGCGAATCCACGCACTCTTTCGCCGCTTTGCCTACTGATTGCTAGTTCTCCTCGCCCACAACAAAAACAGCCGTTGTGAAGCCGGGTACAGTGAACATCCCACTTTCAAATGACGACTCCAGAACAACCAGATCTACTGAGCTAGCCTGAATTGGGTGAAGAGTAAAGGCAAGCCCGGCCAATGCTTCATCACCTAGAGTTTGCGCATCCGGTGAAGCGTTGATGACCACGACGATTTCGCTGTAGTTCTCGTCCAGATTATCGCCAACTGTATCGCTGATGTGCATAACGATCACGCCGGGAAGTTGCTCTGTGCCAGTATTCAGGAAAGTCACGCGCTGCTGCACATCTTCGGCAGTGCGCAGGCGAAATAGCGGGGAACTCTGGCGGATTTGCAACCATTCCATGAATACGGACTGACTAAACGCGATCTCGTCGGGCGAAACGACCAAATCAGGGTTTGCCAAAAGCGGCTGCATGATCGGCCAGCGATCGCCGTTATCTCCCTCAAGCGGCAGGCCATGCCCCCAGTTATTCGACTGGCCTGTCCAATCAATGGCGTTATACCAGTCCCCGCTGTTGTAGCTGTTGCGATCCAACGATTTCGAGCGCATCCATTCATCGCCAGCATGAAAGAACGGTACGCCCTGAGAAAACATAGTGATGCTGTTGGCTAAATTCTGCATCCGCGCACGTATTTCGGCGGTCGCGCTTAGGGGAGCTTTGAGCTGGATAGCGTCGAAAATAGTCTCGTTATCGTGCGCCGACACATAAACAATATTTTCCTGTGGGTCAAGCGTATAACCGGCGGGCTGACCATTGTAATCCACTTCAGCGCCGGTAACGATATTGCCCTGCCCATCCACCAGCGTGTAATCGGCCAGATTGCCCGCCATTCCCAGACGGATGGTATCAGTCAGATGCGCCAGTAAAACCGACAGCTCATCTTCAGTGCGGGTTTCAACTTCATTCGGATAGGTCAGCAGCCCGTTGACGAAGCCCTGTTCCTGCCAGCCTCCAAAAGGCGAACCACCGCGCGCAGCATCGCGCAGGCGATCATTGAAGGTGCCAATACCCGTCCCCGCCATATTTAGTTGAGTGGCATTGATGCCGCGAGCGTTGCCGGCAACTTCGCCAAAATCCCAACCTTCGCCATAGACCCAAATCTGACTTCCGTCTATGCCATCTTCCTCCGGCGTAAGGCTGTTCAGCATGTCGCGTACTTCAATCATGTTATCGCGCATGTGATGCCCCATCAGGTCAAAGCGGAATCCAGTCACACCATATTCCACCGCCCAAACGCGCAACGAGTCGAGCATCAACCGCTGCATCATAGCGTGTTCGGTGGCTGTATTCTGGCAGCAGGTAGAAGTTTCGACGCGGCCATCCGCGTTTAAGCGATGGTAATAACCAGGCACAATGCGATCTAGCACAGAACGATCATTCTGCCCGCTGGAATTGGTATGGTTATAAACCACATCCATAACCACATTTAGCCCGGCATTGTTCAACGCTGCCACCATCTCCCGAAACTCGAGGATACGCTGCGTTCCCTCAGGATTAGTGGAATAGCTACCTTCAGGCGCGGTGTAGTGAAGTGGGTCATAACCCCAGTTAAAGGCATCCAGATCCCGAATTTCGCTAACAATGGCCTGCTGCTCTTCGCTATCTGGCGGCAGAGCTTCGAGCACGGCGCGGTCTGGCTCTTGCCGTTCGCTAGCATCTTCGTTGATGGTGGCGATGTCAAATGATGGCAGTAAGTGAATGTGGGTCAAGCCGGCATCGGCCAGCGCGCTCAAATGCTGCATACCATCCGAGTCAGTGACCGTGAACGCAGCGAAGGTGCCGCGCAAGGCTTCAGGCACGGTCTGATCACCAGCGCTGAAATCACGAACGTGCAACTCATAAAGTACAATATCTTCGGGCGCTTCAACCATAGGACGATTGCGATCTGACCAACCATCGGGGATCAGCGCTGGATCGTCCAACTGAACGATCTGGCTGCGCGTACTGTTCTGGCTCAAACTGTAAGAATACGGATCAGTCACCAGATTTGTGACGATGGTTCCAGCGTCCGGCGCGTAAACCGTCACCTCAAAGAGGTAATATTGCCCGTTCCAATCAGGGTTGCCTTCGGCTGACCACACACCGGTTGCATCGTCACGAGTCATGTCCACGATTTGCGCTTCTGCGTCAGCATCGGAACTCTCAAACACTTGCAGGCGTACATTTTGCGCAGTTGGCGCCCATACGGACACGGTTGGCGTATCACCATTCCAGATCACGCCCAATGGCGCGTCGTTGGCATACAAATCATCCAGCACACCCCAGATTTGCACGCCGGTTGCATCTCCAAGTTGGGAATCGTTGTTGTAAGTAACCGACAGCGCAATCTGACCCTGCAAAATTTCTGGCACCAATGGTAAATCTTCTTCGCTTACCTTCAGGGCAATATAATCAGCAAGCTGCGGGCTGGATACCAGTACATCCTCTGGCAGCCCGGCACGATCCACCGTTAGTTCGATACTCTCGCCGCCTACAATACCTTCATCGGTCAGTTGGAGTTCGGCAGTCGGGCTGTAATACAAGCGATATGTCGCCCCGGGAATGCGCGAAATCGCCCACGCCAGCGTATCTTCCGCAGCCCAGACAGCGCGGGAAAGGTAAAGGTTTCCTACGGCCGGGGCTGATACGCCGCCAACGGATATCGTCATCACATGGGTTGATGAATCATAAGTGAAGGTTGTTTCAGTGCCATCATCAGGCACTGTAAAACCAATATTAGCGCCACCCTGCGCGCCGCCATCACCATAATTCAAATCCCAGCTTTCGTTGTAAGCTACTTTGGCTTCGTAATACCCGGCAGGAATCGCTGAAGATGAATATGTATAAATGCCGTCGCCATCCGAATCTTGCAGCAAAGTTTGTAAGCACCATGGCGCCCAGTCTTCCGCACAACCAATCTCACTCTGATAGCTTCCCGGCACATTGGCGATGATGCCGTTAATGCTATCCGTGACCCAGTGCGTATTGTGATCGTAAATAAAGCGGACGGATGCATCTTCGTCCATAACCAGCGGGATATTGGCGCCACCGCCCACGGCGTTCGCGCCATAGTTCTCATCCCAACTTCCATTAAGCGCAACCTTATATTCGTAATTTCCGGCGGGTAGATCAAATTCGTTTGACCACAACCCATCTTCTTCGTCAAAAACCAATGCTGTAAGATCGCATTCTGGCATCCAATCATTCTCGCAGCCTAAAACCGATTGAATAGTGCCTGCGATGACGACCAGATCAGGTGCGGTTGAATCCTGCCCTACCGCAAATCCTACTAGCAGCAGCGAAAACATAAGTGTGCTTAACAACACGCTCAACCGCGTGTGAGGTTTCATAAGGCGCTCCCATCCTAGCTAAATAATCATGCTCAGATACGTTTTGACACTATGGCTAACGTTATACCATTTGCAAGATTGCACTCAAAAACACTCAGGCGTTATGCCCAATGCCCGCTGCTATTATCTGGCATCTACGCAGAGTCTTCAAAGCCCTATAGGGGCTAAGTATGAAATAAATAGCAGGGTGATGTCGAACTATACAAGGCGGAACGCGCTGTTCCGCCTTTTGCGTTATTCCAAATCTGATGTGATTCGCCCCAAAGCTATGATGGGTGGTTTGGCTCTCCAATTTCGGCCATGCTGAACCATGAGCGACCATAAATATAGGTCAAATGCGCCAAGCGCGGCCAGTATGACGATTCAAAATCAGATTCGCGGCAGCGGTAGCCCCAGTTGCCAGCTTCCCGCCCCGGTAAATTCATGCGTGCTTCACCATCAAGCCCCAGCACATCCTGCACCGGAACAATAAATGTATTGCCAACGGATGCCTCACCAAGGCGGATTAATTCCCAGTTTATTTCTAACGGCATACGGTCAATGTATTGCCGCACATGATCGCGCATGTCTGGCGTCGCTTCACCAATCCACCAGCCTTTCGTCGTGTTGTTGTCGTGTGTTCCCGTGTAAACAACACAATTTTGAGTATAGTTATGCGGTAGGAATGGCTCGTCCCCTGCGTAGTCCCCCCATGCGAATTGCAGCACCTTCATTCCCGGCAGGCGGTATCTATCTCGCAAAGCCTCAACCGTTGGCGTGATCACCCCTAGGTCTTCAACAATAATCGGCAGTTTGCCTAACGCAGACTCAACTACATTGAAAAAGTCTTCCCCCGGCCCCGGCACCCATTGGCCGTGAATAGCAGTAGATTCAGACGCTGGCACTTCCCAGTAAGCATCAAATCCCCGAAAGTGATCGATTTTAATAATGTCAACCATCTCAAGCGTGGCACGAATACGCCCCAACCACCAAGCATAGTTATCTTGCGCCATCATATCCCAGCGATACAGTGGGTTTCCCCAACGCTGCCCGGTTGCGCTGAAATAGTCGGGTGGCACCCCGGCGACAACCGTTGGTCTGCCAGTTGCGTCCAGAAAGAACAGTTCCCGGTTTGCCCATACATCAGCGCTGTCATGCGCAACAAAAATCGGAATATCGCCCACTAAGCGAATATTCTTATCCCCGGCATATCGTTTTACCTTTGCCCACTGGCCGAAAAACACCCATTGAATCCATTTCAATTCCAGCAGCACATTACGATGGCGTTCAGTCGCCAGTTTCATCGCCTCAGGGTGGCGCAGCGCGTCAGCTTCCGGCCATTCCACCCATGGGCGCCCACCATTTTCGTTTTTCAACGCCATAAACAGGGCGAAGACATCCAACCAATGGCTATTTTCAGCACACCATTGATGAAATTCTGCTTCTGACACCGGGCTATGTGATTGCGCAAATTTACGATAGGCAAGGCTTAACATTTCAAATCGGTACGGAATGACCCAACCATAATCTATACGATCTAGCGGGAAATCTGGCACAGAGGCGACATCTTCCATGCTTAACCAGCCTGCTTTAACTAGTTCATCAAGGTTGATCAGCAGCGGGTTGCCAGCGAACGACGAAAGACATTGATAGGGTGAATCGCCATAACTGGTTGGGCCTAGCGGCAAAACCTGCCAGATATGTTGATAACTTGCCTCCAACAAATCTATAAAACGAAACGCCCATTCCCCCAGATCGCCCATGCCATACCGCCCGGGTAATGAGGTAGGATGCAGTAACACACCGCTGGAGCGCGGAAACATAGAGGTTGTATCCATAGGAAACTATCCTCGAAGAAGACAAAAGCCAAGCACAGATAACATACCACGCCACGATGCAAAGTGCATGGAGTATGGTATTATTTCGCTGAGAGGATAATGCGAACTGATGTTCAACACTGAAACCATCACTGGTACGATAGAACGTATCACTTATTTCAATTCCGAAAACGGCTACAGCGTACTCAAGATCAAGCCTGAAGGAAAATTTCCGAAGGCTACTGCTCGCGATGGCACAATAGCCGTCGTTGGCAGTATGCCTGAACTTGGTGTAGGCGAGCGCGTTGAATTTACAGGCCATTGGATTGAGGATTCACGCTACGGCACGCAGTTCAAGGCCGAGCGCGTCACCCCCCTTCCCCCGTCTACTAACGAAGGCATCATTGCCTTTCTAAGCAGCGGCCTCGTCAAGGGGCTTGGCCCCCGAACGGCTGAGCGCATCGTTGAGGCTTTTGGCAAAGAGACGATTCATATCTTAGACCACGAGCCAGAACGCCTATTTGATCTGCCAAACTTAAAAAAGAAAAAGAGAGAGATTGAAGAATTAATCATCGCGTGGCGCTCGAACCAAGCTGTGCGCAATACGATGATCTTCCTTCAAGGCTACGGCGTTTCAAGCAAGATGGCCGGTCGCATTTATGAACATTATGGGGCGGCGACTATCAGCAAAATGCAGGAAAACCCGTATATGTTGGCTGATGAGGTTTATGGTATTGGCTTCATCCGCGCCGATGAAATTGCGCGCTCGATGGGTATGCCGCAAGATTCCCCCGAACGTTTACGCGCAGGCCTCGTTTATGCACTCGGCCAGATCACCCGTGAGGGGCACACGTTTGCGCCACGAGTTGAACTTGTGAGCAAAGCGGCTGAATTGTTGAAAGTCGATAATTCGGCTCGCATTGAGGCTGCACTCAGTCAAGAGCTGTTTACGGGCGGGCTGATGCGCGATGAAGAGGTGATATCCGGCATTCGCGAAGAAGCCATTTACCTCCCCGAATATCTTCATGCCGAAACCAGCGTCTCCGAAAAACTATTGGAAATGTCTAAAGGCGAGTCCCCTATTCAAAAAGCCACCCGCGATATTGAATGGAGCAGCTTCCTCAGCGAATTGGCGCAGGCAAATCATGTTGATCTAACAGATCAGCAGCAAGGTGCTGTAAAAGCCGCCTTAACCCAGCCAATCTCCGTGCTAACTGGCGGCCCCGGCACCGGCAAAACCACAACCCTGCGAATGGTAATTAATGCATTAGAAGCGCTTGAATTTGAGTTTGCGCTCGCCTGCCCCACCGGACGCGCCGCAAAACGAATGAGCGAAGCCACCGGCCATTCTGCCAGCACAATTCATCGCTTGCTAGGATTCACTCCCAGCGAAGGCGGCTATCAATTCGATGAGGATGACCCGCTCGATATTGATATGCTCATTGTTGATGAATCTTCGATGATTGATCTGCTGCTATTCAACGATCTGCTTAAGGCATTGCGTCCTGAAACCCATATCATGCTGGTTGGCGATGTGGATCAGCTTCCCAGCGTGGGTGCAGGCAGCGTATTGCAGGATGTTATCCATAGTGAGCAAGCTTTTGTCACCCGTTTGGAGCTTATCTTCAGACAGCAAGAAGATAGCCAAATCGTGTTGAACGCGCATAGAATCAATCATGGCGAGCAACCTAATTTAACCAATAAAGCCAGTGATTTTTTCTTTTTCAGCGAAGAAGACCCTGCTGAAGCGGCAAAGCTGATTGTAGATATTGTCAAAAATCGGCTGCCGGCAAAATTTGGGGTGAATGCTGTCACCGATGTACAGGTTATTTCTCCCATGTATCGCGGCCCATCTGGCGTAAATGCGCTGAATGAACTTCTTCAACAGGCGCTCAATGGAAGCGATCACGCCACCGCCGAAAAGAAAATCGGCTCGCGTGTCTTTCGCAAGGGCGACAAAGTTATGCAGACGCGAAACAATTACGATAAAGAAGTCTTTAATGGCGACATTGGAATTATTACCGGTATTGATTTTGACGATGGCACGCTTGAGGTCGCGATTGATACCGGCTATGTCTACTATGAGTGGAGCGAAACTGACGAGCTGATCCATGCATACTGCATCAGCACCCATCGTAGTCAGGGTTCAGAGTACCCGATTGTAGTCATGCCAGTCATGACCCAGCACTATATGATGCTTCAACGCAATTTAATCTATACGGCTATCACCCGCGCCAAACAAGCAGTGGTGCTGGTAGGCAGTCGGAAAGCAGTCGCCATGGCGGTGAATAATAATCGCGTGGCAACACGCTACAGCGGCTTATTAGATCGGCTTAGGTCGCTAAAATAGCGTATTTGGATATGGCGCAAGCCCGATACTGACGCTAACATTCAGCCGCGTATTTAATCTGCACACCATCATAAAAGTGTTGATATCTCATGGCAAACACGCCGGCTGAATTTCCCTCAACAGCAGATGTCGTCATTATCGGCGGAGGCCCTGCAGGTACGGGCGCTTTATGGGCGCTGGAACGCGCTCACCCCGGCCTTAAGACAGTTCTGATTGAGCGTGCTCCACAACTTGGCTCTGGCGCATCCAACGCTTCCCTTGAAAACTTCCGTTCAATTTGGAACGCTCGCTGCAATATTGTGATGATGAACCGCAGCATTGAAGTATTCAAAAATCCGGATGAATACTTTGGTGAAGGAACACAGTTGGGCGTGAAGCAGCGCGGCTACTTGTTTTGCGGGATGACAGAAAAACAGGCCGCAAAATTACGCGCAGATGTTGATCATCTACAACAAATTGGCCTGAACCATGCTGAATATCTGGATGAAGCGGCGATTCGAAACCGGTTTCCGTGGTTAAACCATACAGTTATTGCCGGAAAATATGACCCTCACGCAGGATGGTTGGATTCATATGCGCTGATCAGCGCCTTCGCCCGCGCCGCCCAAAACGCCTTAATTTTGCTGGACGTTGCGAAAGTTGAAATTCGTGTTAGCAATGGCAAAGTTGAAGGCGTTCAAACCCCTTCAGGATTTATCGCTTCACCTAACGTATTGATCGCAGCGGGAGCAGACTCGCGCAATATTGGGCGCACGGCGGGTGTCGAACTACCCATCGTGATGCGCCCGCGCCAGAGCTTCACCTCGCCATGGCGTCACCCTGAATATCCCGAAGATGGCCCGATGCTAATTGGCCCCGCACCCTTCCCCCATGTTCGGCCAGAGGCGCAAGCCGGCGCAATCTTCGGCTACGAATATTCATGGAATGACAAAAAGCTTCGCGAGCAAGGTCAACCAGTTGAGCGTGAATTGATCGATCCAATCTATCCAGCAGATGTTTGGAAGGATCCACGCTTTCCTTCCATAACTTTGTATCTCTTCGCGCGTAAATTTGGAGATGTAAGCGGTGGCTTCGCCAGCCCGCAGTATCTGCGAGGCATTGATCACCGCGCAGGATACTACGTATACCGCGATGAAACGACCGCTTATGAGCTAATGCCAGATGGCACGCGCCTGCCCTATGAAAGCCAGCGCGCAATACTGGATAGTCATCCCGAAATTAACGGATTATTCCTTTCCGTAGCCCACGTCGGGCATGGCATCATGTCTTCCCCGGCAGCAGGCGAGATTATCGCCTCAAAAATACTCGGCCAGCCGCTGGCTGATCCTAGCTATGCCGATTTTGGCTACAACGTCCATTTTGTCGAACATGATTCCAGCGGTCTCGCCTCAGATGAAGCTGTAAATCTCCAGCTTTAAGGCCAATCGAGAGTACAATGCAACCAAACTCGCCCACCGCCATACTGCTTATTTCCTGCCCTGACCGTACCGGATTGGTTGCGGCAGTTACCCGCTTCATTTTGGAACATAATGGCAACATTGTCGCGCTAGATCAACATGTTGATATTGAAGAAGGCGTCTTCTTCATGCGTGTTGAATGGACGCTCGATTCGTTAGATATTTCCGGAGATGCAATCAGCGCCAGATTTAACGCTGAAGTAGCCGCCCCGCTGAAGATGCAATTCACCCTTCATCTTTCGGATCACGTGGAACGCATGGCCGTTTTTGTATCAAAACAGGGACACTGTCTGTATGATCTTCTCTCCCGCTGGCAAAGCGGCGAATGGCGTGTGCATATTCCGCTCATCATCAGTAACCATCAAGATTTAGAGCCAGTTGCGCGGCAGTTCGGCGTCGAATTCCGCTATTTTCCGGTAACCGCGGAGAATAAGCGGGAGATGGAAGATAAACAACTCGCCCTGCTCAACGTCGTGAAGCCAGATTTCATCGTACTGGCGCGCTATATGCAGATTGTGTCTCCTAAGTTTGTAGAACAATTTCCAAATCGCCTCATTAACATCCACCATTCGTTCTTGCCAGCATTCATCGGCGCGAAACCCTATCACGCAGCCTACGGGCGCGGGGTAAAAATAATTGGGGCAACCAGCCATTATGTGACCGCTGAACTCGACGCCGGGCCAATCATCGACCAAGATGTGATTCGCGTAAATCACAGAGATTCAGTTGATGAGTTGATCCGCAAAGGGAAAGATGTGGAAAAACTGGTGCTTTCGCGTGCCGTTCTGTATCACCTGCGCAAGCAAGTGCTGATTTACAAGAATAAGACCGTGGTATTCGGGTAACAAAAAAGGCGGTTCGTAAACCGCCTTTGAAAGCCCTTCAGGATATTTTCAACAAGTACAAGCGAGAGTATCCTTCAATTTCTAGCCTTCAACCAGCAGCGTTTCCGGGTCTTCGATCAATTCTTTCACGCGCACCAAGAAGGTCACAGCTTCGCGTCCGTCCACGATGCGGTGATCGTAACTGAGGGCGACATACATCATCGGGCGGATGATCACCTGACCATCCACAGCAACTGGTCGCTGCTGAATCTTATGCAGTCCCAATATCGCCACCTGAGGCGGGTTTAATATTGGCGTGCTCATTAACGATCCGAACACGCCGCCATTTGTGATAGTAAACGTACCGCCGCGCAGGGCTTCCAATGAAAGCGTGCCTTTTTGAGCATCCTGCGCAAAACGCTTGATAGCCGTTTCAATTTGCGCAAATGACAAACGATCAGCATCGCGCAGCACAGGCACAACCAGTCCTTCTTCCGCGCCAATGGCAACGCCAATGTCATAATAGTGCTTTAGCACCATATCGTCGCCCTGAATCTCAGCATTCAGGCGTGGATTCGCCTTTAACGCGCCAATGGTTGCCTTGACGAAGAATGACGAATATCCCAGCCCAACACCATACTTATCTCTGAAAGATTCTTTGCGTTTCTCGCGGATCGCCATCACCGCGCTCATATCAATCTCATTGAAGGTGGTCAACATCGCCGCAGTTTGCTGCGCTTCTACCAACCGCACCGCAATAGTGCGACGGCGGCGGCTCATCTTAATGCGTTCTTCGCGC
>DAOTUZ010000163.1:0-19345 GCA_034437295.1 Anaerolineae bacterium | reverse complement strand
ATTGAGCTTGCAGCATGGCGTAAAGAAGGCGCCGCGGCAGCGGTTTCCAAGTTTACCCCGTCCGTAGCAGCGGCTACAGCGGCCCCGTCAGGCGGTTATGTACCGCCTGCACAATCGGCCAGCACGGCGGCTGCGTACATACCGCCTATGCAGCCACCATCAGCGCCGATCATCGCCCCGCCACAACCAGCCATGCCGCCGCCAGCGCGAGTAGCACCCGCTTCACAGCCCCCCAATCTGGGGGATCTCGCCGCTTATCGCCCGCCTGTTCCGCCAGCATCACCCCCACCCTCTGGCCCGCCGTCACTTGACGACGATCCTTTCGGCGGCACAGCAGACTTCTAGCAAAATGCAACGGGGCGTGAATTTCAAAATTCACGCCCCGTTTATCATTCTGTTTTATTCACTTCAGACGAAGTTTACTCAACCTTCTTAATCTTGAAGATGATGCTGCCCCCCGGGGTGCCTGCGGTCACCTTCTCACCCTTTTTGTGGCCGATCAAAGCAGCGCCAATCGGGCTTTCATTAGAGATTTTACGTTCGGAAGGGTTCGCTTCTGCCGCCCCTACAATGGTGTAATATTCTTCATCTGAAGTACCATCTTCAACAATCGTAACCTTTGAACCAATACCTATGATTCCGTTATTACGGTAATTTTCAACTACAATCGCGGTTCGCAGAATATTCTCGATATACTTGACCCGGCCTTCAATAAAACCTAGCTGTTCTTTGGCATCATGGTAATCAGCGTTCTCTTTAAGATCACCCATTGAAACCGCTTCGGTCAATTTAAGTGCCAATTCAGGGCGGCGCACCAGCTTCAATTCTTCAAGCTCGCGCTCAAGTTCGTCTCTGCCATCGCTTGTTAAATATGCTTGATCTGCCATTGCTCCCACCTGCTATCTTTGTTGATTTACTAATTTCTCTTAAATGTTTCCGCCGCATTAGTGTGAAACTTAGATAATGCAAAAACAAAATCTGCCCTGCGTTCCCGTAAAACGCAGCAGAGATTTATTTTTACATTTTATGCGTCATTGTTTGATGCAGTCAGTATAGAAACTTGTGAGCGGAAAATCAACTATGAGTAACGCTCACCTAGTTCAAGGTAATATCAACCCATGTTGAGCGATTCGGCTGAACGTAAACCGTATCGCGAAATCGCACTACGCCATTATCGCTAACGGTGACCGTGTAATAACCGGCAGGAATATCTCCTAATACCCAGTTCTCCCCAAAAATGCTGTCTCCATTTACGGTGTTATCCTTATAGGAAAAGGCATAGCGGGTTACGCCGGTACTGCCACCTGACGGCGCTACAATAATCGAGACATCATAAAGCAGCGCGCCAGAGGCATCAGTCACTGTGCCTACCAGCGTGCCAAAGGTATTGTACGGATATATCCATAATGCGGGATTCCGCGTCGCGCCAAAATCATAAGGGTTACCAACGCGCACCTCAAAATGCAGATGGGGGCCTTGCGCGATTCCAGTTCCACCAACGGTCGCAATGTGCTGTCCGGCAGTAACGCCCTCCCCTGTTACAACCTCAATCTGATTCAAGTGACCATACAATGTGAAGACTGCGTTTCCGCTGGCATCCATGAATGAATGCTGGATGACAATCACATTGCCGTAGTAATTGTTATAGGGGCCAAATAGAGTCGAAAGATCATCGCCTGCGTAAATCACCACGCCATCAGCCGCTGCAAGGACTGGTGTTCCCGTATTGTTAACCAGATCAACGCCATGATGCACCTGCAGCCGCCCGCCGGCGGTGCCACCATAGGGGTAAGTCCACGCCACATAGTTAACGTCGTTGTTGCCAATCGGGCGCGCCATATAGTAGTGATCGGCAATTTGCGCTGCGGGATCGCCTCCGGGTGGCGTCCATGTTGCGCCAGCTAAGCCTTCAGGGGTGAAAGTTGGTGGAACGTACGCCGTCGGCGGCATCGTTGCCGTCGCCAAAGGGGTTATTGAGGCTAGCGGCGTAAGTGAGGCAATTGCCCGCGGGGTATTCGTTGGCGGGAACATATCCCACAACGATCCCGGTGTGTTTGTGGGGTAAGGGGTATTCGTCGCCAGAAACATTCGCGTTGGCGCTGCGGACTGAGCAGCGGCTACATTAAACTGGGCAAAGCCGACTGACATTATCAGCACAGCTGTAAGAATTACAACTGTGCCAGCAAATATGCGCTTCATCATTGGAATAAAATCTCTCGATAATCACCTGTCATTGCACCCACTCGCGCTTCAAGAATCGGAGCGCGGTCAGTTTCGGGCAGTTGCAAGAATGACAACCCTGCCCCATTCAGCGCAGCCTGAGGAACCAGACCGATCAACTCACCTTTACATAATTTAACGCCACGGATGCTCGCTTCGTGTTCAAGCCGCTGCATCACCATGCTTAACGGCGTAACGCGAAAGTCAACAATATTCATTGAAACTTGCGCTCGCCCGCCTACCAGTAACCCTAACGCGCGCACCGCTTTTAACCCGCCACCAGATTCGCGAACAGCGGCAGCAATGGCTTTTGCTATCTTTACATCGTCGGTGTTCAAGTACACGTTATAGGCGATCAATGGCCCGCGAGCGCCCACCATCATTGCGCCCGCAGAACCAATAAGGGATGGCCCCCAGTCAGGCTGCTTTTGCGGGTTAGTGATAGCCGCCCGTAAATATTCGTATCCCCCGCGCCGGATATTCGCCAAATTTTCACGCTCAAATTGCAGCGCGGCGTACCCGTAAGCATAAACGGGTATATTGAATGCCTGTGCTGCGCGAGCGCCAAAATCCCGCGCTAATTCAACACAGTCAGACATATTCATATCACGCAAGGGGACAAAGGGTACGACATCTACAGCGCCGATACGTGGATGCACACCCGAATGCACAGTCATATCAATTTCACGAATGGCGACTGCTGCCGCGCGAAACATCGCTTCGGAAACGGCGTTTGGCGCGCCAATAAATGTGAATACGCTGCGATTATGGTCAGGG
Source organism: Anaerolineae bacterium (assembly GCA_034437295.1). Lineage (GTDB taxonomy): Bacteria > Chloroflexota > Anaerolineae > Aggregatilineales > Phototrophicaceae > Flexifilum. The sequence goes on along the minus strand of DAOTUZ010000163.1, from coordinate 16,348 downwards.
TCTGCGCTGTAGTCGAGCAGGCACACATCCTCCGTGGTGATCGCTGCCGCAATAGCCTCAACCACTTCAGTTCGTCTACCTTCACTAAAATTCGGCACACATTCCAGCAGTGCCATTAGCGCGTGTCCGGCTTATCTGACGGCGGTGTACGCGGGCGAACGTGGCTACGGTTGCCCAATCCAGCACGCCTTCCGGCTGCCATACCCTTAAGCTGATCGCCCGTCACTACCCGATTGTTCCAACGCTCGAATAATTCCGGGTTTTCAGTGGGATCAACCGCGTAGCGCCACTCGTTAGCGCCAACTTCACGCAGCACAGAACGGCACTCAGTGCATCTTACCGTGAAGTGAATACGCGGAATGCCAAGCATGCGATCCTGACGGGTTTCAGCGTAAAGCGTCCCGCGGCTGCAAACGGGGCAGCGTTCGACAATAAATCCGTTGGCGTAAGCATTTGCCCGCGATGCGCCGCGGATATACAACACTACATACACGAGAACGGCTATCAGCAGCAGCCCCGCAACCAGCAGTTCAGACCGGATTCCATCATCGCCCTGATTCTGCGCTGTTTGCACAGATGGCGTGCCGGCTGGCGCAATTGTTGGAAGGACAGCGGGAACTGGCGTATGGGAAGGTTCGAGCGTTGGTGTGAAGGTTGCCGATACCACATGTTCAACTGTGGCAGGTGACATCGTAATTGTTGACTGAGCCAAAGTTGCAGCGTCAATCGTCTGCTGATTATTGGCAACTGCTGTTTCTAATAAAATGCGGGTCGCGGTAGCCCCCGCATCAAATTCCTGCGTGTGTGTCGCTGGCAGCGTTGCAATATTGGTTTCAGTCGCGATTACAGTCGGCGTCGGCGGCACTGGCGTATGGGATGCTGGTTCCGACGTGCTAGCGATAGCAGTAGATGTGGGCGTTTCCGTCGGCGGCACAGTAGTAGTGCTACTGGGCGTTTGGCTCAATGCCGTTGTTCGTGACGGCGCGGTAGATGCGCTGGGGCTTGCCGCCACAAGCACAGCCACATCAACTTCAGTAGCCCTCTGCGAAGGCGTTAGCGTCGCCGGAGGCAGCGTGTGTGTACTTGTGACGGTGCTGGTGAGCGTTGGGGCTGGCGTTTCTGTTGGTGATTCGGGCGTAACGCTTGGTTCAGGCGTGAAGGATGGCGTACTGCTGGCAGTATTGGTTAACGTTGCGCTTGGAATAGGCGTAACGGTATTCGTCGCTGTATGCGTCGCTGTACTCGTGAGGGTTACCGTGAACGTTGAAGTCGGCGTTTCTGTGTGCGTAGGCGTTTCTGTCGCCGTTTCGGTATAGGTGGGCGTAAAGGTGTCTGTTGGTGTAGATGTGCGCGTCGGCCTTAGCGTGCGCGTAAAGGTCGCCGTATGCGTGAATGTCGCGCTTGGCGTGAGCGCCGCATCCAAAATGACTGGCAGCGTCGTAATATCGTCCGCCCAATTGACCAGAAGGCGCAAAATCCACGCAAAATGACCATCACCTCGCCGGAGCAAAATCCAATCGCCCGTCTCATCTTGCGCGACAGGATCAACAATCTCGCCCCCCGTTAGGCTGTCCAGAATCGGAAATTGAAGACTCGGGCCGGCGCGCAAAAATGCCCCGCGTTCCCCCGACATAATCCAATTTCCTTCGGGCGTTTCCGTAAGAAGCAAGGCTGTCGGCTGGAAAGTGCCGGGAATCGGAGTCGGCGTAAGATTGGTTTCGTCAAATACCGGCAGATCACTGATGTCAACAGACCAATAGGCTAGATCGCCCCGAATCCAGCCAAAGCCCCGATTATAGGCAATTAGAATCCATTCACCATCGGCGCTGCGACTAAGTGGATCGAGAATATCGCCAGACTCCAGCCGTCCCACAGGCACATATGCTGAATCTGGCCCGCCGCGCACAAAGATATCACTCGCGAGTACAACGCTATACGTGGGGAGGTGCGTAGGTGTAGCGGTTGACGTGACCAGCGGCTGTTGGGCTGCCGCCACAGGGAGCAGCACCGCCAGTATGGCACACGTGGTAGCAACAATCGCTGCCCACACAATTTTGAGCTTCAACGAGGCTCACCATCGGGTAAAAGTCGATTCAATAGGGGCAGAATATTAGCACGGAAGGGGCAGCACATCCAGCTAGCATTATCCGGTCATTGTGAAAGCGGAGGGTGACCCCACTGGCTGCCCATTGATCAGAAACTGGATTGACCATTCACCAGTGGTAAAGCTTACATCGGTAGGCTCAATATAAAACCAGAGACAAAAATCCGAATCATCCTGCGGCAGTGAATACGCGCTGTTGGTATATACCACTTGCCCATTAGCCGTCCATGTAGCGCTTAATTGTGTACCAGCAGTGGCATTCAGGATTCGCGCTGTAGCATACAATCGCGGTGTACTAGACGGCACCTGCGTTTGGATGGCTGTCGCGCAGCCATCGCTATCTTGAACACCTGTAGCCACGCCAACCTGTGCAAACTGGTTGGTTTCGCCCGTCTGCGCGCTCCCTTCAGCACCGGCATTACTCCCGCCTGCCGTCGGCGTAAACTGACCGGGAAGCGCCGCGTTAAAGCCCGGCGTTACAGGGCCTTGATTACTCACAATTTGCTGGGTAGGCGGCACGGCAGCCCTAAGGGTTTGTGCAAGCTGCGCATTCATGCCGTCAATAAATCCAATTTCAGTCCGCGCCATGGCCGCCGTTGCGTTGACGGATGTTGCCAGCGCAAGGCTGGTTTGGGCAATCTGAGTACTGGCATCCACGAAGGCCGTAGCCTCTGCCTGTAATGTGCCTTTCGTATCAGCGCCGCCCAAACTACCGCATGCGCTAACAATACACATCAGGCAAATTACAAACAAGGCGTAAATTCTTCTAGTCATATTAGATTACAAGTCAATGTCTAACTGCTTAAATCAGCCTAGCAAAATACCGTATTTTGAGCATCCTGACTAGGGTTGGGAGGCTTGCGCCACAACGGTTAGGCTGATAGAATGACCACATTCGCCCTCATAGCTCAGAGGATAGAGCGTTGCCCTCCGGAGGCAAAGGCGCAGGTTCGATTCCTGCTGGGGGCATTTTTGATTCCCGCGTTAGGCTCTCAATCTGTAAATAATTCAGGCCGAGGAGAACGCTCATGAGCCGGCTGTATTACGATGACGCTTACACCTGCAATTTCGAGGCCGACATCATCGAGCGAACAGAAATTGAGGGCAAGACTGCCCTTGTATTAAGTCATACCTATTTCTACCCCACGGGCGGCGGTCAACCGAACGACACTGGCACGATTCATTCAGCGCAGATTCTGGATGTTCTTACGCGAGAAAGCGACAAGGCCGTACTGCACATTATTGACCGGCCTGTCGCCGAAGATCATGTTGATGCTTCAATTGATTGGTCACGGCGCTTTGACCACATGCAGCAGCATACCGGCCAGCACATTTTAACGCAGGCTTTCGTGCAAACCGCGGGCTTTAATACCGTCGGCTTTCACTTGAGCGATGCCAGCCTAACGATTGATCTGGACACGCCATCCACCTCAGCAGAGAATATTAGCGCAGCGGAAGTGCTTGCTAACCAGATCATATGGGAAGATCGCCCCGTAAAAGCCCATATCATCGATCCGGATCGTGCTGAAGATGTGCGCATGCGTAAAATGCCAGAGCATCTGCTTACGGGGGGCTTACGGGTTATTGAAATAGAAAACTTCGACTCGACAGCCTGCGGCGGAACTCATGTCAAACGCACAGGGGAAATTGGCATCATAAAAGTGCTGAGATCTGAAAAACGGGGAAACAAAACGCGCATTGAGTTCGCCTGTGGCGGCAGAGCACTACGGGACTACACCGCCAAGAATATGCTGGCAAACCAACTCGCCGCAGAATTGACTGTTGGGTTTGATGATGTGCCGCTTGCAGTGGCGCGCCTTCAGGAACAGATCAAAACTAGCCAGCGCACACTGAAAAATACTCAAGAAGCACTACTCGGATTTGAAAGCGACACACTCCTCCGAAACGCGCAGCAGTGTGGCAGATTCAATCTAATTTGCGCCGTTTTAGAGGGGCGGGATGCCGCAAATCTACGACTGCTGGCCTCACAATTGGCACATCATCCCCAAACGGTGGCCCTTCTCGCAAGCGTTGATGGGCGCGCCAATCTGGTTTTCGCCCGAAGTGCCGATCTTGATCTGGATATGGCAGTGTTACTCAACCAGACATTAGCGCCGTTCGGCGGGCGCGGCGGGGGGCAGTCTGTGCTTGCTCAAGGCAGCGCGCCTGCTTCAAAAGACCAAATCGAAGCGGCGCTGCAAACGCTTCGTATTTCGCTGAGTTCCAGCTAACGGCAGAGCGTTTATTGTAAAAATTTGCGCCATCCAGTCGGTACATTTTTGCCAAACTGGATTTCGGTCGCACCAAGAAACACCGCCAGATTGTCAATATTTGCGCGTATGGCTTTGGCTGTAGCAGCATTCATCGGGGCAGAGTCTTCCGCATAGACGTTGTAGACTTCGTAACGCCCCTCTTTTTTGTTGAATTTGGAATCCACCCGCCCGATCAACTGATCGCCATGCAGAATTGGCAGCACATAGTAGCCATATTTGCGCTTATTCGCTGGTACATAAATTTCAATGGTGAAATCAAAGTTGAACAGTTTTTTTGTTCTGGCGCGATCGCAGATTAAATTGTCAAAGGGAGAAAGTAGGGTTGTGCGCGGATTCCACACTCCATTTTGAATCTCGTCAATCCAGCCTAGATCCGAAGAATGGACATACCATGTTCCCGCTAAATGTTTTCCATCGTCCTCTATATTCACACGAACAATACGCCCTGCCGCCTCAAGGCGATCTAACGCCTGCGGAAGTTCGTGATACCGTTTACGAATGAAATGGACATCTATGTTCTTTTGGGTCGCAGCGCCTAATGATTTGATCGCTTCCTCGATAGCCCGTTCAGTCATTTCCTCACGCGAAGGCAGATCTGCGCCTATAAACTGAGGGAATACGCGCTCCGTCAAATCCCATAATTTTTGGCCGCCAGAGCGCCCCGCAACTGAAATCACCCCCCTAATCCACAGGTAATCCAACATCCTGCTCACATTACGCCCCGAAGTCCATCCTGTGGAAACCCAGTTTTCAGGGTGAATCCCTTCCAATTCAAATTGGCGTGAAAGCATGGCGCCGTTCTTTTGCAGTTCAGTCAGGATAAAATCTCGAAGGTCAATATTCTGCGACAACCATTCCTGTACGCGCCCTGCCCACGGTGAATTGTCCTCACTATATTGACGCATCATGGTCACATGAAATGGATAATCTTCGGTGAGTACGATTGATGCTTCATGCGCCCAATATTCAAATAGGGCGCGATCTTGCCAGAGCAGTTGATCTAATGCCGCAGTGTCAAACAGCCCCACCCTGCTCCACAGCACCAGCCGGTGGCTGCGGGTGACCGCGCTGATCGGATCGAGCTGCAAACAATGTATTGAGCGTAAAACGTCGAGTATTCCTTGCGCATCTGGCTTTGCAGTAGGCCCAGACAATCGCTGCTTGCTAATCGTCAACCGCCGCGCTGTCTCTAAGCTAAGCGAGGGTACAGGTGGAGTCATGAAGATTTACCCCGTCATTCACGAATCGAATATATGTTCTATTATAATAGCATCGTTTTGGACTTAACTCAAATTTCTGACTGGTAAAAGAGCGTCTTTTTCAACTATGATTGCGCCATGCAATCACCAATACGCAGCCTCGCAGTCCATGCTTTGCGCTGGATTCCACGCATTGCGCTGGCAATTCTCACGTTGAGCTTACTTGCTCCAGCCCCCCCACACGCCATTCTGGAAGCGCCGCAAACGGTTGTGACGCAGCATCCACAGCTATGCGTGCATACCCGCCTGATTGACGAAGTAGAGGAATGGAAAATTCAGCGCTCGCTGCAAATGGTGCGCGAAATGGGCGCAGATACCATTGTCGAGTTTTTTCCATGGGCTTACATTGAATCGAATGAGGGAGAGTATCACTGGGAAAATGTAGATCGTATTGTTCGCCATGCTGAAAATCAGGGAATTCAGATCATCGCGAGAATGGGTTTTGTGCCAGCATGGGCGCAGCCCGATCACGATGGGCGAGTGACCCTAAACACCCTACCGGAGGATCGTTTTGATACGTTTGCCGGATTCGTGGCTGCATTTGCAGCGCGCTATGCTGGCGTTATCAACCGACTGATCATCTGGAATGAACCCAATCTCGCTTTTGAATGGGGCTACCGTGAGGTTTCTCCAGAGGGGTATGCCCGGCTGTTAGAAGCCGTGTACCCGGCAGCGCATGAAGCGAACGCGGATGTAGAAATTCTGGCCGCTCCGCTGGCGCCTAATCTGGAACCGCCAGAAAGCCCAACTGCAATGAACGATCTTGACTATTTACGCGCATTGTATGATGCGGGGGCTTCCGCTAATTTCGATGCGCTGGCAATGCACACCTACGGTTTCACTCAACCCGCCAGCGAGATACCGGATTCAGGCCGGCTGAATTATCGCCGCGCTGAATTATTGCGCGAAATCATGGTTGAGTATGGTGACACTGAGAAGCCAGTTTATATTACCGAAATGGGTTGGAATGACAGTGACCGATGGACTTACGCGGTCAGCCCATCAGAGCGGATCGCTTATACGTTGCAAGCCTACGAAATTGCAGAAGCTAACTGGGACTGGGCGAGTAAGGTTTGCAACTGGGTGCTGCGCTACCCTACCCCCACCTACAGCTACCCTGACAGGTTCACTTTATTAGACACCGAATTTCAGCCCCACCCGCTTTACAACACGCTTCAATCGTACTCTCGCGGCGGCGAGGTTGGAGAAAACCTATGGTATCCAGCGCCCGCCGCACACTGATCATTACGGCAGCAGTTTTTGCTATCATCATCATTCTTTATGGCAGTTACAGGGTGATTCGCAAGCTGATGCAGCCTCCTGAGCCTCTCGTGCCAACAGGCGAACTGCGCGTCGGCATTGACATCAGTTATGCGCCATTTGGCATACTGGAAAACGGGGAATTCAGAGGCATTGATGTTGATCTTGCTGGCGCGCTTGCCGATTATTTGAACCTACCTGTGCGTATCATTCCGCTAGGTTATGATGGCTTATATGATGCGCTGGAAACGGATCAGGTCGATATAATCATCTCGGCGCTGGTGCCTGATCCTTCTCGCATGAATCGTGTGCGCTACTCTATCCCTTATTTCAACGCTGGTCTGGTGCTGGTCAGCCCCACAACTACAAATATCAGCAGCATGGACGATATGGCCGGAAAAATACTGGCGATTGCGCTGGGAAGCGACGCGCAAACGGAAGCTAGCCGCTGGGAGAGGCGGATACCCGTCTTTGAAATACGCCCCTATGAAACAAACACAATCGCGCTGGATGCTGCCCGCCTCAATGAGGCAGATGCCGCGCTGGTAGATCACACCGCCGCCCGCATATACCTACGCGATCATGCCGAATGGCGCGCCACAGTAGAAGAGGTTACGGTACTACCCTATTCCGCCGCTACCCGTATTGAACGGGTAAATTTAGGCAATGCAATCGAGAACGCACTGGCAGCTTTACAGCGTGATGGCACGCTCGAAGCAATTATCTTACGCTATCTCTAACAGAAAGCCGCACAGCTTCTATCCATTCCTAGACGCCTACCCCGCCGAAAGTTATACTTGCTGCATGACGCATATCGGATTAGATCATCGCCTGACGTATTATCGAAAAGGCGGAATTAGCACCTATATCACCCAGCTCACCCATGCGCTCAGCAGGTTGGATCAGCAGAATCGCTACACGGTGTTATACAGCCGTAAAGAGCAAGACTTTCATGCGCCATCCAATATGAACGCTGTGCCATTGTGGACGCCGTGCCACCATCGTTTTGAGCGTGGGGCGCTAAGCATTGAATTGGCACGACTGCGGCTTGATGTTTTGCATTCCACAGACTTCATTCCGCCTTATCGCGGGGCGCGCCGTCATGTTGCATCTATCCATGACTTAACCTTTATGCACTATCCGCAGCATCTAACCGCAGAAAGCCGCCGCTACTATAATGATCGGATTGAATATGCTGCGCGCCATGCAGATCATATCCTTACGATTAGCGAATCCAGCAAGCGCGATCTAATCTCGATGTTGAACGTGCCTGAGGACAAGATCACCGTTCAGTTGCTAGCCGCCGATCCAAGCTTTCGCATTCCCACGCCTGAAGATATTGGTCAATGGCGCGACGCATTCAATATTCCTCAGGATTACTGGCTGTTTCTGGGCACATTCGAGCCGCGCAAGAATATAAGCGGTCTGCTGGATGCCTACCGGCTGCTGCGCGATCAAATACCCGACGCCCCCTCTTTATTATTGGTGGGAACTCGGGGCTGGCTTTATGAGGAAACGCTGGCGAAAATTAACACGCTTCACCTAAACCACCATGTGCGCTTCATTGAAAATGCGCCTTTTGAGGCGCTTCCAGTGATTTACAATCAGGCAATCGCCGTGGTCACGCCATCATTTTATGAAGGGTTTGGTTTACCCGCGCTTGAGGGAATGGCCTGCGGCACTGTACCCATTGTGAGCAATCGTTCTTCATTGCCTGAAGTTGTGGGCGATGTTGGCCTTCAGGTTGATCCAGAAAACCCCGAACAGATTGCCGCCGCTATGCTAAAAGCCTATCAAGATACTGCGTGGCGCAAAGAGCAGATTGAAGTAGGTCTAAAACGCGCTACAACCTTTACATGGGAGGAAGTGGCACGTATCTCCATGAAAGTTTATGAGGCCGTTGCTTGAAACGTCTATTACTCGTCACCCCAAATCTTCCATATCCTCCGCAAAGTGGCAGCGGGCTGCGCGCCTACGGTTTACTGCGCGGCCTCAAACGATATGCGCCTGATTTTCCGCTGGAGATAGATTTACTAGCCTACCACGATGATACTGTGCAGCCTGAGGCAACGCCGCTGCCCCAGTTTTGCGCCAGCATAACAACCGTCAGCACGCCGTCACGCTCGAAGGGGCAGCGACTAAAGTCCCTCATCACGTCTACGCAGCCCGACATTGCGCACCGGTTGGAAAGTGACGAAATGCGCGCAAGTTTAAGGCGGTTGATGACTCATCACACTTATGACTTCGCGCTGTACATCGGTATTGAAACTGCGATTCTGATGAAACAAGCCCGCGCTTTGCAGCCAAATTGCAAGCAAATTTACGATGCGGCAAATATTGAACACTTGCTGCAAAGACGTATTGCGATGGTGGATAGAGGCAATTTCAAACGGCTGCCCGCTTCGATTTATTCTCAAATTCAAGTTGGCCGCATCTGGCGCTTCGAATCTGCGATATGCCGCAGCGCAGATGCCGTCACCACAGTTTCGGGCGAAGATGCAAAAACACTTGTAGAGTTCCGTAACGACAACAAAGTTTCAGTCGTGCCAAATGGTATCTTCGTTGAAGACTATCAGAAAGCAAGCGAGACGCTCGATCTTAGTAAAAACGCCATTATCTTTACCGGAAAAATGGACTATCGCCCCAATATAGATGCGATGCTCTGGTTCTGTGACGAAGTTTTGCCGCGTGTAACGTCCGAAATTACTGATTGCAAGCTATATATTGTCGGGCAGAAACCACACAGCAGCTTGACTATATTGAGCGATGATCCACATATCGAGATCACCGGTTGGGTGGCTTCGGTCACGCCATTTCTACATAGTGCCGGCGTCTACGTTACCCCACTACGTATGGGATCGGGCACCCGGCTAAAGCTGCTAGAGGCCATGGCGGCGGGCTGTGCCATTGTCTCAACGTCCATTGGCGCCGAAGGGTTGAGCGCTGAAGCTGTTGCCACGATGCGGATCAAGGATGATGCTGCTGGTTTCGCCGCTGCAATTACGGCACTACTGCATCACAAAGCTGAAGCCAAAGCTATGGGCGAGAAAGCGAAGCAGGTTGCTAAAGAACAATATGACTGGTCAGCAATTATCCCGGCACTAACCGCCACGTTGCAGGCATGCTCGCATGGATAGAGAAGCGCTCGTCCGGCGGAATATTGCCCTCACTAACGCTTATCATCGCCAGCCCCTAAAGCATCAACTTCGCCAGCAACTGCTTAACATGCTGGGCGCGCTGCCAATTCCTACCTCCAAGCCCATACAAAATCGCCTGCTGCTGATTCGCCCTGATCATCTGGGCGACCTATTGTTAACGACGCCTGCGCTTCACTGGCTGCGGCAGGTAAAACCTGATCTGCAAATTCACATGTTGGTTGGCTCGTGGGCTGCCGATGTGCTGCTTGAGAACCCCGACATTGATCAAGTCATTACCTTCCCCTTTCCCGGCTTCGCTAAAACCGAAAAGGCCAATGTTCAAGCACCCTATATGCAGTTGATTCAGGCGGCGCGGATGATTCGCCAGATTGGCTACAGCAGCGCGATTGTTCTGAGGCCGGATCATTGGTGGGGGGCGCTGTTAGCAAAATTAGCAGGCATCTCTCACCGTATTGGCTATGATTTGCCGGAAACCCGTCGATTTCTAGACCAGCGAGTCACATGGGTCAATGAGCATGCTGTACTGCAAAATACCCGGTTGATAGCACGCGCAGTTCAGCAGCCAATGCCGGAGATCGCTGATCTCGCGCTGAACCTCCCGATCACGGCGACCCGGCGTGAGCAAATAACACACTATCTTGACCAGCGGGGGATCGACCAAGAAAAACCTTTGATCATAATTCATCCTGGTTCTGGCGCGGCATCAAAGTTATGGAATGAAGACTCATGGGCATGGGTTGGCGCCACGCTGGCCGAACAGCTAGAAGGAACGCTGCTCTTCACTGGAAGCGATGCTGAGGCGCAGTTGATCCACCGCATACAGGCGCTAACGCAGCAGCAGAGTTACAGCCTTGCCGGAGACACCAATGTTCACACGCTGGCTGCACTATACGAACGCGCAGCGATAGTGCTTGGGCCAGACAGCGGGCCGCTGCACATTGCCGCCGCCGTAAAAACGCCGAGCGTAACATTATTTGGCCCGGCAGATCCGGCTGAATTTGGTGCGTGGGGCAACCCTGCGCGTCATGCCATTATCACATCAACGATTGGCTGTCGCCCCTGCCGCATTCTCGATTGGCGAGGAGACGATCCCGAAAATCACCCCTGTGTCCGCGAAATTACGCCAGCAGCAGTATTAGAGGCAGCGCGGCGGGTTATAAACGCAGACTAAGTGAACGCCGCTGCACTTTGCTGACACGATTGGTTATTCCCTGGTTGGAACGGTAGGAATTGTACGTTCATTGCGGTAAGTGACCATCCCCTGCCCACCGGAGCGCATTTTTTTGACATGCCGCCGTTCGGTCACATCAACCTCGGCGCGGTTTTCGGCCTGTAACGCGCTGTAGTAGGCGGCAAGCTGTGCCGCGCGTTCAATTACAGCCTCAGGGAATTGGCGACCATCAAACTTAATGATCACATGCGCCCCCGGCACTCCACGGGCATGCAGCCATAGATCCGCAGGGCTGCCTTTGTCAAATGTGACCTGCTCATTCTGGCGGCTGTTACGCCCCACCCAGATCACAAATTGATCATCAGTCACCACTTTCAGCGGCGCACTTTTGCCACCACCGATCTTCTGCATCGGTTTGCCGCGCCACAACCCAAACGCTTGCAATGCCTGCTGAACCTCATCAATTTCCGGCCAGTTTGTCGCCAATTCCAGATCAGTTGCTATCTGCTTCACGGTTGCTAGTTCCGCCTGTGCGTCTCGCAGTAATCGCGGTACATCTTCCAGCGCGCGCTTAGCACGGTTGTAACGGTCAAAATAACGCTGAGCATTTTCCAACGGAGTCAAACTCGTATCTAGCGCAATCACTAGCTCAGGCGCATCGAGATCGTATTGCGCGCGCAGCTCGATCTGTTCAGGCGCAATCGAATACTGGTACGCCAGTATTAATTCTCCGCTTTGTCGCAGTATCTCGCGTTCACGATCATCTTTTAGCGAGCTGCTCAAAGAAGCGATCTTCGCTGCTAATTTTGCTATCCCCTCCGCAATTGCATCCCGAACAGGCTGCTTGGCAGCATCGTATGCGTCTTTACCCACCGGAGCCTCAAAATACCAGGCCATAGCCGCGCTGATCGTCTTAACTGGCTGCCAGTTCGGAATCGTCGTTAGTGGATACACGCTGTAGGCACGCTCACGCGGAGAATTTTCGGCGGTTCCTGGATTCCAAGCACGCCGTCTCAGCGGTTCAAGCAACTGCCGTAAGGTGGCGAATACCTTCTCCCCCGGCGCTTGATCGGCGCGAATATCCAGCGCACAGCCCGCCACATTCAGTACCTCACGCGCTAGCAGCGGACTGATGCCGAACAAACGGCCTGTCAGAACTTGCTGCGCTTTAGATTTTGGATCGGCTTCGACAAGAAACGCCGCGACTTCAGATTCAGAAGCAGTAAAAGGTGATATTTTGCCCGTCTGTGGCGGCGGCAGTTGATAAATCTGGTTAGGAAGCAGTGTGCGATAACGGTTAACCTGCGATGGTACGCGGCGCATACAATCTTGAATAATGTCATCTTTCAGCAGCAGCACATTCGCGCGGCGTTCCATCGGCTCAACCACGATCTGTATATTGCCTTCAGCCCCTTCAACATCAAGGATAACGACACGCTCCCATTCGGGCTGGCTGATATGGGCAATAACGCCGCCTTCCGCGAAACGTCGTAACAGCAAGCCAATTTGCGTGGGTTTAGGTAGCCCCCGGCGCAGCTTATCTGGCATTAAATGCATGCGCGGTTGATTATTGTTGGCGCTCAGGTAGAGGTAATGGCGGTGGTGGTTGCCGTAGATTTCAAGGCCGATGCCGGTTTCATCTACATCAATAACATCTTGTATACGCCCGCCAGCAATAGTATCAAGAAGCTCATCCACCAGCGCGGAAAGCGTGAATGAATCCAGATACATGATAGGTTATTGTGCGTGCAGAGTCATCAAATAGGCCATAATATCAGCCAGTTCTTGATCACTAAGGATGCTGTTCAATGCTGGCATCACGTTCTGATAGCCCTCATAAATATAAGCGCCCGGATCAAGAATTGATTGCAGCAAATATCCTTCAGCGGTAAATCCCGGGCGGAGGCTGGCCGCAATATCAGCAATGCCATCAAAAGCAGGCCCAACGCTGCCTACACCAGAATGATGGCAGGTCGCACACGTCTTTGGGGCTAACAACACCTCACCGTTTGCAGCATTACCCATCGCCACCAGTTGAGCGCCGCGCTGATTATAATTCTCAGGCGTCATTTCGGGGTTAACTTCGGTTGATGCCGTGATCAGTACAATCATGAAAACCAGAGAAATGGCGATCAGCATGATGAACACGAACATTACAGGGGGGCTGAGCAGTGACTTGCGATTCACGTCCACGCTTCCAGTTTAGAGGATCAATATGTCCAGTATCATCACCATGAACAGATAGGCGAGATACATGGTTGAATATTTGTAAACTTTACGGGCGGTTGCGCCATCCTTTTTCTGGATAAGCCTCACCGACTGGTAAATTAGCCCGATGCCTAGCAGCCCCGCCGCCAGCAGATAGATTGCTCCAAACATCGAAAATAACACTGGTAACAGGCTAATGATCAGTAGTTGTACCGAGTACCAGAGAATCTGCGTGCGGGTTACGTCCTCACCCCGCGCCACTGGCATCATCGGCACATTGGCTTTGGTATAATCGCTGTTGACCAGAAGCGCAAGCGCCCAACTATGCGGCGGCGTCCAGTAAAAGATAATTGCAAACAGCAACAACGGCTCAAAACTGAGCGTACCGGTTACAGCCGCCCATCCTACCAGCACCGGCATGGCGCCCGCGCCACCGCCAATCAAAATATTCAGCACCGTATTTCGCTTCAGCAGCATGGTATAAATGACGACATAATAGATCGCGCCGCCAAGCGCCAGCACACTGGTGAGCGGATTTACAAAGATCCACAGAATCAGCGTAGACCACGCGACCAGACCAAGCCCGAATAACAGCGCGTTAATTGGCTTTATACGCCCTGAAGGAATCGGCCTACGCGCCGTCCGTGACATCTTGATATCAAGATCGCGATCAAGGTACTGGTTAATCACGCTAGCGCCGGCGGCAGAGAGCGAGCCGCCGATAAGTGTTGGTACTAGAATGGTGAGTTGTGGAATGCCATTCGCCGCAACCACCATTGCCGTGACGGTGGTAAACAGCAGCAGCAGCACAATGCGCAGTTTCGTCAGTTCAAGGTATGAACGTAATGTGTTGGATAAAGACGGCTTGTTATTTAATTGAGCGCGGGTGTGGACTGCCATGCAGCAGCCTCCGTTGAAATATCTCGTGTATTAAGGGCTTCAAACACACTCAAGCTTACAAAAAGAATCCAAGTTAGGGCAGCAAACAGCACATGCAACGCTCCCCACAGCGGCGCAGCAGTCGTAAATACGAACATCGCGCCAACCCCGGCCTGCGCCAGATAAGTGATGCCCGCTGTAAGCGCCAGCATCTTTATGCGACGCGGGCGTTTAAGCGAAAAGGCCATCCAAACGACCAGCACAACCGCGATGCCCAGTCCCGCTACTGCCAGACGGTGGAACATGTGGATCATCGCCCACTGCCCGCCCTCAATCGGAAGCAAAGCGCCGTTACACAAAGGCCATGTTGTACACGCCAGAGTTGCCCCGCTGCCGCGTACCAATGCGCCGGTCAGGATGATTACCAGCGACAGCGCGGTGGTGGTATATGCCAGCGTTGTAAATTTATCGGCGGGATAATGCGTTTCGGGTTTATAGATTGCAAGCAAAGCGGCTACCACTAAGGCTGCCACTAACAGCATCGAAGTACCGAGATGCATCGTCACGAAGGTTGGCGGCAAATCCAGCACCACGACCAGCGCGCCCAACATACTTTGAACGAAGAATAGCACGCCGGCAACGATAGTGGCGATCAATACAGCGCGGTTTTGTTTGCGATAATCTTTTATGGCAATAATCAAAGTAACAAGGCCTACAATGCCTATCAATATGGCAAACAATCGGTGTAACCATTCAATCCACGCGGTGATATTGTCTAAGGGTGGAAAAATAGTGCCGTTACACAGAGGCCAGTGATTGCCACAACCAAGGCCGGAGTCGGTCACGCGAACGACTGCGCCAAAAATAATCAAGCCAATAGTGAGGAAAGCCGTCGTCAGTGCAAACGGCACAAACAACCGCGACTTTGCCATGTTTTCAAACTCCAAACAAACCGTAAACTGATTTACTTTTCAGCCGGGTATTTTCTAGATTTCAGTTATTTTGCCGCGTCGGGTGTGATTGCGGGCAGCTTATCGGCATTTCTAACATCAATTGTTGTGCCGGCTTTAGGGATAATACCGGCTTCTTTCAATCCGGTATTCTGCATACTCCGATCCAGCAACCAGATGACCACGGCCGCGACAATCGCCATACCCACTAAGCTGGTCACTATCAGGCCAATCAGTAAAAATAACTGTTCGGCTTTCCATGTTTGCATAATGGTTGAAGACGCATTGGGATCTGCGGTGATGGTTAACACAGGCAGCAGGTCAGCGGCGCCATTCGCAGATGAGGCGATCAACGCGGTCAAACCGCCGCCAATGATCAGGATCACCAGAATTATCAAGAAAATGATTAGTCGCCGCACAGCAGCCTCCATCAATCAAAATCGCAGCGGGTCAATTGTACTGTTTGTCACAACCTATCGCAAGCGAAATTACTCAGCGCCGGCGCCGTCAGCATCAAGATTAGGATCGGTATCTGGTTCTTGCGTGTTGTCATCTACGCCATCCAGCGCTTCACTGGCGTTGCTGCTTCGTTTTTGAGCATTTTGCTTGCGCGGGAGCGTCACCGTAAAGGTTGACCCTTGTTCAAGCACACTTTGCACCGTAATTTTGCCGCCGTGTCGCTCAACAATACCGCAGGTGATCGCCAACCCCAGCCCATTACCTTCAATCCTAGAGCGCATGACTGCATGTGCGCGATAAAAACGATCAAAAATAAACGGTAAATCTTGCGGCGGAATACCCAAGCCATCATCACTTACAATGAGCGTGACATAATCCAGATGAAGATTCAGGGCAATATTCACCTTGCCGCCGGGGCGGTTGTACTTAATGGCGTTGCTGATCAAGTTCTGAACAACACGTTCCAATCGGCGCTGGTCACCCTCAATAACGTCCCCGCGCTTCGCAACGCTGACCTTAATCGTAATATCAGCGCGCTCGGCCTGAAGCTGGGTGGTTTCTAGTGCGCGGGCAATAACGTGCGCAAGCCGAACATCGTCAGGATTCAGCGGTAAATCTGCCTCCAAC
>DAOTUZ010000162.1:0-71535 GCA_034437295.1 Anaerolineae bacterium | reverse complement strand
AGCTTCGGCGTTATGCTGCCCTGCCCTATATCCGCCTGTATTTTTCGCTGCACGGCGTTAGTTGGGGGGAAAGCTGGATGATCTATGGCGCGCCATTGATTCAGCGCCACACTGGCAGCACGATTCAAATTGGACATCGGCTCAATATGCGAAACTGGTTTGGTTCAAACCCGCTGGGCGTGGATCATCGCTCTATTTTAGCCACGTGGTCAGCCAATGCGCGCATCATACTAGGTGATGATGTGGGCATGACCGGAACGGTGCTGGTCGCCCAAACGGCCATTCAAGTGGGCAATCGCGTGTTCATTGGCGCAAATTCGAGCATAGTAGACACAGATTTTCACCCGCTGGCTGCTGAAAAGCGTTATCAATCCCCTGAAGCTGGGGTCTCTCGCCCTATCATGATCGCGGATGATGTGTTCATTGGTATGAATACGCTAATTTTAAAAGGCAGCTCCATTGGCGCCGGCAGCATCATCGGCGCCGGCAGCGTCGTTTCTGGCGATATTCCTGCTGGGGTAATTGCCGCTGGCAACCCCGCCCAGGTGCTGCGCCCTCTGGACACCCCATGACCTTTTCCTCCCGCCTCAATTTCCCCCGTGCGCTGCTGGTTATTCTGGCATTGGCGGTTGTTCTCCGCCTCGGCTACCTGCTGGTGGCCGGGCATACCTTAAGCCTGCAAACTTCTGGCTACGATACTTATGCCGTGAATATGCTCTCCGGGCAGGGCTATACCCGCTATACAGATCGAGCTGCCGACAGCGATCTACCGCCGCTGTATCCCTTCGTGCTTGCAGGAATCTACAGCGTTCTAGGTCGAAGCCCGATTACTGTCGCGCTGGTGCAAATCGGCTTCGATGTGATCACGCTAATTACGATTTATGCCATTGGCCGGCGTATCGGCGGGAAACGGGTTGGGCTGTTGGCGGCGGCTTTTACCGGTTTTTACCCTTATCTTCTATTTCAAAATCTTTCCACCAACGACACCGCCGTATTTATCATGCTGTTGGTACTGGGTGTTTGGGGATTATACAAAACTGCCGATCAGCGGTCATGGAAATGGGCGCTCTTTTGCGGTCTGATGTTCGGGTTGGCCGCGCTGACCAAATCGCTAGTCATCCTCATGCTGCCGCTTTTTGCGCTCTGGTGGTGGCGGCAATCAGGGTTCATAAACGCGGTGAAATATATGCTGGCATTAGGTGTCGTATTCATCATGGTACTTTTACCGTGGGTTATTCGTAACACCCAACTTCATGGCAGGCTTACTTTCGTCAGCACCAATGATGGCAGCAATCTCTATCAGGGAAACAACCCCTGCGTGGCCGACTATTTCTTCAATGGCTGGGACGCCCAGTGGGTGACCTGCCTCGAACCGACCCCACAGGGTTTAAGTGAGATAGCCGAATCAGACTGGTTCCGCGATCAGGCAATTGCTTATCTTCTAAATAACCCCGGCGATATTCCGCGTTTAATGCTGTCAAAATTCATCACCCTCTGGAGTCCAGAACTACTGCCCCGCACCGTTCCCCCGAATGCCAATCTGGATAATTCTGCCGTTCTGCAATACGAAGAGCCGTTGTTTCAATCCGCACGTATCGTTCACTTGCTCTATTTCACCCCGTTATTGATTCTATCGATTCTCGGTATTTGGCGCGCAGCAAAAACCCGCCAGTTAACTGGCGTCTATGGGCCGCCGCTAATCATTATGATCGGCATTACCGCAGCCTACCTCATCTATCACCCTTCCACCCGCTACCGTTCACCTGCCGATCCATTCGTATTCATCTTCGCCGCGGCTGCAGTAGATTATTTGTGGCTAAAGTACCGCTCGCGCTGAAAGTTACTCAATAAGCCCTGTCCCCCATCTAACCCATTTGCGAATCCACTTTCAAGGCCATGTAAATACAAAATCAAAACGTAATAATAAATTTTGTAACCGCGTCAGAATGATATGGCGATCTTGCTTCACAAGTTGTACTTCAAGGAGATTAGATCATGGCAGCACGTTCGGCTGAAAAAACGAAGTCATCGGTGGGGAACACCCCCAATATTGGTTTGAGCGATAAGGCGCGGGAACATTCAATTCGGTTATTGACGGCCAGCCTTGCGGATACATTCGTGCTTTACACTAAAACCCGCAAATATCACTGGAATGTAACCGGCATGCACTTCATGCAGCTTCACCTGCTGTTTGAATCACAGTATGAACAGCTTGACAACAGCATGGACGAAATTGCCGAGCGTATTCGTCAGTTAGGTGGTATCGCTCTTGGTACGCTTGCTGAAATGCGGGAGCATACCGTGCTAAAGGAACAGCCCGGCATCAATCCCGATGAAAAGGGAATGATTGCCGACCTAGTACACGATCATGAAACTGTCATACAATCGCTGCGCGAAGCGGCAGATGCTGTTGAAGAGGATGATGATATGGGTACGAATGACTTCTTCATCGGCCTGATGCAGGAACACGAAAAAGCAGCATGGTTCCTAAGGGCGCATCTCGGTTAACCACAACAGGTTATTACTTCCCTCTCCCCCAACAAAACGAGCGTACATATTGTACGCTCGTTTTGTTTTTCATATCGCACACTCTATTCAGAATTGGCTATACTCCGCATCATGAAAGCTCGAATTTTTCTCACCCCTATACTCATCTTGGTGCTTGCCGCCTGCCAGCCTACAGATACTATCAGCGTGCCCACGTTGATGTCCCTACCAGTTGCCACAGCCACTCTTGTCATAGAGCCGTCTGAAGCCCCTACAGAAGTACAAGCCACAGAAATGGCATTGATTGCAGCGACACCTGCCGAAACTGTTACGCCGTCTGAAACCACGATACCGCCCACAAGCACCTTTACCCTGACGCCGGGGGAAACGGAGATACCGCCCACCCTAACGCTTTCATCAACACCTACGCTGATCCCCAGTCTGACTATCACAAACACCATCACGCCTACGCTCACGGATACGCCTGTACCCACGCCTGATCTAGGGCCGTTTGGCGCGCTAGTCGCTGCCGCCGCCAATGTCACTGTGCTGCCTATCGAACAACGCTACCCACCACCTACTCTGACTGCGCTGGCGCAGTTGAGCGAACAACTACGGCAAGCCACGCTTGCGGCCATGGGGCCACAAATTGACCCTAATGCCACTGGTTCGGTGATCGGCGTTACCGTGCTGCCCGTGGATGGCGCCTTCGCAACTCCATTTGCGCCAGCACCTTGCCCGGTACCATTCACCGGCGCAATGGGCAGTATTCAGCTAGAAGATCCGGCGCTCGCCGCCCTTCTTGGCTGCCCTGTAGGTGGCCCGGTCTCGATTACAGCTGCCTATCAGCCCTTTGAAAATGGAGCGATGATCTACGCGCAGGGCTTTCCCGGCAGCATCTACGTTTTGAGCAGCGATAATCACTATCGCCGTTTTGATGACATCTGGATCGAAGGGGTTGATCCCGACAATATGAATATGACGCCGCCGCCAAATCGCTATGAGCCAATTCGCGGCTTCGGAAAGGTCTGGCGCTCAAATCCCGATGTGCAGGCTGCATTAGGCTGGGCTGTCGCCTCTGAAACCGGGCAAACCGCCAGTCTTCAGCAGTTCGATTATGGCCGGGCAATTTACCTTCCGGCGCAAAACCAGACCTACCTGCTGGTCGTAGATGCGCCGGGCGCAAACAATGGCAGTTGGCGCGCGTTCAATGTGGAGTTCTAGCCAGTGCGCATAATTACCAGCATCCTCATCTTCTTTGCAGCGCTATTTACGGCGAGCGCATCGCTGGCACAGAGCAGGCTTGGGCTACCTTCCGAACTCTTTGTGCTTACGAACGAAGGCCGAATTGAGCGTTATGGGCTGGGTTCAGTGGGGGCACAACCGGTGAGTCCGCCGGATGTGTATATTATTGACTTCGGGTTAGACGCCCTTGGCGAGCGTATTGCTTACCGAACAGAAGAGGGTCTCACAGTTGCCGGGCTTTCTGGCGGCGAAGGCCTGCAACTGGAAGGCGCGTCTGCTGGTCTGCCCCCCTATCGCGGCAGCGGGGATACCATCGCGTGGTCACCCGGCGGCGATGCGTTGGCTTATACTACGCTTGCTGGCGCGCGCGTTTACCTAGAAAGCGGCGGCAGCCCGATTTTCATTGATCTGAGTGATGGCATCTTTCAAAACCTGAGCTGGTCACCCGCAGGCACTTATCTAGCCGCGCAAACGCCAGAAAATGTGTGGTGGATTTACCGCCGCGATGAAGAGTCGCTCTCTCTTGCCAGCATCATCGATTCCTCCGTGGGAACGGCGTGGGTGAGCAATGACGAAATTGTATTTGCCCCATTGGACGGCGGCTTGAAACTGATGAATCTCAGCGCTGCCAACGCGCAGGCGACCTTACTGGACAACAACGATACCTATCGCCTACCCTTTCTAACCTCAGCGGATCAGCTTGTATTCTTTGGTAGACCGCGTAATGCCAGTTACGACGAAGGCTATGGCGTGCTGCTCCGATTGTCACGCGGTGCGCCACAGGTTGAGGCCATCGGTCAAAATCCGGTTCCACTCTCTGGCTTACAGTGGGCGCCCGGTGGCACGGTGATGACCTTATTGCAGGGTGGCGCGCTGGCGATGTTTGATCCGGTCACCGGTAACGGCTCGCCGCTGGCCGTGAACAATGTCGTCGCCTTTGACTGGTCGCCGCTGCGAATTATTCCAACGCCAATGCCCCCCACTGCCATAATCCCGACGGCCACGCCCACATTGCCGCCGCCAACCCCGGAACCTACGCTCTCGCCACTCGGTTTCAATATTGAAACTGTCTCTGGACTCGCACTTTCCAGTGCCGCATTCTTCCTTGCGCCGGTCGGCGAAATTACACAAGTGTGGCAGCTTCCAGCCAATGGCGGCAACCCTTACCGGTTCACTGGTTCAGATGCTGATGTGACCGAATTTGTCGCTGCGCCGAATAACAGCGGTGTCGCTTATGTTGTCGCTGGCGAACTCTGGTTCCAGCCGCTCACCAGTTCGCGCCCGATCATGCTAGCGGCGCTAAACGGCTTTGCGCCGATCACCGCTTCCTTCAGCCCTGATTCGGCACGTATTGCCTATACTGACGAAACCGCTAATGGCGGCGGCATCTGGATTGCTTATCTGGATGGCACACCGGCACAGCGCATCCTACCGAATACCACTGAGAGCGAAGATGCTCGCCGCTATCGCCGCCCGCAGTTTTCACCCGACGGAACACGATTACTGGTAGATACCTATACGTCATCCGCCACCATTGCCACCGTGTACGAATTGGAAAGTGGCGAGTTTGTCGAAATTCCAGCAGAAGGTAATGATCCGCGTGTGATCACTTCGCGCTGGCTGCCTGATGGGCGTATTTTGATGTGGCGTGACGGAGCGATGGACGCGCCAGAAATTGATACTGGCCTTTATGTGTTCGACAGCGTACTGCCAGACACCACGCCGGTGGAATGGGTGCCGCTGCCCTCTGATGCTGTCGTGCGCGATGTTCGGCAGATCACGCCGGGGCAATATCGCACACTGCTCACTTCAATGAATGATGCGCTCATTCGCGTCGTAGATCTGCGCGGCTTTGACGCTGAGCCTATTGCCGCGATTGACAATTTACAGGCACCACGCCTTTCCCCAGACAGCCGTTTTGTCGCCGGATATGAGACTCTGATGGATGAGGATGGTGACGGCATTAGCGAAGGGCCGCTAATCATCGCCGATCTAGAGCGTGGTGGAGTGTTCCGTATCGCTCAACCACCCACCGTCTGGAATTTCCGCTGGATAGGATCGTGAACATGATCCCTCATCGCGCCTTGCCACTCACCCGATCCCTCATCATTTTGACACTTCCCTTCATGTTTTCCGCCTGCCGCGAACGACTATCCCCAGATCAGATTCCAACGCAGGCAGATTTTGTGGCGCTGGCAACCGCGCTGCCGCTCACTCAAAACGCGCCTCCACCGCCATTTGACGGCGAGGTGTCGCGCTTTGAAAATATAGATAATGGCTTGAACGAGCTTGCCGGTGGGCGTTATGTCGTACAGCTCAATTTCGACGGTGTGTATGCTGGAACCGAGCGCAGCGCCGATGCTTCCGCTGGGGCAGAGATACAATTTGACCAGCTTTCTTCAGCACGGCGGGTGCAGGTCACTACCGAAGGCAGCTTAATTAATCGAGATGCATCTGCCGCCAGTTACGAGGCAGTACAACTTGGCCCTGATGCATTCCTCGTGCGCGATGGCGTATGTACAACTGGAAATAGTGAATCCGCTCAGGCCGCCGCTGAATTAAGCGCCGGAGCGCTCATCGGCGGGGCATCTCCAGTACAGCCTGCCGGGCGCCGAGCCACCATCAACGGTGAAGAGGTCTATCTTTTCACCTTCGATCAAGACGCGCTCAACTTCCCTGCGGTGCGACTAGGTGATAACGGCAGAATGACTATCGAGAGTGCCGAAATGTGGATTTCCCCTGTGCGGGGCGCAGTGATCCGCTACTACATGAACCTATTCGTTGAAAATACCATCGTGTTCAATCTTTCACAGCCCGTTACCGGAAACATCACCGTCCGCTATGATGCCTACGAGCTAGGGGCACCGGTGAATATCACGGTGCCATTTGGCTGCTAAGCGCCGCGTCGTCCTCTGTCGCGGGCAGTATTGCAATATTGGCCGTCGTGCTGATGCCCTCTATCGCCAGCTTGAGCCGGAGATCGCCGCCATCAACGATGCTGCTGGCGAACGCCTCATCAAGCTCGAAATCGCCAACTGCCTTGATATGTGCGCCATCGGCCCGAATCTGGTGATTTATCCCGAACGTGAAGTGTTTAACGGCTTAGATGAATCTGCGTTGATCGAATTGATCGAACGATTGAAGAAGGACACAGTGGATGACGTAGGTTGAGCTACCCTACACCATTTCTAACAATCGTTCCCCTTCCATCCAATCGGCAATCCGATTGCAAACGGCGTTTAGATCGAAGTGACTCACATCAATTTCAACATGCGGCAGTAGCGATGCCTCTGCCCTCGCCCGAAACGCGCCCTGCTCTGCGATAAATGGCGATAGATCATCATACTGCGCTGGATTTCCGCTTACCTTCAAGCGTTCTTGCCGCGCCGCCTCAAAAGAGTCTGGTGTGCGCGTGAGCAAAACCACGCAAAAGCCCATTGGCAGCAAACGCTCTTCCAGCCAGCGGAAATCATATTCGCGCCCCTGCGCCGCCTGATATACCTGTGTGCTGATATGAAACCGATCCACAATCCATGAGTAATAACGGTTCAATTCAAACAAGCGCACCCATGTTTGATAAGTTTCCAGCGCCAGCGATTCTTCCTCTGGCGCAAAATTGATCGGGCCGCGCCCCCACGGAAAATTGGTGAATGTACACCATTCGGCGCTGATTAACGGCGAGTGATACTGGTATTTGCGCGGCCCGACGATACGCGAATGTTCGTTGAGCGCAAAAGCAATGTCGGTTTTATGGGTTAGCCGAGTACCTTCAAGGATTATTTTCGGCGTTAACTTGGACACATCTAGCCTTTCTCGTTTTCATTGCATACTTTCTCCAGAAATGCGCCCACCACCCGCTTAAACTGCTCGGTTTGCTGATTGTGAATTGGATGACCGCATTCAAACATGATGAATTGGCCGTTGGGCGTGTTTTCAACAAATTTTCGCCCATAGGCTTCAGGGTTTAGCCGATCTTCCGTACCCAGCATCAAAATCAGCGGGCAAGTGATATTCGGCGCAAGGCTCAGGCTTAAATCGCCGCCGCTGTCCACAAGATGAATCGCCGCCCGCGCCCAGCCCAACACATAGGCATCGGGGTTGGTGATACCATTGCGCTCAATTTCTTCTACGCTCAAGTAATCAGGGGGGTAAGTACGCTGAATCATCGGGCGCATCTCCGGGCCGTAGTAGCCAATTGCGCCCCACACCGCCACCGACTTGAAACGCTCCGGCGCGTAACCCGCTGCCAGCAGCGCCACCTCACCCCCATCGCTGTAACCCATGATGTGCGCCTTTTGAATATTGAGCGCGTCCATCAACGCCAGCATATCCCGCGCATCCCGCTGATAGTGATCAATCGGGTAATCGCGCTGTGGAGGCCGCGATTGCCCGTAGCCACGCATCGTCGGGCCAATCACATGATAATCTTCGCTCAGCCAATCCAGAACTCCGCCGAGATCAGCGCGTGCAGTGCCCAACCACCCATGAATTAGGATGATCGGCTCGCCTTCCCCTTCATCTTCATAAAACAGGCGTACACCGGTTGAAAGCTCGGCATATGGCATATCTCACCCCTTGATCATCGCTATAACTGCTCAGTATTTAGCGTTTCGTCAGCATGTTTATCCTGCTGCGCCTTCACCAGATCGCCATACGATACGCCCAGCGCCATCAAACCGACAATGCCCCAGAAGGTATAGGCCAGCACGGTGATGCCGTGAAACACGATACCTAGCGCCGCTGAAATGATTGCATCCAGTCCAATGAGTTCCCCGGCCACCCGCGACCCGCCCTGAAACGGCCCGATACCAGCCACGGTTACCGGAATAGCAACGCCCAGTGATGCAAGCGAAACACCGAGACAGACCATCGCCAGCGGATCGATATTGGGGGCAATTTCTGGCACATTGAACGCCAGCAGCAGCGCGTAGTAAGTTCCCAGCGACACTACCCAGCCAATGAGCGTCCAGAAAATCGCCAGTGCCGCTACCCGCCAGTTGGTGAGCGCCGTCAACCCTTCCAGTATTTCCTGCACACGCTTGCTCAGGTTAAAGCGTTGCAGGGCGGGGAGTTTGCCCTCCAACCACGTCGTAAAGCTCAAGGGAATTTGCGGAAAGCGCGCAAATACAATGAGCGCCGCAAAACCAACCACCGCCACGCCGCTGAATACCAGCGCCGTATTGCCAATCCCTTCTGGCACAAATGGCGCGCGCGAAAGCCCAATCGCCAGCACGATCACCACCATCACCACATCCAACAGGCGTTCAACAATGATGCTGGCCGCCGATGTGAATGCTGGAACGTTATAGCGAGTCGCCACCACCACCCGTACCAGCTCTCCAGCGCGCAGCGGCAGTTGATTGACCAACATGCCCACATTAAAAATATGCGTACACTGCGCCAACGTCATCCGGCTGCTCAACAGCACCCGCCAGCGTATGCCGCGTAACAGCAGCGCCAGCCCCACCGATAAGAAACTAACCAGCACCCAGAACAAGTTCGCCCTGCGAATAGCCTCCAATACCTGATCCAGCGGCACATCACGCAGCGCCAACCATAAAAAGACGGCGCTCACGATGATGCTGATGATCACGAAAATAGCTTTGCGCATGGCGTATCCTAATTTCCCGAATATTCTAGATTGTACATAACATGCGGCAAACTTCCGCACCCGTTATGATCATAGCCTCCATGACTCAAATATTGCGCTTTAGGAGCAGCCATGTCTCAGAAAATCCGGTGGGGCGTCATCAGCACCGCGCGCATTGGCGCAAAAGCCGTTATCCCCGCGATCCAGAAGTCAAATAATGGCATCGTCGCCGCTGTCGCCAGCCGCGATCTCGACAAAGGCGCGGCCTTTGCCGAACACTGCAACATCCCAAAAGTGTTCGGCAGTTATGAAGAATTACTTGCCGATCCCGAAATTGACGCCATCTACAACCCTTTGCCCAATGGCCTGCATGGCGAATGGAGTATCAAAGCGGCTGAAGGCGGCAAACATGTACTTTGCGAAAAGCCGCTCACCAGCGATGCCGCCGAAGCAGTAAAAGCGGCACGGGCTTTTGAATCACGCGGGCTGCTGCTGGCAGAAGCCTTCATGTACCGCTTTCACCCGCAAATTCAGGCTGCGAAGGCGCTAATTGATGAGGGCAGCATCGGCAAAATTCACCTGATTAAAGCATCGTTCGGCTTTCCGATCAAAAGTGAAGATGATGTACGCCTCAGTTCAGCGTTAGCCGGCGGTAGTTTGATGGATGTTGGCTGTTACTGCGTGAATATTTCGCGCTATATGACCGGCGAAGAGCCGTTAGAAGCGCGGGCTTTTGCCGAATTTGGCGCAGATTCTGGCGTAGATGAACGCCTCGCCGGAATGCTGTTCTTTCCCGGCGGGGCGTTCGCGCAAATTGATTGCAGTTTCCGCACTTTCTACCATCAGTTTTGCGAAATTCGCGGCTCACGGGGGCGTATCGTGCTGGAACACCCCTTCCGCGCTGATCTGGTCAAAGAAGTTATCGTCCACCATTGGTCAACCCATGAAGGCAAAGACGATTACCAGCAGATCGCGGTTGAAAATCCAAATCCCTATACGCTGATGGCTGAAGATTTTGCTGACGCAATCCTAAATAATCGCCCGCCGCGCTTTTCGATGCAGGATAGCATCGCTCAGATGCGCGCCATTGACATGCTTTATGCCGCCGCGCGGGAATAATGTCGGGCTTATAATAGCCCCGCATCCTGTTCGGCTTGCGTGAGTGATTTCTCAAAAATTTCCAACCCGGCCTGTACCGTCTCGCGCTCGATCATCAACGGCGGGCAGAAGCGCAGCGTGTTGGCCCCTGCGCCAAGCAGCAGCAGGCCGTTTTGAAGCGCGTAATTTTCAACCTCATTACGCAAATCTTGCGCCGGCGTTCGGGCTTCATCCAGCACCAGTTCCGCGCCAGTCATCAGGCCAAGCCCGGCGATACGCCCATGCCGCAGCGAAGGGTGATGCGACTGCATTTCCTCCAGTACCTCACGAATGAAGACGCCCTGTTCGGCGGCATTAGCCATGTATCCCGCTTCAATCAGATCGAGAGTCGCCAGCGCTGCCGCACAGGATACCGGGTTACCGCCAAAAGTAGTGCCGTGTGAGCCGGGCGGCCACGTCATGATCTCTTTGCGAGAGATGAACGCGCCCAACGGCATCCCGCTGGCGATGCCTTTCGCGCTGGTGACAATATCCGGCTGCACGCCAAAATGTTCAATCGCCCACCATTTACCGGTACGGCCAATACCTGCCTGCACCTCATCTACGATCAGTAGGATGCCGTGTTTGTCGCAAATCTCGCGAAGCTGCTGCACAAAACGAGCGTCCGGCACCACATAGCCGCCTTCTCCCTGAATCGGCTCCATGATGATCGCCGCCACGCTGTCAGGGGGAACAAGCCTCTTAAACAGCACATCTTCAATATAATCGCCGCAAATACAGTGGGCTTCACAAGCCGCCTGTTCGCGGCCATGCAGACAGCGGTACGGGTTGTTATAGGGAACGTGGTATATGCCTGGCAAAAATGGCGCGAAACCTTCCTTCTGTACCACCTTACTGCCGTTCAGCGACACCGCGCCCATCGTGCGGCCATGAAATGCGCCCAAAAAAGCGATGATGTTCGGGCGCTTGGTATACCAGCGCGCAAGTTTGATCGCACCCTCAACCGCCTCCGCGCCGCTGTTCGTCAGGAATACTCGCGCCGGATCGCCGCCAAACGGGGCGATCTCTGCCAGCCGTTCAGCAAGGCGTACCTGCACCTCATAGTAATAATCAGTTCCGGCAATATGCAAGAATTTTTGTACCTGATCAATAATGGCAGCGACAACTTTAGGGTGGCAATGTCCGGTAGAAGTGACGGCGATTCCAGCGGCAAAATCAATATATTCATTGCCATCAACATCCCAAACTTTCGCGCCCTCCCCGCGATCCATCACAAACGGATAGCGCGGCACAATCGAGCCAGACATCACTTCGTCATCACGAGCAATGACGCTCTGCCCATTCGGGCCGGGGCGAACTGTAGTATGAACCATAATGAAAACTCCGGGTATTACGGTGAATTTTGGGTTACAGCAAAACAGATCATCAGAAACGATCTATTCGCCCATTATAGAGGAGGGTTACAGAATGCGGCAATTGCATGGTATGTCTTGCACAACAAGCCATCGCTTATCAACGCAGCATTTCCGCCTGATACCATGCCCACGTGCGCGCCAGCCCTTCTTCAATCTTCACTTTCGGCGCGAAGCCAAGCAGTTCAGCGGCGCGGGAATTATCGCAGTAGGTGATCGGCATTTCAGTGGCCGGCATCGGCACGGTTTCCACAATCGCCGCCTTGCCGATCAACTGCTCATAAATATGGATGAAATCCAGCAGCGAAATCGGGAATCCGCAGCCCAAATTCAGAATCTCAAAGCCTAGCGGGTTGTTCAGCGCGGCGATAATGCCATCCAGAATATCATCAATATACGTCCAGTCACGCTTCAGATCGCCGCCACCAAACGCCTGAATCGGCTGACCTTTCAGAATCGCGTCCAGCGTTCGCACCGGCATCATATCTGGGCGGCCATGCGGCCCGTATACGTTGAAGAAACGCAGTACCGTTGTGTTCAAGCCATGCAAGTGATGATAACTATGCGCAAAAAGCTCAGCGGCGCGTTTGCTGGCAGGGTATGGCGCCAGCGGTTCTACTGCCGGATCGCCCTCAGAGAACGGCAAATGCGCGGTTTCCCCATAAACATTTGAAGTTGACCCCTGTACGACGACGTTCACTTGATGGCGGCGTGCCGCTTCTAACACATTCGCCCCGCCCACCACGTTGACTGCCGCATACAGCGGCCCGCGTTCTGCCGAATAGCGCACGCCGGACATGGCCGCAAGATGTGCGATCCGCGTAATGTTGTGGTTTTTGAAGGCTTGATGGAGTTGATCAGAATCACGAATATCGCCCTCAATCAGGGCAAAAGCGCCTACCGTGGGCGCAGCTCGTTCAACCGCAGCAATATTGCCGCGCTTGATGGCAGGATCATAATATGGGTCAAAATTGTCAATGCCGACGATGGTTTCGCCAGCTTCTAGAAGGCGAATTGCCAGTTGGCTGCCAATGAATCCAGCCGCGCCGGTGATCAGTGTGGTCATAAGCCCCGCAAATCTGGCGGCGAAAGCTAAGAATTAATCAGCCGCCGCGCTTCATCCATTGAATTGACAACGCGGTAGTACTTACCCGCAATAGGATACAGTTGAATGAAGGCGGTGACCAGTGTCGCCATAAAATCGTTATTGACCACTAATATAATCATGCTGAGAGCGGGTGCTGTTTCGGGAAGTACGGCGGCTCTATACAGTTTGGGCAGCAGGTCTAAACTTGGAGGCTCAGTATCCGCCAATTCAAAAACAATATCAAAAGTCCGTGTCGATTCACGTGGATATTGCAAGCTGGCGGTTAAGGCGGCGTAAAACTGCTCTAAACGAACAGCCTCATGATATTGAACAATTATCAGATCACGATCACCCGGCTCATACAGAATTTGATACGACAATTTAGAATTGCCTTGTAAACTAGCGACAATATTCCAACAACTATTTCTCAATTATAACGCCCTATCCGCCGGGTGTTTCTCAAAAATTTCCGAATTTTCTTTTATGCGAGACAATGCTGGCTGAAGTGCCTGAACAGCGCGCGATGAGCGTTCTCAATACGCTGTTCTATCAGCAGTCTTTAGGTACTAGATTCACCTAACTCTGTTCATGACTTGCCGCAGGTTGTAGACTAGTGACCTAGATTTTGCCTGAACAGGTCGCATTTTCCCCTATGGAACGAATTGCTGCTGCAAACAACCTCATTATTGAGTATGAGCAGGATCACTGGCGACTGCTGCAAGGTAGCGGCACATCCGATCGCATACTGGTTGAAACCACGCCCGACGCAGCGCTGCGTTACCCATCAAGTTTTGGTGTAATACGCCGCTTGCCCGAAAACGGCACATTAGATGCAGCAGGAATTGAACGTGTAGTATTAGGTTGGTCATCAAAAGATCAGACATGGCATCTGGGGTTGATGCTCCAGTCTTCCTTAGCTGAAGCACGGGGAAGCCGCTGGTGTGGTTTGGCTGTATGGCCGGCTCCGAATGGGCATGGCGCCGAGCTTCATGATGCCGTAACGCAAGCAGGTGAACAGCTTGCCAATCAGATTCAGCGTCCATTTTTGTTGGTTCCGCCGAAAGTGGAGCCGGTATCTACCAATGGCATAACCGCTCCACTGCCAATACATAGACCGCCAATTGCAGAACCAGCCTATCAACCTGCTGCCCGCCCGGTTGAAACGCTGCCCCCACCGGCGCTGCCTGAACTTCCCTATCAATTAGATGATTGGCGCCTGGATCGCGCAGCCGATGGGCGCCTGATTTTTACCATGCCGGGGCTGATGCGCCGCCGCATGCTGAAGTCTTTATGGTATTTGCTATGGGCTGTGGTATTCGCCATATTATCAATAACCAGCCTAATGTCCGCTATTGCGCCACCGCAGCCTACATTCCTACCGTATGCCGGGATCGCTGGCGCAGTATTTCTATTAGGGTTGTCCGTTGTAACATTCCTGAATGCCCGTAAAAAAATCACCCGTGTAGAGATAGACGGTGCCACCGGAACGATCAGTGGTTTCAAAACGGGTGGTTCGGCGTGGCAATATCAACGCGATGATATTTCTGATATATATGCTTCGCAGGTCATGAACAAGGTGAACCGTCGCCAGCATCATCGTACTACGCGGTATGGTGAATTGAATTTGAGGCTGCACTCCGGCGAATTTGTACCCGTGATCTTTGGAATTAATCTTGAAACAAAAATCGAAGTCGAATTTAGCGATGATGCAGAATTGGATCGCTTGAATGAGGCCGAGATCGCCCCGTTGACGATTTACAATACAAAAACCAAATTGCAGGCGGCGGCGCTACGATTGGCAGAAACGCTCAATATCAACGCAGTGAATGACCGGCGCATCAGTTAGCTTGATCGCAAGACACTTGCGCAAACGCACATAATATGAGGCTATGATGAAACTTTTGACGTTTACCGTTAACGGACGCACACGCATCGGCGAGTTGGTGGGTGATACAGTGTACGCGCTTGCATGGCAGGATAATATGCGCCAGATGGTTCGCCGGGGCATCGTCGCCAACCGTGCTTATGAGCGTTTTCCGCTGGATGCAGTGAAAGTTGAAGCGCCGCTCATTCCCAGCAAGATCATTTGCATCGGCTTGAATTATGCTGATCATGCTAAGGAAACTGGCGCGGAACTGCCTAAAGCGCCGGTTATTTTCGCCAAATTTCCTAGTGCAATCATCGCTCATGGTGATCTCATCAAGTGGAAAAGCGAAATCACTTCCAAAGTGGACTGGGAAGCCGAGTTGGTGGTCGTGATCGGCAAAAAAGCACAAAATGTGAGCGAAGACGATGCGCTGAATTACGTCTTTGGCTATACCATAGGCAACGATGTAAGCGCGCGTGACCTACAAAAGACGATTGATGTGCAGTGGACACGCGGCAAAAGTCTCGACACCTTCTGCCCGCTAGGGCCGATCATCATCACACGCGATGAAATTGAGAACCCTCAGGCACTGAAAGTGACCTGTAAGGTGAATAATCATGTGATGCAGGACGGCACCACTGCCGATATGATCTTCAGCGTGAAACAGCTTGTTTCATACTGCTCGCAAATGTTCACCCTGCTCCCCGGCGACCTGATCATGACTGGCACGCCTGCCGGTGTAGGCGCGGGGCGCAAACCAGCGCGCTTCCTAAAAGATGGCGATACCGTCACTGTTTCAATTGAAGGCATCGGTGAACTGACAAATCAATGCGCGGTGAGCGACAAGTAAAGCCGCCCTCGTCGCTGCGCCGCCGCATTCTATTTGTGCTTGGCGGCGCAGCGCTAATTTCAATTTGTATCATCGTCAGTCTATTTGTGCTGGCGGGTGCGTTCCAGATCATCACTGTAAGTTACCCGTCTTGCCCGCCGCTCCCTGATTTATCAGCCGTTTCCCCGGAAATCCAACTCGTCACATTTCCATCATCAGATATTGAACGCGATACCCCGGCAGTATTGATCAGCGGGGTATCTCCACGCAAAAATGCCGTCGTGATTGCGCTGCCAAATACGATTCCCGCTGAGCTGGCTGCCTACGTGCGCGGTGGCTATGATGTGCTGGTTTATACTCATCGCGCCTGCCTAACAAATACCCCTTCTACCCTTGGCTACCGTGAAGCGATGCAAGTTGGCGATGCCATTGCCTATCTCGAATCCATCGGGTTTGAGCGTTTACAAATGACGCTGCATGGGTTTTCAGCGGCGGGTGCAGCTGCGATGATGGCAGCCGAACAGTTTCCGGGGATCGGCGCAGTCGTGGCTGAAGGTGGTTATCATCAGTTTCCTGAGCGCGTGCATCTCGATGCCGCGCAGATAGGGGAATTTTCAGCGCTGTTTGAGGCGGGGGCGCATATCACCTACCGCCTGCTGGCCGGGCTAGAGATGAGCAACCTCGATCCGATGGGTGCGCTAGATGCTGCCCATTTCCCGCCAATACTATTGATCTACGGCTCCCGTGAACCCGGCCTAGAGCCTGCTCGCTGGATGCAAGCGGCAAACGACAGCGCCACTTTGTGGGAGGTCGAAGGCGCCGGGCATGGCAATTACGTGTATATTGCGCCAGATGAGTATGCGTATCGCGTGGTTACCTTTCTGGATGAGGTGATGCAGCAAGAATAATATCGCATCTCAAGTTGCATCCTTTTAGTTGTCCGGTACGATTAGAGAAAACCCGCGCCACTCAAATATATTTTTATCTACTGAATATGTTGGCTGCGGCTTGCGCGGCAAGATGGCAGCCTTCCGCCGGAGGTCGTCTTTGTGAAACAATCTCATCGTACATTCTTCGGCTGGATCGGCATCATTCTAGTAGCCATTGCGCTGATCGCCCTGCTGTTTACGACTGGCCGAACGCTGATACTGCTAGTTCAACAGAGCATTTCAGCCATCAGCTTCCCATATCAACTCAATTATGGCGAAGGGCCGCTGCTCGATCAAACGGTGCGGCTCACACAAGGGGTAAGCCTTTACCGGTTAGATGTCCCACCCTACACCATCGAAAATTACCCGCCCGTTTTCATGCTGGCGCAAGCGCCATGGGTCTCAGCATTCGGCCCCTCTTACTACTATGGGCGCATCACTTCTCTGATCTCAATTCTAGTTTCAGCGTTATTCCTCGGGTTAACCGCCCATACCATCACTCGAAGTAAAGTGGCGGCGCTGGTTAGCGCCGTGCTGCTGCCTGCAGTTCCGTATGTATTTCACTGGTCAGCGTTAGCGCGCATTGATTCGCTGGCGCTGGCACTTAGCCTAATTGGGCTGTGGATCGCCGTGCGCTGGCCGAAAAGCACGTGGGCGGGGTTCTGGGCGGCACTGGTGCTAGTACTGGCCGTTTACACCCGCCAAACT
Source organism: Anaerolineae bacterium (assembly GCA_034437295.1). Taxonomy (GTDB): domain Bacteria; phylum Chloroflexota; class Anaerolineae; order Aggregatilineales; family Phototrophicaceae; genus Flexifilum. Next base: position 54,283 of record DAOTUZ010000162.1, on the reverse strand, counting down.
TACCTGCTAGCAGCGCCGCTGGCGGCATTCACTTATCGTTGGGCGATAGGTGGCACCGCCCCGGCCTTCAAATTTTCGGTGATGCTAGGTGGGCTGGTTCTTGGAGTATTCGCCGTGCTGCTGGTTGCAACAGAAGGCGGCTTTTGGTTCCATTTGATAACAGCAAACGTAAACGCACTCGATGGAACCTTGATTTCAGTTTACGCCGATGAAGTCGCACATACGTTTACGGCGCTGTTAGTGATGGCAGCAATCTACCTGTTGGGCGGCTGGATCAACGTCCATTCGCGGCGGGCATGGTGGCTGATCACCCCTTATTCACTAGGCGGGCTAGTTGTGGCTTTGACCATCGCCAAAATTGGCTCCGATGTGAACTATCTTTATGAGCTTTGCGCCGCGCTTTGCCTTACAGCGGGGGCGTTCATCGCATGGTGTGGTCGCCTTCCGGCTGTGCAGGCGGCAGCCATCGTGATCATTGCGGTGCAAGTTGTGATCATGCAGGATATTTCAGAACAGAAGTATGCGCCTATCATCAGCGAACGCATTGACCGCCAACCGGAAATGGATTCACTATTGCAACTGGTGAACGACGAAACCCGCCCGATCATCGCTGATGAAGCGATGGGACTGCTGCCGCTGGTAGGCAAGCCGATCCTGTTTCAGCCTTTCGAGATGAGCCAGCTAGCCGCCGAAGGATTATGGGATGAAACAGATTTCCTAACACAGTTAGGGCGTGGCAGCTACCCGGTCGTGCTGATTTACAACCCGTATCGGAATCCGAATCTACGCTTTGAACGCTGGACGCCCGCAATGCTTTCGGCCATCAACTCATCGCATCGATTGGCGACACAGCGGGCCGAAACCAGCGTGTACTGGTACAACGATCCCGGTTGAAAGTAAAGATCACGATGCCCTTATGTATTCAGGTTTAGTAACCTTTTGATTATGTCCCAATAGCCTGAATACGATCATTCGGGGCGAAAGTGTCCAGCAGGGCGTTGGCGATGGCAAAGGCATTGTTCACGCCAACGCCAAGCACCGCGTCGCTTAAATCCAGCACAAAAACGGAATTTTCCCCTTGAACGAACGCCCCTTCTGCGGTGAAGCGCACGGCGGCATTGGCGGGAATGCCCAACGCCTGTACATCCTTCTCATTGAAGGCCAGCGAGAACAGCCGCCCGAAGCGATTGTTATCAATGAGATGCGGCTCAACATTCAAACTCAGCAGTTCGAGGCCGGAACGCAGGCGCGTGCCGCCGATAATGAACGCGCCTTGCGTGTGCGCCGCGATGGCGCTGGCAGCGGCGGTATCGAAATTGAGGGCGGGATTGGCGGCGTAGGTTTGCCCTGCTGCGGCGGCGGCAGCGCCGATGAGCGAAAGTGTGATGCCGCTGCGCCACGCTTCAGCGAGGGTCTGAAGCTGGCCGATATCGATCAGGGATTGATCACCAGCGATGACGGCGATAGACGTGTAATCGCTGAGGGATGCGCCTTCGGGCAGCGAGGCTTCGATGGGATCGCCTGAAGGCGGCGAGATGATCACGCGCTGGCCGGCATAATATTCGGCCGCGGCGGCAAGCTGCGCGGTATCTGAATAGGAAACCAGCACGATTAGCGTATCAGGGGTGTCTGGGAGGCTGGATGCGGCAGGCGTGCCCCCGTAAAGATAGAGGTCTCCGGCAGTTTCAGGCTTTATGAATGCTGAAAAGTTACGGCTGATATTTTCTGGCCGAACGCCCCATGAAGGCTCTAAAGTGCTGAGGTCGAAAGAAAAATTGCCGGGCGCGAGCAGGTGGACAAGGACATTATGGATGCTGAGACTGCCAGATGGGTTGAAGGTGGCGTTGGCGGCGGCGTTGAGGCTGATGCCGTCGAAGATGGCGGTGCTGTATTGGCCGAACACGTTGGCGAATGTGGTTTCATCCTGAAGCACAGCGCCGGTTTTTCCATCTAGCCCGATGACGAGATGGGGCGCATTTTCGATAGTGAGCAAATTCAACACACGCGGAAGCCGCGCTAACTCCCACAGATGGGTTTCGATCAGGGCATTACCAACGCCGGCGGCCAATCCACGCTGACCAGAAAGGGGCTGATTCCATAAGCTGACAGCGCCTTCAACCAGCGCGGTATTTTGATCATGATCGGGGGCATAGCCGGCGATCATCGCTTGTGACAAGAGGGCTGCCCCGGCGCTGTTACCGCCGATAGGCACGCCATTTTGGACAGCGGCGGTGATGGTCTGTTCAAGGGGTGTATCAGCGATGATGTACATGGCATTTTGCTGGCTTCCGCCAAGCAGATAGATGGCGGCGAGATCGGCGCTGAAGAACTGCTGGAGCAGATCGCTTTGCGCGGCTTCACGGGTGTATACTGGCAGCAGGATCACGCGGCAGGGGATGCCTTCAACGCGGCGTGAAAGCAGGACATTTCGGCAGGCTTCTTCCAATTGGTAGCGGCGTAAATCGGCCAGATAGCTGTTGTCTAGTAATTCGGCTGTGGGAAGGATATATGGATCATAGCTGAAAGCTGAAGGCAGCATAAGGATGGTGAATTGATCTGTGGCGAGCGTTTGCCAGTAAGGGAAAGCGGCTTCAACAAATTCCTGTAAGGTTTCATAGCCGCCGCCAATAGGGATGAATGTCCTGGCGGTATGGGGCTGATCCTGCGCGGCGGTGGGAAGTAGCACGGCTGAAGCCAGCAGCAGGCAAAATAGTAATTTGCGCAGCATGGGGATTGCTCCGGAATTAGGGATTTAGGCGAATTATAGCGGACAAAGATTAAATTTACGGGGCGGCGTGGGGGATGCTCAACCGACTACTACGGTTTAGGTGAGCAAAAATAGCTTTGAAAGGGATGTTGTGACTGAAGATTTACGAGAGCGCCGGTTTACGTGGGTAGACCCACAGACCATTTTTGCAAAGCACCGCGAACTGAGCGGGTTGGAGTATTTTAAGGCGGCGATGCGCGGGGAGATTCCAAAGCCGCCGATGAGCGAATTGATGGATTTTACGCTGGTGAGCGCGGAACAAGGGCGCGTGATCTTTGAATGTTTGCCGCAGGAATTTCACTATAACCCGATAGGGATGGTGCATGGCGGGCTGGCGGCGACGCTGCTTGATTCAGCGATGGGCTGCGCGGTACAAACCATGCTGCCTGCTGGCGTGAGCTATGGCACGGTTGAGCTGCACGTCAATTTTGTGCGCCCGATCACCAAAGAGACGGGGCTGCTGCGGGCTGAGGCGGAAGTATTGCATTCTGGGCGAATGCTGGCTACTGCGCAGGGACGGCTGACGGATGCGCAAGGTAAGCTGTATTCGCACAGCACGACGACCTGCATGATCGTCACGGGTGGATAGGGCGATGGGATTCGTGGTTTATGACGCTGGCAGGATGCCCTACCCTGAGGCGTGGGCGCTGCAACGGATGTTGGCGGATGCGCGCGCACGCGGCGGGGATGATCATCTGGTGCTGGTGCAGCATCCACACGTATTCACGCTAGGGACTGCTGGCGATGAAGCCCATATTTTATGGGATGAGCGCCAACGAGAGGCGATGGGCGTCACGCTGGTACGCAGCGATAGGGGGGGCGATGTGACCTATCATGGGCCGGGCCAGATGGTGATTTACCCGATCATGCAGCTTCCGCGTGAGGCTGGAAAAGTGCATGCGAACGTGGTGGGCTATGTGCGAGCGTTGGAACAGATCGTGATCGCTTTTTTGGCGGATTATGGGATCGTGGGCAAGCCGATCACGGGGCTGACGGGGGTATGGGTGGATACGCCCGCGGGTGAGGCGAAGATTGCGGCGATTGGCGTGCGGGTGAATGTGAAGGCGGTGACGATGCACGGCATTGGCCTGAACCTGAACCCTGATATGCGCTATTTTGAAGGGATCATCCCGTGTGGCATTGAGGATCGCGGGGTGACCAGCTTACAGGCTTTATTGGGGACGGCGATTGATGAAGATGAGGCAAAACAGCGCTTCACTGCACATTTTTGCCGTCAATTTAAGATCGAACAGGTGAGATGGAGCGATTTAGATGCCAGCAGACCATGAACGCGATATTCCGGGCGTAATTACCTGGCCGCCGGTCATTTTTGCGGTGGGTGGCGCTGCCGGCATTTTAATGGATAGGCTGATCCCGCTTTCGATCCTGCCGGATTGGCTGAGGTGGGCGGGGCTGGCGCTGATTTTACTTTCGCTGATTCCCGGCCCGTGGGCGCTGTTGAATATGATACGCGCGGGAACGAACCCTGAGCCGACGCACCCGACAACGGTGCTGGTGACGAATGGGCCGTTTCGCTTCACCCGCAACCCGATCTATTTGACGTTTACGCTGTTTTTTCTGGGCTTTGCGCTGATCACGCTGAATGTTTGGCTGCTGGTTATTTTGCTGTTGGTGCTGGTGGTGCTGATCAAAGGGGTGATTGAGCGTGAAGAACGCTATCTTGAGCGTAAATTTGGCGAAAGCTACCGCGCCTATAAGGGACGGGTGCGGCGCTGGATTTGAGGCGGTGCAGCCACAGATGAAAATTAGGCTGAGTTAGCCATTTTCGGCTAATTCAGCCCATTGTGACAGCAGCGATTCTAAGGCCGCTTGCTGGGTGGCGTATTCTGCGCCAAGCATCTGCACTTCGGTCACTTTTTGGGCGGCGCTGGAGCGTTCGATCAAGATTTCTAATTCTTTGAGCGCACCTTCGACGCTATGGATTTGCGCTTCTATTTTGTTGAGCGCTTCCTGCTGGCGCTTGTTCGGCTTCGGGGCGGCTTTCGCGCCGTTGGCCGTTGCCGGAGAGGGCAATGCTGCCTGTGCTACGGCAGCTCTAGCTTCGAGCCTGATCTCGCGCTGCGCCAGCCGTTCAGCATCACGCGCATCAACGTACTCTTTATACGCGCCTTTGTAGACGCGCAGATCGCTATTTTCAAGCGCCCAAACTTGCGTGGCGAGGCGGTCAATCAGGTAGCGATCATGGGAAACCAGCAGAATCGTGCCTTCAAACTGCTCTAACACTTCTTGCAACACTTCTTGCGCGGGAATATCGAGATGATTGGTCGGCTCGTCTAGCAGCAGGAAGTTTGCGCCTTCAAGCGCCAGTATTGCCAGCGCCAGTTTGCCACGTTCGCCGCCGCTGAGCATCCCCACCTTTTTGTATACATCGTCGGCGCGAAAGAGATACTGCGCGAGAAAATTACGGGCAGCGCCTATGCCCATCGGCTTATGGCGCAAAAGCTCATCCAAGACTGTATTTTCAAGATTTAGGCTGTCGTGCGCCTGCGCGAAATAACCGATTTTTAGCCCTGCGCCCAACACGATTTCACCGCTTAACTGCGACTGTTCACCTAGCAAGGTTTTGAGCAGGGTAGTTTTGCCGGTGCCGTTGCCGCCGATCAGCGCCGCAGTTTCGCCGCGTGTGAGGGTGACTTTATTCATCGCAAAGAGCGGTTTATCGGGGTAGCCGACGCTGAGATCGTAAGCGCGTAAGACAAGCTCCCCACTGCGGATGGTGGATTTCATGCGCAGCGCCAGTTTGGGCGGGCGAATATTGGGCGAACGCAGACTTTTCAGCACATCTTCGGCCTCATAGCGGGTATAGGGGCGCACGCCGCCGATGCCGGTATCGATCCACTTTTTGGTATTGCTGTAAGCGATCAAGCCCATCTGCTGAATGGCGACGAGTTCGCGGCTCAAGCGGCGCAGCCTGCCTACCGCCTGCGGGTTGGTGGCGTCGCGGTCAATGTTCTTCTTGATGTAATCCAGCTCTTTGAACAGGCGCTCCATCTCCTGTTCGTACACCTTCTCTGCGCGATCCCAACGTTCTTGGCGCTGGCGCAGATAGGCGCTGTAATTGCCGCGATAGGTTTCAATGCCCGCGCGGCTCATCTCCCAGATGGTATCGGCCACAACATCGAGAAAATAGCGATCATGGCTGACGATGAGCAGCGAACCCTGCCAGTTGCGTAGGGTGTGTTCCAGCCATTCTACGGCGCGCATATCGAGATGGTTGGTCGGCTCGTCTAGAATGAGCAGATCGGGGCGTTCCAGCAGCAAACGCGCCAGCAGCGCGCGCGTCTTTTGGCCGCCGCTGAGAATGTTCAACGGCGTATTATAGGAATCGGCGCTGAAGCCCAGCCCTTCAAGCGTGGTCTTGATGCGAATTTCAAAGTCATAGCCGCCGATGGCCTCAAAACGCTCTTGTAATGCGCCGTATTCAGAAAGGATGGCATCAAGGCGTTCAGGATCGGCTTCGCTAGACATGTCCAGCTCAAGGCTGCGCAGTTGGTCTTCCATCGCCTGCACGCCTTCAAAGGGGCGCAGCATCTCTTCCCAAATACTGTGAGTAGAATCGTGAAACGCCTGCACCGCTTCTTGCCGCAGATAGCCGATACGTAAGTTTTCGGCGCGATTGATGGTGCCGGCGTAGGGCTTTTCAAGGCCTGTGAGCAGCAGTAAGAGCGTGGTTTTGCCGATGCCATTGGGGCCAACTAAGCCGATACGTGCGCCGGATTCGATGCTGCCGCTTGCGTTGACGAAAACATCGAACGCGCCGAAAGACTGCCCCAATTGATTGAAGGTGAGAATTGCCATAATGGTTCTTGAGGGTTCATAACGTGCAAATTATCAAAAAGGATAACTGAAAAAAGGGCGGGAGTCTATGGGGATATGGATATTGTGGAAGCTAGATTCGCCCGCTAGTCGTCCGGGATATCTTTCAGCATCGCTTCAACAGCAGATTTCAGGTTGGGCGAATCTTCAACCGCGTCCCAAACGTATTTTTCGATAACCTGATCATAGTTGTGCGCGATAAAGTCGCGGAAATGGACTAACTTCCGCCAATTTATTTCAGGGTGTTGATCTCGGATTTCAGAAGGTAGGCGTTTAATAATTTCACCTATGATTTCATATGCGCGAATAACCGCATACTGTGTTTTATCATCCTGCTTGAAAATCTCGTAGCCGTCAGCGGTAAACTCACCAATACGCTCAAGTTGTTTTACAAAATCCAGCAAATATCGCCGGGTTTCTTTCATAACGGTACGCCTTCTTCACGTGCAACATCAACAATCCAGCCGCTGTTCGGGTTATCTGCAACCAAGCTAACCTCACGATCAAGCAGTTCTTTTAGATCCAGCCACATCCCTACAAGATCAAAAATGCTGGTTTTTTCACGGAACTCAGCAATAAAATCTACATCGCTATCTTCGCGGGCTTCGCCACGCGCAACACTACCGAACACGCGCACATTAAAAGCCCCATTTTCGCCGGCAATACGCAGCACATCATCCCGTTTATCACCAATGATTTCTGCGATTCCTAAACCAGTTTTGACCTGCTCATCCATCACGGCTAGTCCTCAAGTTCCTATCATTTGATTATAAATCAGGTTAGCTATACCCTCACCCGATTCACATCTACGGCGTATTCCCACCAATTGTTGGAGATGCCGCCGGTTTCGCCTGCGACGTGCGGTAGATGGCGCATCCACCAGATGTGATGTTTGCGAATATCCCCGCCGCCCCAATCGGCGTTAGTCATGATCTTCGGCTCACCGCTTAAATCAGGGAAGTTGTACCATGTATCGGCGCGGCTTTTCACCGGCGTAGGGTTGCCCCAGTCGTAATCTTTCAGGCTGTTGGGGGCAAAATGGACATTTCCACATTCGGCCTGACCTGGCGCTTTCTTTTCGTAGCGGATATAGCGTTCCCAGAGATTTTGTTCACCGCGCCGATCTGAGTAGACTTTAGACATCATCGATTCGATGCGATGCCCCATGTTCTCCAGCATTTCCCCTACGCCGCGTTCGTAGTTAAAGCCCATGATCACAAAGCGGCGTTTGGCGTGCCCCGTGCCTTCCAGCGGCGGGGCGTTGCACCAGAAGGCGTTTGGCCCGGCCATGATGCTTTCATAATAGCCGCAGTAGGGGAAACCCATGAGCCATACTTCATCAATTTCGCCGGCATCTACGCGCTCAATCATCTTGAACTCGCGCACCAGCGCCAGATAATCTACGGCATCGGGCTGGTGAAACTGGCGCTTGCTCCAAGAATCGGCAAAGTTCTGATCGGTATAGCGAAAGCCATCCTTTTTGAGGGGGAAACTGTCTACTTCAATGCGGTCTACGATTTTAAAGTTGGCGTAACCGTAACTGGCTTCACGCAGATCGTCGCTGTAGCCTTGCATCAGCTTATCGGGGTCCTGCCAGTTAAAGACCTCTCTAATTTTGCGCCCGCCGTGGGTGTGCATGATCGGATTATGGGTAATCGCCAGCACTTTTGAGGCGATGGGGGCGACGCTGCCCATGTTCGCGGTGGGATGCGCTTTGGGCTGCGGCGGCGGGGGTGAAGCCTGCGGCGCATTTTGTTGACCAGAATTGCCAAAGAGCAACTGCGAGAGTAAGCGCGTTAGTTTGTCGGCCATGCGAAACCTTTCCCACCAGAAGATGAATCACGGATCAACTGTACCATGTAATGCGGCATTGGGTGTGCCGGTTTTGCGGGATGCGCCTGCGGCGTTAAGATTCGGATTCTCTTAAAGATTGGGTTTTGGAGCGCGAAGATGCAGCCGCAGTTTGCTTATGATTTGACGGTTGAGACGGGATTGATGGCGGGGATGCGGGGCAACTTTCCGCCGGAAATTTCACTGCCGGTTGTGGAAACGCTGTTGAAAGCGGGCATTAAGTCGTTTGAATTTACGCTCAATTCAGTGAAGGCGATTGAGGCGATGCAAGCGGCCAAACGCACTTTTGGCGAAATGGCGGCGGTGGGTATGGGCACCGTGTTAAAGGCTGAGGATGCCCGAAAGGTGCTGGATGCGGGGGCGGATTTTGTGGTTGCGCCGTCGTTTCAGCGGGATACAGTGACGACGGTTCACGCGGCGGGCGTGCTGATGATTCCGGGCGTGATTACGCCCACTGAAGCGGTGGATGCTTCTCAGATGGGCGCAAAACTGATCAAGATTTTTCCGATTGGCGCGTTAGGCGTAGATTATTTCAAGGCGGTGCGCGCCCCGCTGGATCAGATTTCATTTTGCTGCAACGGCGGCATGAGCGATCAGAATGTGGGCGATTTCATACGTGCGGGGGCGGTGGCCTGCGGGATGGCTAACTGGCTGACGGGCGATGGCACATGGCCGCTGAGCAAGATTGCAGAGCGGGCGCACTTACTGCTGGAGATTGTGGCGGCGGCGCGTGCCGGAAGGCCAGCAGCGGCACGCGCATAGGTGGATTGCGCGCTAATTTCCGATGCTAAAGCGCAGTACTTCCGCTGAGTTGTTGGGCGCTTCGCGGTCATTCAGGGTGACAGGTATACGCTCGCCGGTATCGGTGCGGTAGAAGCCGGTTTGGATGCTGTATTCGCCGGAAGGGAGATCGGCGGGGAGGGTGAATGCCCAGCGATCAATGATGCTTTCGCCGGATGCCCATGCCCACGTGGGATAGCTGCCAGCGCGCGGAAGGCCATCGGCCAGCACGCCGACGAAGCCGTTTTCATCATAGAGATGGATAAACTGTGACCAGTTATCTGGCGTGGTGCTGATCACTGACCAGTTTAGCGTGAGCGCCGCCGCCGCTTCGGGGGCGAGCGTGCCTTCAAGATTGTAGCCTGCTAACCGCGCGAAATTGGGGAAGGTGATGGTCGAAGGCGTGAGCGAGATGCTGGCGGCCATGTGACCGGCGGGGCTGATGGCCTGACCGACGATGGGCGATTCGAGAATCGCGCCGTCTGAAGCGACGGCCTGCCAGTCTACCGCCAGCGTTTCGGCATCCAGCACGACGGCCACGATGTCGTAAATAGCGGCCGTTTCCAGCGGCGGCTCATCGCGTAAATCGGGATCATCCAGCGGGATGCTGAGATCGTCGCAAAAGATTCTTCCAGATTCCCAAAGCGGACTGTTGTAATGGCCTAAGCCAAAAATGGTGGTGCGGTCTGCGGCGATGACGCCTTCACGAATGAGCTTGATGGAGTATGCCGCAGGGCGATCTGTCTCTTGAAGCACTTCCCAACAGGCCGTCAAATGATAGCGATCTGCGGTGATGCGGGTATCTGGCTGATGAATGCCTAAGAGCCGAATTGTGCCGTCAAAATCAATCGGGCCGCCGCTGAGCGATGGAAGCTGAGCGCGATCCAGAAAGGTGGGTAAGCCATAGGCGTTGTGCATGGCGATTGGGGCGAAGATCAGGCCGGCAGCGGCGATTACGGTGGTTGAGAAGGCGCGTAAGGGGAAATCAAGCCCTTGGAAACGCCGCCCTAGCAGATAGAGGCCGGCAGTTAAAGCCAGCACGATGGCGATATGCGCGGGGTACATCAGGCGGCCACCGGTGAAGCTCAACTGCTGCATCCAGCGGATCATGCCGGCGAATACGACGATGATCATCACGCATAAGACCAATGCCTGCTGCTGATGCAGCGCTGACCAGCGCGTGATTTTTTTGCCGAGCGCATAGCCGGCAAGCGAAAGCGCAAAGATGATGCTAAAGACGGTATAGGTGAGCGGGTGGACTAGATTAAAAAAAGACCAGCCCCAGTATGAGAGGTAAAGATGCGGCATGAGCGGGATGATCTGAGCGAGAGAACGCGGCTGCTCGAAATAGAAGCCCTCAACGGGATGGCGATGGGTATTGAAGCCGAACGGATCGCCATAGGTGAGCATGCCATAGAGCATCCATGGCAGGAAGAAAACGGCGATTGGGATCAGGAAAAGGGCGGAATCACGGGCAATTTTGAGGATAGGCACACGCTGTTTGCGCCAGACGATAAGGATCGCCAGCCCGATGCCGGGGGCGATGAGCAAGGCGCTGACTTTGGCAAGCGCCGCCAGACTGATGAGCGTGCTAAGCACTAATAAGCGGACAGGCGATATTCCCAATCGCAGCAGGCGCAGCGTTTGCCAGATGGCGAGAGCAGCCAGCGCGGCGGCGGCGGTATCGTTGGTGATGTAGCTGCTGATGTGCAGCATGGTGGGCATGAAAGCGAAGATGGCCGCAGCGGTGAGCGCCCATGACGGACGGCGGAACACTTCCAACGCTGCGCCGTAAGCCCCGATGACGGCCAGCGCGCCCCACAGCGTCGCCAGCAGGCGTAGGGTATGGCTGGCGCTGACGGCTTCAGGCATGCCGAACAGCGATTCATCTATGCCGTGATAGAAATTGATGCGATTGTCTGCGCGATTCCACGCTTCATGAGGGGAATACCAGCGGTTGCGAATTACTTCACCGGTGTAGTGCAGCAGGGTATCGCCATCTACGATGGGGCTATTCAGGGCGCGAAGCAGCAAACTGCCGATCCAGTAAGACAGCGGCGGCTGACCGCTGGCCTGCTGCGTGGCATTGGTATTGCGGGTGGCGCGATCCGGCAGTTGGTTTTCGGCGTAAAGCTGCATCGTATAGTTGAAATGCAGCACTTCATCGCTGCCCTCTAATACGGGAAGCTGGCGCTGCTGGAACAGCGATCCGGCGATAAATAAGGCCAGCAGCAGCAAAAAGGCGCGATGTTGATTGAGCAGGCGGATCACGCGGGGACTTCTTTCGTCAAACAGTGAACTGCGCCGCCGCCATTGGCCGCAAGATCACAGCGGATAGGGATAATTTCATGGTTGGGCATGGCGGCTTTGTAGATGCCGAAAGCGGCATCGTCGCTTTCAAGCAGGAAAGTAGGCACGAGTACGCGGCCATTCACGGTGAGGCTGTTGGTATAACTGCGCCAGATCGGGTAAACGCCCCAGTTCAAATAGGGTTTGACGGCGGGCAGGGTGAAGATGGTATAGGGATCGCCGTTGGCGTTGGCTTCACGCTGGAAGATGCTGTGCGCTTGGCGCAGGCGTGATTTATTGAAGGGGAGCGATGGGTTGGTGATGAGGACAGTATGCGCGTCGGCCAGCTTGACGAGCAGATCGACGTGGCCGGTTTCTTCGCGCCACAAAGAGGGCGTGACGATGAGCTTTTCAAAGCTGAATGCTTCGCGTAAACGGCGCTCAACTTCTGGGCGGCTGAGATGTGGGTTGCGGGTGTAGATACCTTCGCTGGCGATCAGCGTGCCGCTGCCATCGCTCCAGAAATTGCCGCCTTCGGTGTGCAGATCAACTGCGCGAAATGGTATATCGCTGCTGGCGGCATAACGCGCGGCAAAAGCGTCATCGTTGGCCTGTGGGTAGGCGGGCAGCGGGTCATAGGCTGCGCCAAGCATGAGCCGATCTCCATTGGCGGCGCGGCCGGTGAACGGGCCATAGTCGCGCACCCAAATATCATCGGTGGGCATGATGATCAGGCGCATATTTTCGAGCTTGCCCAGATCGCGGGCTTCGAGATAGAGCCAAACGGCGTTGGCCCATGCCGGATCGGGGATCAGGATATCTGCGCGGGCGACGACGCTGATGGCTTCGATGATCTGCGCGTGACTTTGCCATAGGGGCGGATAAAGCACGGGGAACGCGGCGATCACCGCCTCTAAGGTTTCCCATTGTGCGGGCAGGCGGATTGGCATATCGGGCGCGGCGATAGGCTGACGTGAAAGATCGGGCTGATGGGGTGTGATATTCAGCGATGCGAGCGCGGCGCGGGTGGCGGCGGCGCTCATGCCTGCCGGCAAAATCTGATTTTTCTGCAAATACTGCGCCATGAGCGCGGGGCTTTGCAGCGCAGTTCCCCCATGCAGCGCATCAGCTTGCGCGGTTGAGCGGCCACGCAGCAGCGGTTTTAAGGCTTCTAACCCCCGCCGCCGCCAGAGTGGATAGGGGATGTAGTCAAAGTGGATGGGTAGGGGCAAGGCAGAAACCTATTGGTGAAACGCCGATCAGTGAAGGCTATTTTAGCGTTTAATTTGGCAGGCTCGAACGGGCAATCTAGATAGGCGGGATAACGTTGTTTTGAATTTCTGCCTGTGCGAATTATGATCCGGCGGCGGGCTTGATCTCTATTGAAGCATTCTACGCAGATTATTCGAGGCTGTTTTTATGCGCGTTCGGCTGCTGTTCACCTTCCTGTTGATCTTCACGTTATGGGTAGACTCTGCCGCCGCCCAAGAACCGCTAAACCCTGAAGCGGATGCAGAATCGGGATCGCTGACGCTGGTTCCAGGGTTTCAGCCTGACCCTTACCGCGTGCCAGTGGTGATCGTTGGTGGGGGAGATGTGGATGCCAACACCCGCCAGCTTGGCACAAACTGCGTCGGCTTCATCACCACGACGCCGGATTTTCGACTATTGCTAAGCGGGCCACAGCCACTACTACGGTTCATCTTCATCGCAGACACGATCACTGCAGATGCCACGATGATCGTGCGGGCGCCGGATGGCCGCTTTCTGTGTAATAACAACGCCTACGGCCTGCTGAATCCACTGGTGGATGTGACCGATGCGCTGGCGGGAGATTATGCGATCTGGATCGGGGGATTCACGCCGAATATGCCGATGTTTGGCGCGCTGTACTTCACCAGCCGCAGCACGGTGATCCCCGGCTCGACGGGCTTGCTTGCTCCAGTGGAAACAGTGATGCCGACGGTTGATCCCATCGCCGCTCTCACACCCACGGCATCCCCCGGCACCTTTCTTGATGCCGACGCGCCGCCGGTGCATGGGGATGCCACGCTCAGTCATGGGTTCCAGCCCGATCCGTTCTGGACGATGGTGATCGGCGGCGGCTTTTTGCCGGTACCAGCGCTGGATGGCGAATCGCCGGCGTTGAGTTCCTGCGCCGGGTTTACGGAAAGTGCTCCCGATTTTGAGGTGCATTGGGCGGGGCAGTCTACGCGCCTGCGCATCCACTTCATCCCTGCATCGCAAAATGGTAGCGAGTCGGACGCGGCGCTGATTGTACGCGCACCGGATGGCCGGTACCTCTGTAACCGCGATTTTGCACCCGGATTCACGCGGCCTTCGGTGGAATTCATCAACCCAATGCCGGGAAGCTATACGATCTGGGTCGCCCATGAGGATGCCCCCGGCGAAGCGGCGCCGGGGCTGCTGTACATCACCGAACTAACCACCACACCAGAGACGCTAGTTCAAGCGGAAACGCAGTCACTTTCAATCGTCAACGGCCTCAGCCCGAATGCGATAGGCCAAGCGGTAATTTTTGATGCCAGCGCACCCGATCCAATGGCCGTACCGGTACAAGAGCTATCCACACCGTTAGATTCTGTAGATCTGGAAGTGTTGAATCCTGATGTGCAAGGGCTGTGCGAAGGGGTGGTGAGCGCCGCGCCAACAATTAGCGTAACGCTGCCACTGGCATTTCCCTACTTACGAGCCTTTTTCGTGGCTGACAATCCGCAGGTAGACCCGGTGATGGTGGTGCGGATGCCCGATGGGCGGTGGTACTGTGGGGATGATGTACAGCAAAATTTGAACCCGCAAGTAGATATTGTGGGCAGCGCGGCTACTGGCCTCGCCAGTGTGTGGGTGGGTACTTACGACGGCACTACGCCAGTACAGGGAACGTTGTATTTGACCCGCGGGCAGGCAGATGTGAACAACCCGCTGCAAGCTTCGGGGCTGGTAGGGCTGTCGGCATTTGCGCCCGGCGCATTCCCGACACCAACCCGCGATCCAATGGTGGTGGTGCTGCCAACCACACCGCCAGTTTTTAATAATGCGCTGCCCACGCCCGCGGGCGGGCAGGCATTTGCCGCCGCCGTGTTCAACCCTTACGCAGCGACAAATTACGGCGAAACCTCGCTGATTTCAGCGGCGGTACCGCATACGGTGCAGGGTATTGCCGGCGGGGATATTGATGCTTCGGCGTTGGGTGGTGACTGCGTTGGGTTTATGTCGGCACAGCCAGATTATCGGATAATTTGGTCAGGGGGCTTCAGCACGCTGCGATTCTTCTTCACGGGCGATGGCGATGCGACGATGGCGGTGTTAGCGCCGGATGGGGTGATACGCTGCAACGATGATTCGTTCACGACGCAAAATCCAACTGTGGATATTGCCGCCGCGCCGCCGGGCGTGTACAACATCTGGTTGGGTAGCTATGCGCCGGAAAGTGTTTCGGTAGGCACGCTGCATATCACCGAAGATTTGAACCGCAGCCCACTTTCACCGTGAGGCATCATGACTGATCAACAACTACTGGCATCCAGTCAGGCTGGCCTGCGCCTGATTGCGATGCTAACTTACTTCAACAGCGGCAAATTTGATCGCTTGCGGGCTTATATTAAAGAGCATTACACAGAGGCGGCGCTAGAAAGCGAACTGGCGGCGGTGCGTTTAGCGGCGCTGAAAGTGATCGCTTCTGAACACGGCCGTCTGCGAGTGCGGCAGGTAGTAATAGCTGAAAAGCATCACACGCTAACGCTGCTGCAATCAGAAGATCAAATACTGTATGCGGCAGACCTGATCTGTGAGCAGGATTACCCGCACAAAATTACTGCGTTCGATCTGGCTGAATTAGGGACTGTGAGCTAATCGGCCTCACCTGTTTTAGCTAGGACTAAGCGCATTTCGCTAGTTGCAGGCTTGAAACCGAGTTCCTCATACAACGGGCGCCCCTGCACGCTGGTATGCAGCATCACGAAATCATAGCCCCTGCGCCGGCACTCTTCGATACACTGGCTCACTAACCACGCGGCCAGTCCCTGTTTGCGATAGGCTGGTTCAGTATAAACATTGGTGACGTAGCCACGGCCGCGCTGCGGCGAGATGGATGTTGGCGGCCAATCTACAAACCAAACACCTGCGCCGGCGGCCACTTCGCCAGCTTCATTGAGCGCGAACCAACCGGTGTAGGTTTCGCTAGTCAGGTGTTCTAACAGCCAATCACGAAAATGACTCATCGCGATCTCGATTTCTTCGGGCGTGCTGAGATCATTGGCGATGAAAATTGCGCGGCGATGCGCGACGATCAGCTCAAAATCGTCGGCGGCCATCTGGCGAAGGGTGTAATCGGTCATCGATCCTCCATCGGTTCACCTATAATTTTAGGCGAATCCGCATTTCGTTAGTCGTTGAAAAGCCTAATTTCTCGTAGATAGGCCGCCCCATATCGCTGGCATGCAGGGATACGGTGCTGACGCCATTTTCACGGCAAAAATCGACACAGCGCTGCACAAGCAGATTGGCTAACCCGTGATGGCGATGTTCCGGTTCGGTGTATACATTCAGGATATAGCCACGCCGCATCTGAGGCACGCCAGGGCCAGGAATCCAGTCTAACCACGAAAGCCCGGCGCCGGCCACCGGCATATCATCGGCGGTGACTACAAAGAAACCGGTATAAATGCCAGTTTCGATGCGCGATTTTACCCATTCATACGTCAGCGCCTCTGAGTCCTTGACCAGCGTAGGATCAACGCCCATCTCTATAAACATGGCGCTGCGGTGGTGAACGATGATGCTAGTTTCGTCGGGCCGGGCTGTGCGAATTGCGTAATCGGTCATAATGCCAAGATCCCAAGTCTTTTTTTGCTATCGGTGTGAAATAACGTCTAGATTTTGAAATGCGACTGTAAATCATAGGGCATGATGCTGTCAGATCAAGTGATGGTTCGCAGTATGGTCTTAGTGTTCGCGTTATAATCGGTTTGACAAAGAATTTTTGCGGAAATATACAGTCCATATAGACCCGTTTTAGGATGAGCGATGCCTTCTGAAGACCTGCGCCCTTCCCCGCGCCACAAGCCAGTTTCGCTATTCGTGACCTGTATTCTAGATATGATCTACCCACAGACCGGCGTTTCGGTGGTCAAAATTCTAGAGCATTTAGGTATAGATATTAATTTTCCGATGAACCAGACCTGCTGCGGGCAGCCTGCGTTTAACAGCGGCTTTCACGATGATGCCAAACAGGTAGCGATCCAATTTCTCAAGGCTTTTGAGGGCGCGCAGGTGATCGTTTGCCCTTCAGGAAGCTGCGCTTCAATGGTGCGGCATTATTACCCTGAATTGTTCAAAGATGATGCGGTTTGGCGTGAAAAGGCGTTATGGGCTTCTGAAATTACGTGGGAGTTCACCGAATATCTGGTGGATGGGTTAGGCCTGACTGATCTGGGGCTGAGCATACCACCTACGAAAGTTGCTTTTCACCACGCTTGCCATGGCTATCGCTTGATGGGCTTAGGCGAACAAGCGCAGACGTTGGCCGCGCACATTGACGGCGTGACGGTGACAGATTTGCAGGGTGCGGATCAATGCTGCGGCTTTGGCGGCCTTTTTTCGGTGAAGATGCCGGAAATTAGCGGCGCGATGCTGAAGGATAAGGTACAGAATATCAACGCGGCAGATGCGGATACGATCATCACCGGCGATGCAAGCTGTTTGACGCAAATGAACGGTGGCCTGAGCCGCGCAAACAGCCCCCGTAGGGTGATGCATATCGCTGATTTGCTGGCGCGGGGGTTAGAACAGGATGCCCCTGAGAGCGACGATTAACGGATGATACTCAGGGTGTTCAGCCTATTTTTGACAGCCGTAATTCTGACGGTGGCAGATCGCGGCTATGCGCAAGGGACGCCAATTCCGCCGAGCATCATTCAGATCGACAGCACGGTAACAGGCACGCTCACGCCGGAAATACCCGCGGCATGGTGGGAATTTCAGGCCGCGGCGGGGCAGGTGATGCGAGCGCAAATGCTCACCGAAGGCGGCCTCATCCCCCGATTGGGGGTGATGGATGCCAGCGGAGATATGATCGCCCGATCTGATCAGCCGGGCAGCGGCGTGACCAACTCGCCCAACTTAGCGGTGATCGCGTTCACCGTTCCGGCCAATGGCAGCCTGCGATTGGTTACAGGGGCGATGGACAATTCCGCAGGCAGTTACCGGCTGACGCTACAACTGCTTAATGACCCGAATGATACCAATGCTTTATCGGTGACATTTCAGTGTAATGGACAGGAAGCGGCGGTCTTGGCGGGCGTGCAGTTTCAGCATGAAGAAGGGGCAAGCAGCGATTTAAGGGCGTTCGTATATGGCGAAAGCGGGGTGCATCCGGTGATTCGTCTACAAGCGCCAAGCGCGGGGATTGATCTGTGCTGGGATGATTCTGGGCGCGCGGCGGGCGATCAAGCGCTGCTGCCAAATGGGGATGTGATCAGCATCAGCGCGGAGACGCTGGCGCAAGCCTCTTTGTTCAGCATCAACGCTTCATCGCCGCTTGGCAATGTGACGCTGACGCTGGGGGCAATTCAACCGGCAGAGGGGCGCTATCTGGCGTTCTTCAGCGGCAATGTTCTGGAAGCGCGCGATGATCAGGTGACGTGGCGCGTGCGCCAAGGGCCGCTGCCCGCACAGCAAAACGATCTACTGATCTATATGATCGGCACCGGCGCGAACAGCCGGCTTGATCCTTATCTTTCGCTGGGTGATGATGAAACCAGCACGCTTTTAGCGACCTGCGATGATGCCGGCGGGCGTCGGTGTGAGACGATTCCAACGGCGGAACAAGTGGGCGTGATTCTGAGTAATGGGGAAACGGCGCTAGGGGATCGATTCGATGCTGGCGTGGCTATACCCGCAGGTGAAATAGATTGGCATAGGCTGATCTTCAGCAGTTTTGGCGGGAATACGACGGGCGATTTTGCGGTGCTGCTGGTGGGGGCGATCTAGCAGATCGCCCTCACCAAAACGCATGATTTTTAGCGCGCGCGCACGGCATCGCGCATCCGGTCAAGGGCGGCGATCAGGGTGTCACGGGTGCAGGCGTAATTCAGGCGCACAAAACCTTCGCCGCCTTCGCCAAACATCGCGCCGTCGTTGAGCGCAACTTTGGCCTTGTTCAGGAAGAAATGTGCCGGCGAAACTGGCAAGTTTAGGTCTCGGCAGTCCAACCAGCTCAAATAGGTAGCCTCCGGGATAGTGTAGCTCACTTCTGGCAAATGCTCGCCCAGATAATCTCCCACAAGATCGCGGTTTTCCTGCAAGTAAGGCAAAATTTCATCGAGGTAGGGCTGGCCTTCGGTGTAGGCGGCGTAAGCGCCAACGATACCAAAATTATTGCTGCCTAATCCGGCTGCCCACACCTTTTCCTGAAAGCGTTTGCGCAGCGACTCATCGGTGATCACCGCATAGCCCAAGCCTAGACCGGGAATATTGAAGGTCTTGCTGGGAGCATTCAGGGTGATGGTTTGAGCGGCAAGCTCAGGGCTTAGGCTGGCGATAGAAATATGATCTTCGCCGCTGTAGCGCAGATCGGCGTGGATCTCATCAGAGACGATAATCAGGTTGTGCTTAAACACAATTTCGGCCACGCGCTCTAGTTCAGCGCGAGTGAAGCTGCGGCCAGACGGGTTATGCGGATTGCAGAATATCCACATGCGCGTTTCCGGGGTGATAGCCGCTTCGATGGCATCGAAATCCATCTCGTAGTAGATCACGCCGTTCTCAACTGATGAAACTAGCGGCGCATTGACCAATACTTGATTGTGTAACTTGATTGAACTCAAAAATGGGTAATAAATCGGCGTGGTGAGGAAGATTCCGGTGCCGGGCGGGCCGGCAATTTGCGTGCAAATGCCGATTGCTGAAACCAGATTCGGAGTTATCAGGATGTGTTCTGGTTCAGCGGAAATCCCATGCCGCTCACGCATACGAGCGGCGATCACCTCTAATAGTTCAGGGGTATCACGCTGATAACCAAAGCTGCAATGTTCTGCGCGCCGCTGGATTGCTTCCTGTACGACTCTGGGTGAAAGGAAGTCGGTATCGGCCACCCACAGCGGCAGCACGTCCGGAGGGTACAAATTCCACTTGATAGCATTATGGCCGCGATGATAATCGGGCATTGGTGGTAAAAATGTCATCAGCCTGCAACCTCCGTAAGCAACGCAACGCAGCTGAATTTTGCCTGCAAAGATCAGGAAATCAATAACCAGTAAGGCCAGATGAACAACCTTCACCCTAAGGGCGTTACGCGAAATGCAGCGGGTGAGGGCCTACGCGGCTATTTCCCCTACCAATCTGGAATCGGGAATCTACTGCTGACGCTCGAAAGCAAAGATAGTGGTGCCAGATAGGGCATAAATCAGATCTTTGTTGGAATTGACCGCTACATCCATTAGCGCATCAAACTGGCTGTCATCAAGAGAACGGAAGCTGGAAGCTCGGGTGCCTGCGTGCGTGGTCTGGTAAATGGTGTTAACGCCTCCTGCCACGATATACATCATCTGGTCAGTGGGATCGGTATTCAAGAACAAACTCTCCACTCCCGATAGGGTTTGCCCTTCAGGGAAATTGGAGAAAGCAAAGCCGACGCGCTGGCCGCTGGTGTATTTCAGCAGAGAGCCATCATTCAGCAGTACGTAGATTGAGCCGGGCGTATCAATGGCAAAATCTACCGCCTGACGAATATCGGGGCGGCCTTCACCCACAAAATATTCTTGTGGCGCGTTGGGGTATGCGCCGCCTGACGGATCGTAACGCCATATCTGATTGGAGTCAGGATCCAGTACATATAACCGCCCCTGCCAGAATTGCATCGCAATCGGGCTAACCCAGGTGCTGGTATTCAGCCGTTGGGCGCTGCATTGTTGGGTGAAGCGAGGCGGACAGTTAATTAATACGCCATTACTATCTAACGCGGTGATCACACTGCCCTGCTGCAAGCCTGCATCATCATCTGCCCATGCAATATCCAGAATATCACTCACCGCAAACTGGTTGACGGTGCCGCCACGGCGCATGGCATTAATTGCCTGACGGGTGCCGGAAGCCACCGAAAGGCCATTGGGATTCAACGTTAGCCGATATACGATGTCATTGCCATCATCCAGAACATACAGATCTTCACCCTGCAAAACTGCGCGAGTGAGTACAGCGCTAGGCAGCGCATCTACGACAGTGGTTTGGCGGCGATCAATGCCGACCAGTGCATCAGTGACCTGCTGCGCTTCCTGGCGCAGCGCCGCCAACTGCGGATCGCCAGCTTTCATGGTTTCGCAGCTTTCGATGACGGCCTGCGTTGCGCCCCATGCCGCAACGGTGCCGCGCACGTCATTTGAGGCGATGCCGCGAGCGAGATTAGCGGCTTGGTAGGCGTCGGCCACGCATTTATCAAATTCGCTTTGACCGGTGCCGCTGACCCAGAACATGATGACCACGACGACGACCAACACCGGAATCAACAGCGCCAACGCCGCCATCCAGGGGCTGGTTCGGGTTTTCGCTGCATCTTTCGGCTCTGGCAGTACTTTATCAACAGCGCTGTTTACGCCATCAACTACCGCCGCAGTTGCTAAGGCCGCACTGCCAGCAGCGCGCTTTACACTGTCGCCGCGAGTATCGCTTAAACGAGGGCCGCCAGCGATAGATTGAGGTTTTCCTGTTAACGGCGTCTCTGGCGCTGGCCCCGTAATTTCATCACGAGTGCTTTCGCCTTCACGTGTCGCCGCAGAGGAAGCCACTTCTGGCGGCACAAATTCAACCGCCAGCGCTGTCAACGTCGCCGCGGCCAGTTCTTTTAAGCCGATCAGCATTTCGCCAATATCATCCCGCCCCATCGAGCCGCAAACTGCATGGTAATCCAGATCCGCCAGCGCAGCGTCAGCCAGCAGCAGGCGTGTGCCATTCTTGACGGTATACATCGCCATGCGCATATCTGGCGACATTTGCACGCCCAGCGGCGTACCATATAGCTGCTCATCGTTGCTGAAATCAATTGGGAACGGCTGCACTGCATCATCCTGCCAAAACAAAGCCACGCCCGCGCCAATGCGCGCAACATACAAATCTGACCCGCGCAGTACCCCGCAGAGGATCGTCGCCTCGTAGTGATGCGGATCGCGCTGGTTATGATCGAACAGATTTTCGTTCAGATGAGAGAAGGCTGCGCGTAAGCCATTGGTGACACTGCCCGCGCTGTTGAAATAGCGTTCAGCACACAAGGTCACCATTTGCTCATAGAATGCGGCCGGGGCGATAGAATCGCCAGACGGCAGTACCAGCCCGAAGAAGGTATCAGTTTCACGCCCCCGCGCCGCCTTTCGTGGCGCAACTTCTACCAGAGCGCCGGGCGGTGTGCTGCTAACTGCGCGACCATTGATTACATTAAGATGGCCGACGAGCGCCTCGAAGTCGAATGCCATAGTCATTCTCAAATTGATGAAAGCCGGTCATTTACACTTCGCATTGTACCGCAGGTCAGCGCCTGATGACGACATAAGCAGCATGAATGCTTACCCGAAAGATGAAATCCGGTTTACTCTACACTGCCACCCGCCAACTTTTCGGCCTGATCCTGCGCGATCAATTCGTTAATAAACGAATCGAGATCCCCTTCCATAATTGCCGGTAGGTTATAGCTGGTCATATTGATACGATGGTCGGTCACACGGTTTTGCGGGTAGTTATAGGTACGTATCTTCTCGGAACGTTCACCAGTACCCACCTGTGTACGGCGCTCGCTTTCCTGCGCGCTGCGCTGGCGTTCTATCTCCATCTCGTAGAGACGCGCAATTAGAATTTGCTTGGCGCGCAGGCGATTTTGAAGCTGACTGCGCTCGTCCTGCACCGCCACCACAATGCCCGATGGTATATGAGTCATACGCACCGCGCTGTCAGTCGTATTCACCGATTGACCGCCCGCGCCGCCGCTGCGATACACATCCACGCGCACATCACTCATGTCTAGCTGTACGTCTACTTCGTCCATCTGCGCAAGAACAGCGACGGTCACGGTGCTGGTATGTACGCGCCCCTGACTTTCAGTTTCGGGTACGCGCTGAACGCGGTGTACACCACTCTCAAATTTTAGGCGGCTGAAGGCGCCTTCACCTTTGACCTCAAATTTAATTTCTTTGAAACCCCCAATGCCGGTTTCGCTCTGATCGATCACCTCAATTTTCCAGTTGTACTGCGAGGCGTAATAGCTGTACATGCGGAACAAATCGGCAGCAAATAGCCCAGACTCATCACCGCCAGTTCCCGCGCGAATTTCCATGATCACATTCTTGTCATCACGCGCATCTTTAGGCAGCAGCAGCAGGCGCAACCGCTCTTCCAATTCGGCGGTGGCGGCGGTCAGGGTTTCAAGATCTTCCTGCGCCATCTCTCGAATTTCAGGGTCACTTTCAGAGTCCAGCAGTTCTTGCGCCTGTGCCAGTTGGTCTGCTTGCAGGGCAAAACTACGATAAGTCTCAACGATCTCTTGCAGAGAGGAACGCTCTTTGCTGTATTCGGCAATCTTGCTGTAATCAGACATCACAGCGGGATCACTAAGCAGTTGTTCTAGTTCATCATAGCGGGCTTCAATCGCCGCCAACTTGTCAAGCATTGCCATAATTTGAAACCAGTCGGTTGTGAAATCACGAGTTGAGAAGTCAGCACATTATAGGGGTTGCAGCGGCAGATCGTGTAGGGGCGGTTCAATTTTAGGGTATTAAAGGCGCTGTCTATCTAAAACTCAGAGAGAATAGAAACGATAATAATTGCCCATCTAGGATACATGCGCTAAGGTAAACGCTGCAAAAAAAGATGGGCGTATAAATTCCATGACACAAAAACACCGTTGGCGGGAACGGCTGACCAAACTAAGCGCGGCGGCAGTAGGCATACCGCTGGCGTTCATCTATCGCGGCAGGCGCATTCGTGGGCGCGAAAAGCCCCACCCTGACCCGAAAACGTTGATTATTATTCCAGAACGCGAATTCGATGGCACGATAACCCTTCAGGGTGGCGTTAACTTCCGCGATATTGGCGGTTATAAAACTTTAGGCGGCAAACTGGTTAAACGCGGCATCATTTACCGTTCCGGCACATTAGACGCGCTGACCGACGATGATTTGCAAATTTTGCGTGAATTAGGCGTAAAGCATATTTATGATTTACGCTTGGATGAAGAAGCGGCAAAACAACCGGGACGTCTGCCGCCGGGCGCTCGCTATCAGCGCACACCGATTCAAGCCGGAAGCAACCCGATCAAGCGAGTGTTCGCATTGATGCGGAATATTGACCGGTTGAATGACTTTGTGGTGCAAAGTTACACCAAACACCTGATTGATGCTGAGGCACACACTTACGCCAGCATCTTCAAGAAAATTGTGCTGGAAGATGGCGCTGCGGTGATTCACTGCACAGCGGGCAAAGATCGCACTGGCGTTGGTGTGGCGCTGCTGCTTTCAGCATTGGGTGTGCCAGATGAAACCATCGTGGCCGATTATTCATTAAGTAATCGCAGTTATGATGTGTACTATAACGATGCTGTAAGCCAGTTAGCTCCGCTGAAGAAGCTGGGTATTTTGCCGGAAGATATCTCTGGGTTACTGATCAGTGACCCAGAATCTATGCGCCAATCGCTGCGCTATTTACGCGAAAACTATGGGAGCGGCGAGGCATATCTTCTAAAAGCGGGGGTAGATGCCGCGACGATTGAAAAGCTGAAAGCAAAACTGCTCGAATAGCGGCTTACACCCCGCGCCAGTCAATAACGGTGGCAGCTTCGCGCCAGCACGCAATAATGGCTTCCACCATTTGCGTGTCGTTCATATATGACGTATCTACGATTCGCACATCGGGGTTTTTGCGGATACTCCATTCGCGGCGCACTTTGCCCAGCGCAAGATCACGCTCACGGGGATCGTGAAAGCGCGCGCCTAACGCTAAATGCAGGCGCTGAAGCACCGCATCCACCGAAGCCACAGTGCAAATTACTGGCCCGGTAGTATGCAGTAGGTTATAGGCGCCGCGCACCAACGTTTCCCCGCCAATGGCGATCAAGGCGCCACGATAAAGGGCAATCTCTGACAGCAGTTCATCTTCCAACGTTTTCAGGCGTGATTCACCATACAGCGCGCGCACTTCCTCGCCCGGCATCCCGCTGTGATCTTCCAATCGCGATTCAAAGTCCACAAAGCGCATATGCAGGGCTTCCGCGGTGCGCCGGGCAGTCGGAAGCTGTAACGGGCCTAAATAGCCCGTCAGAATCAGATTCTGGTCAAATGAAGCAGCCGATGAAAGCATAAAAGGAAATCTACCTAATA
Source organism: Anaerolineae bacterium (assembly GCA_034437295.1). Lineage (GTDB taxonomy): Bacteria > Chloroflexota > Anaerolineae > Aggregatilineales > Phototrophicaceae > Flexifilum. Next base: position 29,383 of record DAOTUZ010000162.1, on the reverse strand, counting down.
GGCGTGAAAACTTCCACCCTACCCCCCCGATAGAGAGGATTTTCTATCAGTTAGGTGAGAACGATTGTATCAAGATAATCGTTCGCCGGGTATTCAAGTAGTTTCGCTCCGCCAACCGGCGAACCATGTGTCCAGCAGAAGCAGTAAATCATGCAGCGACTGGATCACGCCATCGGGAGTTGCCCCAGCATTCGGGTTACCCTGCCGAGACGAAGTTCTCAATACTGCATGCATACCTGCCGCCTGCGCCCCAGCAATATCAGCTTCCAGATCATCGCCCACAAATACTGTCTCTTCAGGGCGAGCGCTAACACATTCCAGCGCCGCCCTGAAGATTTCAGGGTGCGGTTTCAGATAACCAACATCAGCCGCCGAGATTCGGCAGGTTGGGAAGAAATCGAGAAGGCCAAAAGCGTCAATCTCAATATCGCGCATCCACATCGGCTGATAGGCATTCGTGACGATACCGATACGGATACCTGCTTTATTTAATGCAGTCAAAACCTCTGGCACTTCCGGGAAAATGACCGTGCCATCTACCGCGCCCCAGTCATAGGCTTCAAGGCAGCGGCGGGGGTTTAGCAGCCGTGAAGGAACGCCAGCGGCAGCCGCGGCTTCCACGAGTACGCGGCCTACGTTTGGCGCGTGCAAATTCACAAATGCTTGCTGCCATGCAAGGTGAGTGCGCTGCTGATATTCTGCTAAGAACGCAGCTTCATCAGTCTGGGTTGCGCCCTCACCATGGAAATAATCCATCACCCGGCGCAGGCGCTTCGCTTCGGAAGTTTCCCACGTTTCACGGATGAAACCACTCCAATCTAGCAGGGTGTTATCGAGGTCAAAGAGGACAGCTTTGAGCATGGGGTTAGCAGTCTTATCTGTGTTCAAGAGGGTAAGTTTTCGTAATTGAACGTAAAAATGGCAATCATGCTATTATGCGCGAAAGTGCTTAGAAACGGAAGAAACTTTCCAACCAGTCATACAAATTTCCACTTCCCGCGCTTAGTGCTACGAAATGAAGATCGCCTTTAAGCAGGGTTTCCGCCGTAATTTCATCCGCCGCCTGTGCCTTATGCGCGGCAGCAAGTTCATCGGCATAGCGCCCGCTGCCTTCCAGAGCCAGCAGGGGGATATGCAGCGGGCCAGCAGCGCGGGCGTGCGCTTCCTGTTTCACAATCTCGCCACCATTGATAATCACGCCTAATACTCGCTGCTGCCCCTCGCCAGAAAGCGCCCAGCCAACCCCTGCCAGCATATTGGATTCATCGCCAAAAGCGTCGCCGCCGGTCAGCACAAAATGGCTATGATGTTCATCCAATTCAGTCTGTTTATCCGGATTATCGAAGCCGGGGTAAGCGATCATCTTGAGTGGAGCCACGCCGATCAGTGGGAACGAATATTTTTGTTTGGCGCGGGATTCACCAATTATCTTCATCACACCGGCAGAGGTCCCGCCGTCAACGATAGCAACCCCTCTTTCCTGCGCAAATCGTACCAGCCCACCTTCAACCGCAGCGCGCAGAGTTTCTAAACCGGTGCGTTCCATCAGCCCCGCGCCACCCATGATCACCAACACCGGCTGCGGTGGTATTAACCTCAGCGCCGCGATGACCGACTCTGGTGATTGCGAAAGCGGCACATTCACAGCAACAGCGGTTTGCCCATCTGGGAACTGAATGGTGAAAGGGCGCAGTTCCGAATCATCACCTTCAAATATTTGCCTGATGAACTGCATACCCAACCCCCGATCTTCAATGAGGCTCCCCCACTTGAAGATTATAGCGCAGGTAAACGAGTCTATCGCCTCCCTGTATTGCGGGGGAGTTTGTCGTCAAAGGCTGAAGCCATCCGGCTGCCCTGTGAACAGAGATTCTTTTCGCGTTCAGCAAGTCATGAATATGAGAAGGTACAATACTGGCAGGCGTTAGAAGAACTCAGGCGGGATATGGCTTTATCTTTAGCAGGCGATTTGCTGAGATGGTATGACGCGCAGGCGGTGTCTTTGCCATGGCGCGTACGGGACAGCGAGCCGCTGCCAGAACGCGCTTACCACGTGTGGCTGTCTGAAATCATGCTTCAGCAAACGCAAGTGGAGACGGTCAAGCCGTACTATGCGCGCTTTCTTGCAGCCTATCCAGCGGTTCAAAATTTAGCTGCCGCCCCGCTGGATGATGTGCTGAAACTATGGGAAGGACTGGGTTATTACAGCCGCGCGCGCAACTTGCATCGCGCAGCCATACAGGTGGTTGAGAGATTTGGTGGTCAATTTCCGCAGACGGTCACAGAATTACTCAGCCTGCCGGGAATCGGACGCTATACGGCGGGGGCAATTGCCAGCATCGCCTATGGCATCCCTGCCCCGGTATTGGATGGCAACGTGATCCGGGTGTATGCACGCTTGTTTAACATTCCCGATGATGTCTCGCTGCCCGCAGCACAGGCTAAGTTGTGGCAGATAGCGGCTGATCTACTGCCTGAAGAACGCCCCGGTGACTACAATCAGGCGCTAATGGATTTAGGCCGCCTGATTTGCAAGCCGCGCGCGCCGCTTTGCGAAGATTGTCCGGTTCAGAAACACTGTGCTGCTTATGCGCGGGGCGTTCAGGAAAGCCGCCCGGTCAAAGCGAAGAAGCCAGAAACGCCGCACTATCAGGTTACGGCGGGGCTAATCTGGAACGATGGCGGCGAGTTATTGATCGCGCAGCGCCCGCTAAACGGCCTGTTGGGCGGGCTGTGGGAATTCCCTGGCGGCAAACAGGAATCGGGCGAGACGCTGCAAGCCTGTTTACGTCGTGAGCTGCACGAAGAACTAAACATTGAGGTTGAAGTAGGTGAGCTATTCGCGGTGGTCAAACATGCTTTCACCCATTTCAAAATCACGCTGCACGCTTTCAACTGCCGCTATCATGAGAACAGCGGCGAACCGGAAGCTTTAGGCGTGGCAGATTGGGCATGGGTGATGCCAAACGATCTGGATCGCTATGCTTTTGGCAAGGCTGACCGGCAGATCATGGCTTCTCTACTCAGCAGAGGCCAGATGCTGTTCTAAAAACTATAATTCCTTAAACGCGATCTCGATATAAGGATCTCCAGCATCGCGGGTTTTACCGCTGCTGACTACCACAAGGCGAAGATCAGCGGCCTTGATCATTTCGATGCGTTCGTGGGGCATCAGGTTTTCCCAGCGTGAAAAAACTGCGGTATAAGTGCCTGCACCTTTATTCGGCGTCACGTCACGCGGGTTAGTGCCAGCATAACTCAGAATATTTAACACTTCGCTAACTTGCAAATTCAGATACTCAGGAGGCGGCGCCTGCGGTGGGGGGGGCGGCGCTGCGCGCTGCGGTGCGCTGCTACTAGCTGGTGCGGCAGCATTTGGAACGCCGGCGATACTAGCGATACTAGTTTCAGGAAGCTGTTTGATCAATTCCGCCAGTTCCAGCGCCGATTTGTAATAGCCTTCTGCCAGCCCCCGGTGATAAGGGGTGCGCGGATCGGCAGCATCACCATTTTTGGCGTCGCGGGCATAGTCACGGGCTAAAAGCGTCCATTTATTGGCAAGATTGCGTAGTTCCGCAATCGGATCGAGCGTGGGCTTATTTTTGTTCATTAGAGATACTCAATGTATTTTGCCGTAAATTGCATCCATACCTTCATTGTAGCCTGACTTTAGGGCTGGAATGAAAAAGGTGTTCAACGCCACCCCAACTTGAATACAACCCCCGCAAATGGCATAATCTACGGTAAATATCCACTCGGTAAAATCAGAAAGCGCCCGGCAAATGACCGACGAAATAATAACCCCCGAATCACTTACCGTTTTCATCACCGGCGTCATCACTCCAGCGGGGCAGGCGCTCACTCGTTTGCTTACGGCGCAGGGCTATCAAGTAACCGGTGTCGTCAATAATTCAAGGCAAGCCGACGCTGTGCGCAGCCTAGGCGCTATGCCCGCCTACCCTGACCTATACCGTGCAGGCGAAATTCGCAGCGCCATTACCGGCACAAACGCGAAGATCGTGGTCAATCTTGAGCCACAGGTGCCTAATCATCCACCGCAAATTGATGCCGAGTGGGATTTACAGATCGCAGAGGCGACACAGGCGTTGCTGGAAGCTGCTGAGGACGCGGGAGTCGAATATCTGGTACACACCAGCTACGCCTTTGCCGATGCCCACGTCGGAGAAGGTGCTGAAGAAGCGCGTCCTTTTTTGAAGGTAGCGCGCTCGGCTGAACATGCTGTACAGGAAAGCCCTGTGCCCGCCTGTGCGCTGCGTTTTGGCACGCTTTATGGCGCAGAATCACCAGACCTAATGACTCTGCTTGATACACTCAAAGCAGGCCGATCAGTGCATCCCGGTTTTCCCCATCCCACACACTGGCTGTATGCAGCGGATGCGGCAGCGGCGATCAATGCCGCCATCCACGCCCGCCCAGCGAAAGAAACATTAACCGTCACCGACGGCCACCCGTCCAGCGCAGTTGACTTCATCCAGTATTTTTGTGAAGCACAGGGACTTCTTGCGCCAGATAAACCGCCGCGTTTCAGCTTACGCCGCCCGTTCAACAGCCTACATGAAGCCTTACAGAATCTGCATTATGAGGCGGGTAACGCAGCGGCAAAAGCAGAATTAGACTGGTCGCCACGCTTCGGCAGCTACAAGCAGGGCATAGATGATCTGTTGATCACATGGCGGGCGATGGAGCCAGTCACAAGTTAATGGTCGCTGCCGAGACTCTTCACGCGCCTCTGATTTCTGTACGTAGCGTAACCTTTAGCTATGGCGCGGGAGCGGCGTTAGAAGATGTTTCACTAAATGTCGCTCCCGGTGATCGTATCGCTATCATCGGCCCGAACGGCGCGGGTAAATCTACGCTGCTCAAAGCGATCATGGGGTTAATTACGCCAGATCAGGGCGCAATCACAGTGGCCGGGGATCGCCGCCGGTTGGGCTATGTCGCCCAGAATGAAGAGGTAGACTGGAATTTTCCGATCAGCGTGCTAGACGCGGTGCTGATGGGTATGTGGCGTGAAGTAGGTTGGTTTCGCCGCGCCGGACGGGCGCAAAACGCAAAAGCACTGGCTGCTTTAGATCGCGTTGGTCTTGCTAAGTTGAGCCAGCGCCAAGTTGGGGAATTGAGCGGCGGGCAGCGGCGGCGTGTATTCATCGCCCGCGCGCTGGCACAGCAAGCCGATGTGCTGCTGCTAGATGAGCCGTTTAGTGGTGTAGATATTGCCGCCGAAGCCGATCTGCTGGAAGTGTTGCGGCGCTTGAACGGCGAAGGCATTACACTGCTGTTGAGCACCCATGATCTGGAACTCGCGCGCGAACAGTTCAGCAAAGTGTTGGCGCTGCGCCGCAAAGTAATCGCTTTTGGTCAGCCACAAGAAGTTTTTACACGCCAGCATCTAACCCAGCTTTATGGTAAGCGTATCATTGCCTATGAAAACGGTGTTCCGGCTGAGGTTTTCGTAGATGAGCATGGCTGCGAAGATCACGAAGGGCATCAACATCTATAACATCTGTGTTTGGGGCAAGCAGCGTCTTAGATCCTCACTCATTTAACCGTTCGGGTGGGTGTCTAAAATAGCGACATTTCCCATTTGAGTTCTTTTATCTGAAACGCTAATAATCATAGCCAATCAAAGGCGATAAGGGAGAAATTGAGCGGTGTTAGACTTTTTGCCTGATCCGCTGGTATTCCTGCTGGCGCGAGTACTGCTGATCTTTTTGGTGCTGCTGATTCTATGGCTCATCAAGAAGCTGGTCTATTCCGCCCTACGTTTCACCCTCCGGAAAATTCTAAAGCGGATGGGCGTGCCAGAATACAAAGAGCCGCTGTTTGAAGTGATTCGCCTGCCCTTCAATCTGTTACTGATAGCGATTCTACTGTGGATTGCCGGCGCGGTCTTTCCCGAATATATCGGCTTCAGCACGCTAACGCTTGGCCTCAGCCGCTTTCTGGTTTCGCTGGCGATCGTGATCGCGGTCTACCGCGTGATCAGCTTCATGCTTTCAGATGCCGTTCGTGCGAAAGGGTTACTCAGCGTTCGCATGCAGCCGGATTTAATTCCGTTCGTGCGCACCGCCGTTCAAGTACTGATCGTAATTCTAGGACTGCTGCTAATCTTGCAGTCTTTCGGCTTTGAAGTGTCGTCGTTGATCACTGCATTGGGCATCGGTTCGCTGGCGATTTCGCTGGCGGCGCAAGATACGCTTGGCAATCTATTCGCTTTTCTGGCGATTGTGGGTGACCGCCCGTTTGTGGTGGGGGACTATATCAAGACGCCGGATGTTGAAGGGACAGTCGTCAGCGTTGGGGTGCGCTCAACACGTATTCGCCAACTAGATCAATCGTATGTTACGGTGCCAAATAGCAAGCTCGCCAATGCCGCGATCATCAACGCCACGCAGATCACCAAGCGATTAGTGGATATTACGGTAGGCGTCCCATATACCACCCCCACGGCAGATTTGAATCAGGCGCTGGCACAGATACGGGGTATTCTTAGAAACGAGCAGAGTATTGATCAAGACTCGATCAATGTGTTTTTGCGTAAAATTGGCGCGCAGTCGCTTGAGGTCATGGTTCGTTTTTACGTGCTGGTGCGCGATTATAAAGAATTTATGCAGATACAGGAAAAACTGCTGTTTGACGTGATGAAAATTCTGGATGATAACAGCCTGAAGATCATCAGTTCCACCAACACCATGTACGTCACGAATCTGAATGACGACCAGCGCGGCATTATCAAAGAAGATGAAACGCTTGAGCCGGGCGATGCTTAGCATTTGAGGAAATTGAGTATCGCCAACGTATATTGATTTGAAATTGCAGGGCGGCCTACCGCCCCACCTTGATTTGCAAGTCAGGAGTCTTCCCTTGAAACCAATTCTGGTCACTGGCGGGGCGGGTTATATCGGCAGCCATGTGGTCTACCGCCTGATCGAGCGCGGCTATCCCGTGGTAGTGATTGATAACCTGAGCGCCGGGCATCGCGCCGCGATACACCCCGATGCTATTTTTGAGCAGGCAGATTTACTGGATCGCGGGCAAATTGCCGGCGTGTTCAAGCGCCACAGCTTTGACGGCATCATGCACTTTGCTTCACGCATACAAGTAGGCGAAAGCATGCAAAAGCCGTTCATGTACCTGCGCGATAACATCGAAACGGCGACCAATATCATTGAGGCGGCTTGCGAAAATAACGTCAAGCGCTTCATCCTTTCATCTACAGCCAATCTGTTTGACCAGCCGGGGCGCATCCCGATTGATGAAAATGAGCCGATCATTCCCGGCAGCGTGTACGGTGAAACCAAAGCCCACGCCGAACGAATCTTATATTGGATGGATCGCATTTACGGGCTGAAATACTGCGCTCTACGCTATTTCAACGCCAGCGGCGCGCACCCTGACGGCGTGATCGGGGAAGATCATCACCCTGAAACCCATCTGATCCCCTTAGTGCTGCAAGTGGCGTTAGGACAGCGCGATTTTGTGACCGTGTTCGGTGATGATTACCCCACTCATGACGGCACGCCGATCCGCGATTATATTCACGTGCAAGATTTGGCCGACGCGCATATTCTGGCGCTGGAAGCATTACAGCGGGGCGAAAGCCATGCCTATAACGTGGGCATTGGGCGCGGCTATACCGTGATGGAAGTGATCGAAGCCGCGCGCGCCGTGACCGGCCACCCGATCCCCCTACAAATGGGCGGCAGGCGGGCAGGCGACGCGGCGGCTCTGGTGGCCGACAACACCCGTATCATGGAGGAACTCAACTGGATGCCGCAGTATGACGATCTGCGCCGGATCATCGAGACGGCATGGCGCTGGCATCAAAGCCACCCGAATGGTTATGATGATGGTCAGGAATAATCTCGGTGTTTTACGGGGCGGCGCAAATCGCCGCGTATCCATTTCTTGCGGCAGCTACTACGTCCCGTACTGATCAATAATGGCGTTGATCCACGGCATATGCTCATCATAATGCCCGAAAGAATTACCGACGATCCAGCCGATGATTTCGTCTTCCTCATTTGAGGTGGCATCATATTCGCTGTAAGGCTTGATCAAGTCGGCATCAGTCATGGTGTCAATCTTTGCCAGCAAGCAATCATGCGCTTCCTGAAACATCTGCCGCACTTCCGTCACCGATTTATCGTCATAACGTTTCTGAATCACGGCATTGATAGCATCGGTGCCTTTTGCCCACGGCTCATCGTCAATGTCCATTCCCCCTTGCTGTGAACCGCCATTCAACAGCGCCACCAGTCCCTGTTCCCACATCACAAGATTGACCATGTGATCTTTGACCGACCAGCCGCCAGCGTCCTTAGGAACGGTCATCTGTTCCTCGCTTAACGAATCCAGATAACTTTGTAAGTCTGTCCAGCCTCTGCCTAGAAAAAACTTCAGGTTGTCGGTCGAAATATCGGCGTTGGCAAGCTCTTCACGTAATTTGTCACTCATACCTTTACCCTCCCCTTCTCCTGCGTAATAGAAAAATTGTGCGACTTGTGCTAATATTAGCACATTTGAGCTATTGCAACGATAATGCGCGAGGATTTGGGTAGATGCAAGAATTGAGACAGCACCATGTATTCTGGCAGCGGCTGGATTCTCCCGGTTTAGAGCATTTGCTGCTGGATTTTCGCCCTAGAGAGCTTGGCGCATACGGGCTGGTGATTGGCGCAAGCGAAGAAACAGGCGAGCCATTCCGCGTACAGTATTCGATTCTTGCTGATTTATCGGGCGCGGTGATCGAGGTTTCCGTCACCGATATTCTAAAGATTGGGCGGTCTATTGCCCTGAAAAGCAACGGATTAGGCCGCTGGCAGGATTCTTCCGGCGCTGCCCTACCTGAATTGGACGGCTGCATTGATGTTGATTTGACCATCACACCCTCCACCAACACCCTACCCATCCGGCGTTTGGGGCTGCGTTTAGGCGAAAGTCAAGCGATTGACGCCGCCTACATCCAACTGCCAGAGTTCAAAATTATGCGAACACAGCAGCGTTATACCTATGTCGCACAGGAAAGTAACTTTTCACGCTGGCTGTTTCAGCAGGGCAATTTTGAGGCGGGACTCAGCGTTGATGCCGATGGGCTGGTACTGGATTACGCGGGTTTGTTCCAGCGCATTTGGGCGGGGTAAAATTCATATATCAGGTATCAATGAAAGTAAAGTAGTGAATGTCGAAACGCGAAAAACTACGAGCAAAGCTTCGTAACCACCCCAAAGGGCACACGTAACAAGAGGTTGAAACCTTACTTGGGTATTTTGATTTTTCATTAGTCCGCGTAAGTGGAAGTCATCATGTATTCATTCGAAAAACTGACGACACAACTTCCCGAATAGTGATCCCAGTACATGGTCAACAGGTAAAATCCGCTTATGTAAAACAGGTAGTAGAATTGATTGACGAGCTATTTCCCACAGTGATTATTGAAGATAGCGAGGTGCCAAGCGATGATGAATAATCGCCTCGAACACTACCTTAACCTGCCATACACTATCGAGATCATTCCTGACGAAGATGATGGTGGTTATGTCGCGCGCATAAAAGAACTACAAGGATGCTTTACTCAAGCCGATACATGGGACGATCTTCAACAAATGATAGAAGACGCAAAACGGCTGTGGCTTGAAAGCGCGCTTGAGCATGGCGATCCCATTCCTGAACCGTTGGGCGTGTTCAGTTAGATCTATTCCTCAAGGCAACCATACTAGAAATGTGGGTACATCCGGCAGGGTTCGCTAAGCGGAATATCCGCTAACTTACGGTGTATACCCCAGCAAATTCAGCAGTTTCAGCACCGCTAGTTCGTAATCCTCAGCAGACTCGCGGCGTACTTCAATGATCTGCCGCGCCGCCAGTTCTGCTGGAAATGATGCGTCCCGCTTGAAGCCATTATGCGTCACCGGCACGATCACGCAGCCCGGCGTATGCAGCGCCCACTCAATTTCTTCGCGCACATAATCACTTTCCAGCGTGGTCGGCCCGATCAGCAAAATGAAATAACGGCATTCGCGCACCATCTTCTCTAAATGCGCCCGCCATTCCGCGCCGGGGTCAATTTGCAGGTCAATGAACGGGTTTTCCACGCCAACCGCTTTCAAACGGGCGACCACTAACAATCCGAAGGCGCTGCTTTCGGCACGGCGGTAAGAAATGAACACATTGGGCGGCGACACCGGCTCGCGTAGTAAATCAAAGGCGCGCGGTGTGAGCATGTAATCTATCGTGCCTGATTCGCGCTGGTTAGTGATCGCCAGATAGCCTAACGATACCAGCATTTCCGGCCACGGCGGGTCATCATGCCAAATTTCGGCTAGATAGGCATCCATGCGTCCAAAATCCAGCCATTGGAAGCCTTCCCTGCCCAGCGGGGCAGCAGCGGGCGCCGCAGACCAGCGTTTGTTCAATGCACCCCACGCCAGATCACGGGCAAAGCGCGTAATACGCTCGGCGGGATCGTCGGGCAGCATCTGTGACAGCGGAGTTCCTTCAAACGTCATGGTGTATAACCCAACAAGTTCAACAGTTTGATGATCGCAAGTTCATAGTCTTCTGCCGACTCGCGATGCACCTCGATAATTTGACGGACACTCAGTTCGGCAGGAAATGATTCGTCACGCTGAAAGCCATTATGCGTGACTGGAATGATAGTGCATTCGGGGCTATCCAATGCCCACGCCAATTCCTGCTGCACATGCCCGCTGGCAAGCGTAGATGGCGCGATCAGCATGACAAAATAACGGCAACCGCGCACAATATTTTCAAGCTGGCGGCTCCACTCTACGCCCGGCTCAAGTTGGAAGTCAATGAATGGGTTAGAAACACCGACCAGTTTCAAGCGCGCAATCACTAGCAAGCCAAAAGCGCTGCTTTCACGGCGGCGATAAGAGATAAATACGCGCGGTGGCTCAGCAGGTTCGCGTAGCAACGCAAAAGCAGCCGGAGTAAGTAGGTAATCGGTTGAGCCATCTACACGCACAGAAATCGTCATATAGCCAAGCGCCACCATCAAATCTGTACGTGGTGACTGATTTTCCCAAACCTGCTTGAGATAAGCCCGGAAATTAGGATCAAGCGCGCGGTTAAAACCGGGAGGTGGCAGGCTAATCGGCGCGGCATCCCATAGACCGTTTAACGCGCCCCACGCTAAATCGCGGGCGTAACGCTCAATTCGCCTGGTCGGGTCAAGCGGCAGCGGCTGTGCCAGGGGGCTGTTTTCAGGAAAATCGCTCATGATGGCTCACCACTTCCGGAAATAGGGCATAAATACGGGTGTTTCGCAGGCCGCCCGCAGTATCCCGCGCATGGTTATGTAAGGTGGCTTCCAGCGTAAACCCGGCGCGTTCGGCAACCGCTGCGCTGCTGGCGTTACGATCATCGCAGCGAATTTCGATGCGCTCAGCTTTTTGTTCCCGAAACAGCAGGCTGCATATGGCTCGTACCGCTTCAGTGGCATAGCCATGCCCCTGCTGGCTGGAGCGCAGCCAGTAACCAATTTCAAAGCGCGGCACATCCCAATGGATGCTGTGAAGCCCTAGATTGCCAAGATGGCGATCATCCTCCCGATGCAGCAGCAGGAAATTAAATTCTTCTTTTGAGCGAAATTGGGCGGCGCTTTCGCGGGCGAAGGTTTCACTTTCCGACAGGGTAGGAACGTGATTAGCCCACGGCATCCACCGTGAAAGCTGCTCAAAAGATTCCTCTACCGCCACGCGTACCAGCGCGCCATCCCCCATCTGCACCGCGCGCAAATACAGGCGCGAAGCCTCTATCTGTTCAGGAATTGGGTGAAGTTCTGCGTAAAGATTTCGCGCCATTGAGCTTATTCATTTCGGCATCATTGATGATAGGCTTGCAGTTTTACCATGCCTACCCTGAAACCGCTATTGGCATCTCATTGCGCCTCAACGCCATTGCAAATCTGAAAAAATAACGAAATTTTGATCAACGTCGTCATTTTGAAACTTTATTAAGCTATGATTACGACTAATCATCTACTCAAATTTATTCATATTTTTCTGTTGTCACAAAGGAGTTATGCGATGAAGGTTGCCCAAAGGATTCATTTCTCACGTCCGCGATTATTGATGATCTTCACGATGATGCTTGTGATGCTCATCTCCGGCGTTTTGCTAGTGCAGCCCGCTTTTGCCGCCACCAACACGTTTTCCAATACGGGGAGCATCACCATCCCTAATTCTGGCGCGGCCAGCCCTTCCCCCTCCACCATCACGGTCAGCGGCATCACCGATACCGTCATTGATGTAGATGTAACTCTCAACGGTTTGACCCATACCTTCCCTGACGATATTGATATCCTTCTGGTGGGGCCGGGCGGGCAGAGCGTTATTCTGATGTCTGATGCCGGCGGTAGTTTTGACGTCAACAACCTCACTATCACTTTTGATCAATCCGCGTTACTTGCAGCCTCAAACAACTTCTTGCTATGTCTCGCCTCACCATGCACCCGCCAACCAACCAATTATGGTAGTGGTGACACCTTCGCAGCCCCAGCGCCTGCGGGGCCATACGGAAATTCACTAAATGACTTTAATGGCGTAAGCCCTAACGGCACTTGGAGTTTGTACGTAGTAGATGATCTTACGGGAGATAGCGGTTCCATCAGCGGCGGTTGGTCACTCACCATCACCACTGGCGTCGCCCCCACCATTACCAGCGCCGATCATGTCGTCGTCCCGCCCGGCTCATCGGGCGCATTTCATACACTAACGGCAACGGGCGATCCATCAACTTTCCTGTGGCTCTGCACCCCGCCCTCGATCACTTACTGGTATATTGGATGTTTCCCATCGCTCGGCGGAAGCAACATCCTGGGAAGTTTGCCTTCGCAGGGTGGTTTAAGCGAAGGCATCTATAACATCGGGGTTCAGGCCCGGAACGGAGTTCAGCCCCACGCGACCCAGAGCTTCACCCTCTATGTGGGCGATGTACCGGTCATCACCAGTGCCAATAACACCGCGTTCACTGAAGGCATGGCGGGCACATTCAATGTAACTTCCACCGGCAGCCCCACGATAACCTACAGCCTCTCTGGCGCGCCGGCATGGGTCAGCATTGATGCCAATACCGGTGTCCTCAGCGGCACGCCCGACCCCGGCACGGCTGTGACGGGCAGTTTCACCTTTGACATCATTGCCGATAACTTCCTGCCCGGCAACGCCACCCAGAGCTTCACATTGTATGTGATAGGCGATGCCCCAGTGATCACCAGCGCCGCCAGCCTCAACGTGGTCAACGGCACTTCGTTCAGCCACACCTTCGCCGCATTCGGCAACCCGACGCCAACACTCAGCTATGTACCCGGCACTTTGCCAGCAGGCGTCTCGCTGGTTGGTGATGTCCTATCCGGCACGCCAACCGTGCCCGGCGTCTATACCATTGACGTGACCGCCACCAACGGCGTCAGCCCTGATGCGACCCAGACCTTCACGCTGACTGTGACCGGTGGCGCGCCTGTGATCACCAGCGTTGAAACCCTATACGTTGGGCAGGGCGATTTCATGGCGCATACCTTCACGTCTATCGGTAATCCTGCGCCGGCGCTCAGCTACAGCGCAATCAACCTGCCGCCGGGCGTCACCCTCACCGGCGACCTTCTGACTGGCTACCCGCAACTTTCCGGCACTTACGGCATCACCGTCACCGCCACCAACGGCGTGACTCCGGATGCAGTACAGCATTTCGCGCTGAGCGTGGGCGCGCTCCCCGAAGCGCCGCCGTCGCCCTTTGCCGAAGATGTCAACTTCCTTGAAAGCACCGCGGTGCGTACCGGCGTGCCAGTTCCGCTGTTCGATACCATCTTGGTACGCACGATGTACCAGTACGGGCATTCGACCCAATGGCTGGGAAATGACATGTACAGCGCCGGCAGCGTCGGCATTCAGGGCGTGGTCAATCTCGGCGTGCAGCAGGCTATTGACCTCAGCAGCGGTAATGGCGATACCTACTGGGAAGGCGGCGCCACCTTCTGCCTCGACGGCACCGGCCCGCTGATCTGGATGTCGGCGGCCAACACCCCGCGCCACGCCGAGATCATCGGCAGCTACACGGTGCCAGAATTCCCCGGCTACACCTGCGCCACGCTGTTTGAGCCGGGCACGCTGGTGCTGGTCAGCCATCTGCCGGAATAAGACGTTTGCGAATTTTGAAAAACGGGCGGTTGTGACCATCACAGCCGCCCGTTTTTTATATTGGGATATTCTTGCCAGTGATCGATCAGATCGCTTTGCCGCTTGCCATCTTCGCCCACAGGCGAAATGAACCCTTACCCCACCGGCAAACTTAAAAAGTTGTGAATCTTATATAAGTTCATGCAATCTCAACACTTTACGGGGGTATACTGACGACTAACGTGATAAGTGATCTGAAATACCTTTATATAGCAGCAAAGGAATCGTTCAATGCAGAAACCGCCTTTCCTTCATTTATCCCACCGTTGGGCTTTGCTGTGCATGGCGCTGTTCATGGCGGCCATTTCTGGCGTTTTGTTAGTGCAGCCAGCCTTCGCTGCCACCAATACCTTCTCTAATACGGGGAGCATCACCATCCCTAACACTGGCGCGGCCAACCCTTACCCATCCACCATCAGCGTCAGCGGCATCCCCGGTACGATCACTGACGTGAACGTCACCATCAGAGGAATATCGCATACTTACGCTGGCGACATAGATATCCTTTTGGTGGGGCCAAATGGGCAGAATGTGATGCTCATGTCAGATGCTGGCGAAGGCGGCTATAGTATTAGCAACTTAAACTTTACGTTCGATAGCGATGCTAGCACCTCTTTGCCAAATAGCAGTTCCTTATCATCCGGCACTTATCGCCCAACCAATTGGGATCCTTATAGTGGCGACACAATATTCTATCCGGGGCCTGGGCAGGGGTCGTATGGTACATTGCTGGATGTCTTTGATGGTGTAAACCCTAACGGCGCATGGAGTTTGTATGTAGTAGATGATGGTTATCCAGATTCAGGCTCCATCAGCGGCGGTTGGTCGCTCACCCTCACCACCGTCGCTGCCCCCACCATCACCAGCGCGGCCAGCATCAATGTGGTCAACGGCACTTCGTTCAGCCACACCTTCGCCGCATTCGGCGATCCGACGCCAACGCTCAGCTATGTACCCGGCACTTTGCCTGCTGGCGTCTCGCTAGTCGGTGATGTTCTATCCGGCACGCCAACTGTGCCCGGCGTCTATACCATTGACGTGACCGCGACCAACGGCGTCAGCCCTGATGCAACCCAGACCTTCACGCTGACCGTGACCGGCGATGCGCCGAGCATTGACAGCGCAGCCAGCGCCAGCGTGCTGGCGACCACCAGTTTCAGCCACACCTTCGCTGCATCCGGCAACCCCGCGCCAGTGTTGAGCTACAGCGCGGCCAACCTGCCCTCAGGGGTGTCGCTGGTAGGGGATACGCTTTCAGGCACGCCGACGGTGCCGGGCAGCTACTCGATTGAGGTAACCGCCAGCAACGGCATATTGCCCAACGCTGTGCAGACCTTCGCGATCACCGTGAACGGCGATGCGCCAGTGATCACCAGCGTTGAGATGATCTATGTTGGGCAAGGCGAGTTTGTGGCACACACCTTCCGCGCCGCTGGTCGCCCCACGCCCACGCTCAGTTACAGCATAATCAACCTGCCGCCGGGCATCACCCTCACCGGCGACTTTCTGACTGGCTACCCGCAGCTTTCCGGCACTTTTGGCATCACCGTCACCGCCGCCAACGGCGTGAATCCGAATGATGTGCAGTATTTCGTGCTGAGCGTGGGCGCGCTGCCCGAAGCGCCACCGTCGCCCTTCGCTGAAGATGTCAATTTCTTGGAAAATACCGCCGTGCGTACTGGCGTGCCGGTTTCACTATTCGATGCCATCCTAGTACGCACGATGTACCAGTACGGGCACTCGACCCAATGGCTGGGAAATGACATGTATAGCGCCGGAAGCGTCGGCATTCAGGGCGTGGTCAATCTCGGCGTGCAGCAGGCCATTGACCTCAGCAGCGGCAATGGCGATACCTACTGGGAAGGCGGCGCCACCTTCTGCCTGGACGGCGCCGGCCCGCTGATCTGGATGTCGGCGGCCAACACCCCGCGCCACGCCGAGATCATCGGCAGCTATACGGTGCCGGAATTCCCCGGTTACACCTGCGCGACGCTGTTTGAGCCGGGCACGCTGGTGCTGGTCAGCCACCTGCCGGAATAAGACATTTGCGAATTTTAAGAAACGGGCGGTTGTGACCATCACAGCCGCCCGTTTTTTATATTTTAGGGAACAAGAGCCTAGTCGTTGTATGCTGTTGTAGTGCATTCAAGCTGATTTCCAGTAAAATCAGCCCTCATTGTGTGTACTTGCCGGGAGCCATACCCTGATGCTGGTACTGAAGCGCATCGCTATACTCGTTATCCTCATGATCCTGTTAGGCGCGTGTTCGCTGCGACTCACGCCTCTTCCCACGCCTACCGCTGTGATTGAAGGCCCCCCACAGGTCGAAATTGTGACTCCAGCCGATGGCGCGGCCTATATGCAGGGTGTTCAGGTCTACATTCAGGCGCTGATCTCCAACGCAGGCGGCGATATAGATCGTGTTGAGATTTCGATAGACGATGTGCTGCTGCAAACCCTTCGCGATCCTAACCCTGAGGGGCTGCCTCATTTCAGCATTCAGTTCGCATGGCCTGCTGAAGGCTTAGGTGAGCATACGGCGCAGATTGTTGCGATTCGCGGCGATGACGCCACCAGCAATCCAGCGTCGGTTCAATTTAGGGTGGTGGGCGGGAATGGCGGCGACTCTACGGCGGAAGTGATGCCTGAAACTACAGAGACCGCCGCCCCAACAACCGCGGCGCAAACCAGCACTTCCGCGCCGCCAACCCGACTGCCGCCTACAGCAGCATCCACCCAACCGACGGCAACATTTATCCAGTCGGCCAATATTCGCAGCGGGCCGGGCTTGATTTTTGCGCCGCCTATTGGCGCTGTCGCCGCCGGTCAAACAGCGGAAGTGCTGGCGGTAAATCCTTCCGCAACATGGTACAAAGTGCGTTATGGCAGCGGCGAAGGCTGGGTTAGCGCGGCGCTCATCACGATTTCTGGAAACAGCGCATCGCTGCCTGTTGATTCTGGCCCGCCGCAGCCTACCAATACACCGGCGCTGCCCACGCTGCCGCCGTTAGCCACCAACACGCCGCAGTCCAGCGCCAATCTGGTGCCGGGGTTGGTGGTGCTTCTGCCCAGCCAGCCGGTCTGCGATGAAACCTTTAGCATCGGTTTTGATATTGCCAACATAGGCACAGAGGCGACCACCGCCAGCGGCTCAATCAGCGTCAGCGATACCCGCCAGTCTGACGGTGCCGTCGTTGAGACAACTGCCGGCGGCTTCCCGATTTTACAGGCGGGCGAAACCTTCCGCGTGGAGATGCCTTTTACGGTGAACGCTTTCTATGAGGAAGATCACGTTTTGACGCTGGTGATTGACCCGAACAACCAGATCGCAGAAGCGAACGAGTCGGATAACCGCACATCGCTCACTTTTCGATTGGCGAAGGGCGCCTGCCCGTAAATGGGGGGCTGACTTAAGGCATGCTCAATGACCCTTGAGTTCTTAATATTCCCGACTATGATTGTTAGCTATGACAAAACAACAAAATTCATCCCAAGAAATATCCAAAAATCCTCGTCCACTCGTCCTGTTCACCAATGACGATGGAATCGCTTCGCCCGGATTATGGGCATCAGTGGCCGCATTTGCCGATTTTGCCGATGTACTGGTGGTCGCCCCGCGTGAGCAGCAGTCCGGAACTGGCCGCAGTATGCCGTCTACCAGTGAAGGTCGTATTTACGCTGAAGAGCGCGAAATAGGTGGAAGCCACATTCAAGTTTATGCCGTTGATGGCACGCCCGCACAAGCGGTGCAGCATGGTGTTATCGAACTGGCAGATCGCCTGCCCTCATTGGTGGTTTCGGGCATCAACTATGGCGAAAACTGTGGCAGCGGCGTCACGATTTCCGGCACCGTCGGTGCGGCGTTGGAAGCTTCCAGCATGAACATACCATCATTAGCCATCTCGCAAACCACCCGCCACGATCTCCATTTAACCTATAGCCAGGAAGTTGATTTTAGCGCCGCTGCACAGTTCGCCCGTCGCTTTGGACTCTGGATGATGGGCGCTCGCCGCCCTGATGATGTGGACGTGCTGAAGATAGATATACCACTGGGGGCAACTCCGGATACAGAGTGGAAAGTCACCCGTATTTCCCGCCACCGTGTCTACTGGCCCACCCGTCCCGAACGTGTCGCGCTGGGTGATATTGGACGTATCGGCTATCACTACGGGGGTGACCCCTCGAAAGCAGAGCCAAATTCAGATGTTTATGTAGTGCTTCATGAGAAGCTGGTTTCGGTCACGCCGATGAGCCTCGATATGACCTCGCGCACCGATATGTTCCGGCTCGATCAGGCCATTCGCTCCGACAATTCGGTAAACGGCAGCGAACAAACCGGCCAGCCCGTTCAGGAACTGCGCCGCAAAGCCCGCCTCACAACAGCCACCGCCGATTAACCATCGGCGGTTTTTATTTTCACGTATATTGCATATTGCAGCCTGAAATCGCCCCGGATCCCCTTTCTTATTCCCACTCAGCCAGTTTTGGGGGTTGGCAAACCATAGGGGCTGTGGGGTATAGTAGGTTACGATCTTACGATACGGCAATTTAGTATCGAAATACGCCCTTAAGCAAGGCCGATCATGGGCTTACACTATCAACCACACTACAAACAACTCATTGGCGGCGAGTGGCAAGACGCACTCGCGGGTGGCACATGGGAACTTCTCAACCCCGCAACAGAAGAAGTGCTGGGGGTTCTTCCCTACGGTGATGCCGAAGATGCCCGCGCAGCAATAGACGCCGCTGCCGACGCGCTCCCTGCATGGTCGCGCAAGACGCCCTATGAACGCGCTGAAATCTTGCTGCGCGCCGCAGCGTGGATTCGCGCACAAATCAATGATCTAGCAATCATCACCACTGAAGAAAGCGGCAAACCGCTTCGTGAGGCGCGTGGTGAATGGGCGACCGGCGCAAACCTGCTGGAATGGTACGCCGAAGAAGGCAAACGCGCATATGGCCGCATTGTGCCGGCGCGCGTCGCCACTCGCCGTATTATGGTGATGCATGAGCCAGTCGGCGTAGTCGGCATCATCACCGCATGGAATTTCCCTGTTTACAATCTCGCCCGCGCATGGGCCGCAGCTTTAGCCGCCGGATGCACCATCGTTGGGCGGCCAAGCGAATATACGCCGCGTTCAGCCATGCTTTACGCACAAGCGCTGCATGAAGCGGGGGCGCCTGCTGGCGTGGTCAACGTGATCAGTGGCGATCCTGACTCAATGGGCAAAATAATGCTCTCTGATGCCCGCTGCCGCAAAATCAGTTTCACCGGCAGCACTCGCGTCGGCAAGCTGCTCATGGATGGCGCTTCGCAAACAGTAACTAGGCTGTCTCTGGAATTGGGCGGCAATGCGCCGGTGATCATTTTCCCGGATGTAAATGTTGAAGAAGTCGCAAATCAGGCAGTACAGTTCAAATATCGCAATAATGGACAGGTCTGCATTTCCCCACAGCGTTTTTTCGTACACAGCCGGATTGTTGAAGAATTTGCAGAGCGTACCGCTGCCCTCAGCCAGAACTTGCGATTAGGCAGCGGCCTCATCGAAGACACTGATGCTGGCCCGCTGATCAATGCCCGCCAGCGCGAGCGGGTTGAGCAGATGGTTTCTACTGCCAAGCAGGAAGGCGCAGAGCTTCTGGCAGGCGGCCACCGCCCTCAAACGTTCGAGCACGGATATTTTTATTCGCCCACCGTCTTAATGAATATCCACAGCGATATGCAAATATATCGGGATGAAATCTTTGGCCCGGTCATGCCCATCCTCACGTTCAGTGATGTAGAGGAAGTCCTCACACAGGCGAATGCGCTTGATTATGGACTTGCAGCCTATGTTCAAACCGGCAGTTTGAACACCGCAATTAAAATGTACGAAGGGTTGGAGTATGGCATCGTCGCTGTGAACGAGTGGATGCCTTCTACGCCCGAAGCGCCATTTGGCGGCATGAAAGGAAGTGGTATGGGTCGTGAATGCTCAACTGAAGGCCTGTTTGAATACATGGAATCGAAAACAATATTTATAGGTGGTACACCATGATACCCCGTGCTGATCAGCCTGCCAGTACCCGCCCGGACGCGACTAAAATTGTGGTAACTACCACCCGTCCGGAGCATGTTCCTGCCCTCGCGGCCTTACAACGAATTGTGTTCCCCACGCTTGACCCGGAAGAACTTTTTACAGAAGCGAAGTATCTCAAACATCTCGAGCTTTTCCCTGAAGGTCAATTCGTCGCCCTCTACCCAATAAATGGGCAGTTGACGCCAGTAGCCGCAACCTCCACATTTCGCACGCCTTTCGACTTTAAGAATACGCAGCATACCTACCTGGAGGCCATTGCGGATGGATGGCTGACTAACCATGATCCCGCTGGCGAATGGCTATACGGAAGCGATATGAGCGTCCATCCAGCCTATCGCGGGTTGCGTATCGGGCGTAAATTGTACGAAGCGCGGCGTGAAGTCGTTCGTAAGCTCAATCTACGCGGCGAAATTGCAGGGGCGCTCATCCCCGGCTATCTGCATCATGACCGCGAACTGACAGTCGCCCAATATGTGCTGCGCGTCTGGCAGGGCAAACTGCAAGATCCCACGCTAAGCATGCAAATTCGCAATGGCTTCCGTATTCGCGGCATCCTCTACGATCACATCAGCGATCCGCGTTCTGGCAACTGCGCCACGCTGATCGTTCGCGAAAATCCATACTATCAAGTGCCGGTTATTCCGGTACAGCGAGAGCTAAAAACAACCGGGGCACACCCGGAAGGGCGCCCGCATGCGCGGCGGGCTAAATACAAAACACATCCACGCGCTGCCGGAAAAAAGCAGGTTTCGCGGCCAATTTCAAATCAGCTCTAAGCTCTGGATTTCAAGACACCGATCCACAAGATGATCGTTCGTAGGGGCGGCTCTAAACCGCCCGCTTTTCGATCTCATTGAGAGTCATGAAGTGAATGGTAGAACTGCGCCTGCGCTTGCAAGGCTTCTATAGCGCCCTCTGGCGCGGTGAAACATCCTAGCCGGATGGCGGGTTTCACCGCCTCACCATGATAATCGCTTCCGCCGGTTGCGATCAGTCCGTAACGTTGGGCGAGCGCCCTGAGATTGGCGCGAACATGCTCATTATTACCGGGATGCCAAATTTCGACGCCGTCCAGTCCAGCAGAAACTAGCCGTGCCACTAAGTCTGAATAATCGTGAATATACCCGGGATGTGCCAGCACCGCCGCGCCGCCCGCCTGATGAATAAGTGACACTGCGCCTTCAGGTGAAAGCCGTTCTCTCGCAACGTATGCGGGGCCGCCGTTACGTAAATAAAGCTCAAACGCTTGCGGCACGTTCTCCACATAGCCCAACTCTGCAATCGCCCGGGCGATATGCGGCCTACCGACAGCCCCACCCTGCGCGATCTCCAGCAGGCGCTTCCAATCAAGCGGCATTCCTAAAGCATCCAACTTCCTTAAAATGGCCTGCGCGCGTGTGAGTCGATCATCACGAAAGCGGGATAACGCATCCTGAAATTCTGGCGCCTTGATATTTATAAAATAACCGAGCATATGCACATCAACCGCTGTTTCACGCCCTTTACCAGAATCAAATACAGTCTCTTCGGCACTTAGTTCAATGCCGGGAATAATCTGTGGTTGTTCAAATGGGGGAAATGAAACCGCCGCAGCTTCTTGCGCGGCGGGTATACCATCAGTAGTATCATGATCGGTAATAGCAATCGCGCTTAGTCCCTGCAACCGTGCGCGTGCAATCACTTCTTCAGGCGAATATTGGCCGTCCGAAGCGTTGGTGTGCACGTGCAAGTCAACCGGCATGATACCAGCAGCTCAACTGCAGAAAACCATTCCCGCCATTAGCGACGCGGCTCAACAATAAAGCGAACTGCTGTCCGCTCCTGACCCTCAATATCAACTTCCGTAAAGTAAGGAATACAAACAATATCAATCTGATCGCCAGAAAGATAGCCACGAGCAATCGCCAGAGCCTTCACTGCTTGATTGACCGCGCCAGCGCCAATAGCCTGTACTTCTGCATAGCGATGTTCACGAATAACCGCAGCAATGGCCCCCGCAACCGCCGTCGAGCGCGACTTTGCCGAAACCTTAATAATATCGGCTTTATCATGGGCATCTAGTGCGCTGGCATCCACCGCTAAGTGAGGGAAATTCGCATTGTTGTCATGAATCTCGGTCATGGTTAGTGTTGTCCTCTATGCCAGATGAAGTTTGTAAATTTTAGGCCATTGTACAGCCGATCTACACCCTTGTCTATGACACCAACAATCTATCTCTTATCCATCAGTTGGCCTATTTTTAGGGATATATTCTCCGGCTTCAAACGTTGTCCCCTCAAACCTGTTACAAACTGATCAAACAGATCAGTAATTATCCCAATGTTAAAAAATTCAGGTTTTCACGATTTCAAAATTGATTATGAAGTCCGTGTATTTTTCGCCATATTTCGCAGCTTTTATCCCAATCAGCCTGTGATAACGACAATTCTTTGGGTTATACGGGCAATTCCAGCAGCGTTGTTGAAGCGTTTGATTCTCGAAAGACTTCAGTTCATTTCCCAACCTTAAAGTTTTAGAATCTTTAAGGTTTCTTGATTGCTCATTACACGGCCATAAGCTATACTGCCATTAAGTGCTCAGTAAAAAGTTCAACCTCTCATAAGCGCCACAACGCGCAAACTGAGCCAAAACACGCGACCAATAGAATCATATAAAGTGATCAGCGACGGGTGATTGCATCTGACAGATGTATTTTGCTTTATTCGTGCCAGCCTATTGTCGCCACCGTCTTACGTTAAAGAAAGTTGTTGCCGTGAACGCCCAGGACGCTTGGAATGCAGCTTACGCCCAACTAGAACTCCAGTTGGATCGCCCCACCTTTGAAATGTGGGTGCGTGGCACGGCGTTTATTGGCATTGAAGGCGATATCTTTGTGATCGCCGTTAAAAATGTTACTGCCCGTGATATGCTTTCTCAGCGTCTATACCGCAACGTGCGCCGTCTTGTCAGTGATTTCTATGGGGGCAATGTTGAGCTTCGGTTTGAAGTACGCAAACCTGTTCCCCGCGCTGAAAAGTCAGTTGAAACCGAAATGCCACTTTTCAAACTGCTTGCCCAGCAGCAGCCCTCGCCGCAAACAGCCGCGGTAGCGCCAGAAATTCCCGGCAGCAGCGATACTTCAACCCCGCTGCGCCATCGCGTTGCCCGTCCTCAAGCCAAAGACTTGCCGGAAAGCGTGTTGAATACTGGCTACACCTTTGATCGATTCATTCCCGGTAACGCGAATGAAATGGTGTATGCGGCGGCGCATGCCGTCGCTGAACACCCTGCCGTTTCCTACAATCCTTTTTTCATTTATGGCGGCGTCGGTGTGGGCAAAACCCATCTCGTTCAAGCCATCGCCCACGCCTGCGTCGCACGCGGCCTGCGCGCGATCTATGTGCCTTCTGAAGCTTTCACCAACGATCTCGTGGAAGCGATTCGCAGCAAAACCACGGCCATGTTCCGCGAGCGCTATCGCAATGCAGATGTCCTGCTGATTGATGATATACAGTTCTTGAAAGACAAAGAAAGTACACAGGAAGAATTTTTTCATACATTCAACGTCTTGCACCGATTCAATAAACAGATCGTAATCGCCTCGGACGAACATCCCGGCAAGTTAACGCATCTTGAGGCGCGCCTGCGTTCGCGCTTTGAGGGCGGATTGGTCATGGATATGCGTTTGCCAGAACTGGAAACCCGTATCGCCATTTTACAAATGTGGGCGCAGGAGGCCGGCATCCGCCTTGAACTCAGCGTCGCTGAATACATCGCCGCGCGCGCGCAAAATCATCTGCGCGAAATGGAGGGTGTGTTCAAAAAGATGGTCATTCAGGCGAAAACCAGCCGTTCAGTGCTTACCGTACAACAGGCTGCAGATGAAATTGATGGCTTTCATCGCCCACGCTATATGCTCACGCTTCAACAGGTGATTGACGTGAGTGCGCGGCATTATGGCATACTGACCGAAGATTTGATCGGGCCTCGGCGCACCAGCACCATCAATCAAGCGCGGCAGGTGGCAATGTTCCTCTGCCGCGAATTGACCAATGCATCGCTACCGCAAATTGGCGCGGCCTTTGGTGGGCGTAAGCACAGCACGGTATTACACGCTTGTCAGAAAGCCACTCGCGATATTACCGATGATCCCCTCACAGCAGCCGTCGTAGTGGATATCCGCAGCAAGCTGCTCAAAAACTAACCACCTTCAGCGATCTTCTCACCATCCGAACTTCGCGCCGACGGCGTTCATTTGCTGGATGTGGTTATCGCAATGGCTGGCGTAGCGGCGGGCGACATCTTCTACGTCAAGCTGACCATGTTCAGGATGACGTACCAAGCGCCGCCACTGTTCCTCGGTCAGTGATTCTAGCAGCGCCACAAAACGCTGATGCAGTCCCCGTATAATCAATAACGATGACTCCAGCGGCATAGCATAATCAGAATGACGCGCCCACGCTTCCTGATCATAAGTTGGCACTACCGGATTATCCTCATCCAGCGGCAGTCGAAAACGGAAGTTTGCGCCCATATGCGAATCAGCCAAATGATGCACGATCTGCCGCGGTGACCACTCGCTTTCGGCCACCCGCTGATCAAGCTGCACGTCGCTCAAAGGAAGCACCAGCGCTTCCAGCCGATCCGGAAACTCCCTCAAAGTTTGAATGTATCGCACACGTTCAGCAGCAGGCATCTTATGCTCCAGTGAATACATAGGGCAAATTGTTATTTCAGATTAAGACGATATATTTAGGCTCAAAAAAAGACAAGCTATTGGACTTAGGAGCTAGCTATGGCAAATCAAACCCTTGTTGCCTTCACGGTTGCCAGTCGTGAGCGCGCCCATGAGTTATTTCAGGTGCTGCTGCGGCAGGACGAAGCCGACGACAATGTAAAGATCATGGATGCCGTCGCCGCCTATAAAACCGACGATAATAAGCTCAAAATCGAACAGACCACCGATGCTACCGCCGGGGAAGGCGCTTTCGGCGGTGGCGTGGTTGGCGTGGTCGTTGGGTTAATTGCCGGCGGCCCTCTCGGCGCAGTGGTCGGCGGTTTAGCAGGTGGCGCTATCGCCAGCGTTTACGCTGCTGTGCGCGACAGCGGCATCAATAACAAAACTATCAAATCGCTGGCGGATCAACTTCAATCCGGGCAGGCGGCGCTGGTACTGCTTTACAGCGGTGAGCTGAACGATGAGATGCTAGAATCGCTCAAAGAATTTGAAGCTAATTTAATTCACGACACCTTACCTGAAGGCTCACGGGATGCTGTTATGGCTGCGTTGGCTGGCGTGGGCATCGCGGCAGCGGCGATTGCGCCAGCCGAACAGCCAATCATCGTCACTCTACAGGAAGAAGTTGATCACGGCGAATCCCTATAGCAGCTATGTTATTAGAAATGAGGCGAACTGCCATACATCCTCTTCGGGCGGATGCCACTCGCCATAACGCCCAAACGCCTCATAGCGATTCTTCAGCGGCGTCCAGTCCGTTTGCAAGGAAGGACACGGGCCAAGGTACGGATTAGCCACCGCTAAAATCTCACGATGCGGCAGTTCTTCTGGTACACAGATTCCGCGATTCGGGTTTTTCAGCATCCAGGTGAGCGCGCCCAAAACGGACGCCGCCACCTGTAAAGTGGTCGCGCTCTGACCGGGCGCTAGCTGCCGCGCTTCCTGAATATCCAACTGACTGCCTACCCACCAACCATTCAAATCATGTCCTAGCAGCAGCACCCCCAGTTCATCAGCGCCGCTGATGATCTCGTCATTCATAATACGGATTTTCGGCTGTGGATCGTAATTCGTCATCCGAAGCTCATGCAGCGAAGCCAGCGCCGCATCACAGGGCATGTAGGCATAATGCACGGTTGGGCGATAGGTTGGGCGATCCCCATCCCATACCGTTAAATAATCGCTGAGCGTGAATGCCTCACCATGCCGCACCACCATGCCGATGATTTCGCCCGTGGGTACCCATGATCTGACGAACGTATTGATGCCCATCCGTCCCAAACAAATCTGGTTGCCCGGCCCGTATAAATGCACGTATGCGCCGGGGGGAAATTCGCGCTCATGCGTACCCCACCCCATTTCTGACGGGGCAACGCCTTCCTCATAGAAGCCTTCAACAGACCACGTATTCACAAACTCGTTAACCTGCTTTGGCTTATTCGCAATCTGCATATCTCGCTCAGAAATATGAATCACTTTCACACCGCTAAGCTGCGCGATGCCCGCATAATCGCCCGCCGAAACTGCACCTTCTAACCCTGCCCGTCGTTGTGGATCTACTGCTGTACCTGCAAGGATTGCCGCGCTCATATCCTCCAGCGCAACCTTCGTCCAATGGCTAACGAGGCCGGGATTAGCCCCGTGTTCAACCACCGCCGTCGGCCCCAGTTCTGTCCACGAGGCCTTCAATTTACGCAGCGCCATATGCCGCACATACAGGGTTCTTTCGGTGGGTGGCTTGTTCTCCATATCCAGATACGGATCCCAGAGTTCAACCGAGGTGTTAATATACAAAACCCCGTGATCATGGCACCATGTAATGATGTCCACTGCGCCGATGTTGTAGGCCAAATCGATCAGCAAATCCCCCACGCTAAGATGCTGATTTAGAGTCTCAGCAAGGTTTTCAGGGGTAATTTGAAGCTGACGATAATTCGCGCCTGCCGCCAGCACCTCAGGAATATGCTCGCGCGCGTCAATCAGATCAATGATGGTTAGCTTGTGGAAATCCATTTCAAAGTGGCGTAACAGCAGGGGGAGGAAACAGCGCGAGACCGCGCCGCAGCCAAGGACAACGGCATTTCCGCCGAAGGGAATCTTCATCTCGATAATGATCCTTCCTAATGATCAAAAGTTACAATCTTTGCCGCTCGTATATTGCTGCACATTATAGGGGAACTGGCTTAAAGAGCAATTAATCTACGGGTATGGTCAGCGAATTTCAGCGCGGCATTTCACAACGCTTACGTTTAGAATTCAATCACGATCGGAAGGGGTAAGCTTTTGCCCATCAAAAATACCACATCGCTCCACATCGGCTTTCTGGCGGCTGATCTCACGCACAAACATGGTTGGGCGCATTACTCGCTAAGCCTAATTGAAGCATTGGCGCGATCTGGGGTACGTTTGACTGTGATCACCACCCATAGCAGTCCGATCCCGGAAATTGTAAACGTCGAAATTCTCCCGCTGCTGCCCGATCTAGAGCCAATGCAGCGTCATTTTCTCGCGCATCAACTCCGGACGCTCCCTTCTGTGCGCCGCGCCTTAAGCCATTGCAATCTCATTCATTCCGCCGTCGAACCCTATGCGCCAGTGGCCGCATTAACAGCCGCCAGCAAACCGCTGCTGATCACCGGGCATGGCTCTTATGTTCGCGCCTCCCAAATGCGTAAACCGCCGGTCAGTCAAATTTACGCGGAGGCGCTGAAGAAGGGCATGCTGGTTTGCGTTAGCCGCTATACCGCCGAACAGGCGCAGCTTGCCTTGCCTAGCATCCAAACAACAGTTATCCCCAACGGCATTGATCCGGAACGATTCGCCTCGCTGCCTACCCTCCCCAAAGACGGGCGCACTATCCTCAGCGTCGGTGCGATCAAACGCCGTAAAGGCACGATGGAATTAGTGTGTGCAGTCGGGAAAGTGCGCGACTCGATCCCCGATGTACGCTGCGTCATCGTTGGCAGCCTGAGCATGGAACCGGATTATGTCAGCGAGATTCAATCCAAAATCATATCCCTTAAATTACAGAATCACGTCCATTTAGTAGGCCGCGCATCCGATGAGGAGTTGAAAGCGTGGTATGCCCGCGCAGATATCTTCGCGCTGCCGTCACAAAATATCGGCTGGAAGTTTGAGGGATTCGGGCTGTCCTTGCTGGAAGCCAGCGCCGCAGAGCTGCCGGTTATCGGCTCGCGTGACTGCGGTGCCGAAGATGCGATTGAGGAGGGCGTCACCGGACTATTAGTTTCGCAGCATGATCCTGAGGCTGAACTGGCAGAGGCTATCCTGAAACTGATCAGTAACCCGGAGTTACGCGCACAGATGGGCGTTGCAGGCCGCGAACGCGCCTCGCGCATGACTTGGAGTGCAACTGCATTACAGCTTCTTCAAGTTTATCGAAGCCTACTTTAGCCCAACCTCGGATCGCCCGCTGGCACCTGAATCACCGCGCCCCATGGTTGGTACTGGCTGGCGATATATTCACGGCGAATCTCATTGCCCGCTAAATCCTGAATGATACGTGGAACCCGCACATATGCCCCGCCTACTGCCCAGTCCACCTGCATCTGCTGCCCGGCGGCAAGGTTGGGATTCATCACATACTGAGTTTCAGCGGGCGGGGTCTCGTTCACAATTTCTGCGGGGCCGCGCACCACCTGTCGCCCTGGATTCGTGCTGTAGAAACGGAAATGTACGCTGTTATTAGTCGGATTCAGGAACGACTCGATCAAGAGATGATAGGGGGTGTCATTGATGAATCTGAGATCAAGGTCTGGGGTGTAAATCGCCGCATCCATGCCCACGCCCTCAGGATCGCCAGATTCATAATAACCTACCCGGTAGCCATGCGCCCAGCGTTCGGTCATCGGGAATCCAGCGTAGAAGGCGGCGCGGAATACGGTTGTACTCACCTGACAAACGCCACCGCCCACGCCCTTCACCGTCTGATCGCCCATGATCACGAAGCCTTCAACATAGCCTTCTTCAGGCGAAATATCGCCAACATAGCGGTTGAAGGAAAATTCTTCGCCCGGCCCGATGATCAAGCCGTCAAATCGGCTGATAGCTGTGGCAATATTCTGCCGCCGCGATTCAGTTGAGCCAGTGTAATAACTTACACCTTCGCTGACTAGCTCCGTAATCCCCAGTTCAGCAGCTGTTACGCTGTTCGAGTAACGCGGCTCTTGATAATCAAAAACCAGCGGCACTACGCGCTCATTCGGGCTAAAAATGGCCGCTGCCAACCGTTCCAACGTCCGATCTACATTCAAAACCCGCCCATTAACCGGCGCAACTACGCTCACCAGTTGGGCAGATGCAGTATCGAAATGGAAGCGCCCATCCTGTGAAGGCACAATAAGCCC
>DAOTUZ010000161.1:0-15780 GCA_034437295.1 Anaerolineae bacterium | reverse complement strand
CTCTCAGACCCCCTACCCGTCGTCGGCTTGGTAGGCTTTTACCCCACCAACTACCTGATAGGCCGCAGCCCCCTCCCAAAGCGATTAATCTTTTCTCACTCGCCTCTACTTCGCGTGAGCTTATGCGGTATTAGCGTTCCTTTCGGAACGTTATCCCGCACTTCGGGGCAGGTTAGCTACGTGTTCCTCACCCGTGCGCCACTATAGTATTACTACTATCGTTCGACTTGCATGTGTTAGGCACGCCGCCAGCGTTCATCCTGAGCCAGGATCAAACTCTCCGTTTAATTGACTTGCTTACAGGTTTCGCAACCTGTGTTAGGCTCTTTTGTACTTCTGGCTTTTGCTTCGCAACTTCAAACGCGCTCCTCGCGTTCTCCGTCGCCACTCTTCTGTTGTTAAGCTGCTTTTCTGCCTTTCGACAGCAACGCGCGCCTTCTGCTGCTTAGCGCGCGTCTTGTTGATCATGGTATCAGGCGGGTTTCCCCGTGTCAACCCCTTTCAGCCGATCTGCACAAACGAAATTTAAACTTCATTTGTGATATTTGGGAAATCTGCTTTTTGTGTGCAGACTTAGATCGGTCTGTAATCAACATTGGGGAATTATAGATAATTATCTGCGCTTGTGAAGGGTGAGTTTTGGGCAGTTTTCCCCTCATGTTTGATCAGATATGGGGCAGCTTAAACTTCGTTCCGCCCCATCAATGCGCGGGTCAGCGTCACGCTGACCTAATCCCTCAGCCCATTTAACGGGAGAGAGCGACTAAGCGAAGCGCAGCAGTTGAGGGCCTGCTGGGCCATATTCCTCGCTCAACGTAGCCCCTCGCTCGCAATCTCGCTCACTTGGGGTTTTAACGACGATTGAGTTCGACAAGCTGGCGCATATATTCGCTTTGCACCCGTTGATTATGCTCTATGGAGATGAAGAGCTTGATTCCCTGCGAGATGGCCTCAAAGTAGATCGCTAAGACCAACCCTGAGATGATGGCAACACCTATTGAAATGATGATGGAACCTATAGAATATGAATATCTATAGCTAGGCTGCGTAAGGATCATCCCAACAATAGAGATACCCATTAGAATGAGTGCGAGAATAGCAAGCCCACGAAAAAGTGAAGCGATGCCGCGAAGAACCCCGAATTTTTCCTCAACGGAGTAAGTCCGATACTGCATAGGTTGTGGATTTGGCTGCTGGTTGTAAGGTGACATCCCCTGCATGATGAGTTCCGCCTTGTTAAGGGAAAGGATATATCACTCTACTGTAACTCTAAATTAGCGATTCCATCCCTTAAACTTCGTTCCGCCCCATCAATGCGCGGGTCAGCGTCACACTATCGGCATATTCGATGTCGCTGCCCACCGGCAAACCCCGCGCCAACCGCGACAGCTTCAGGCCTTTGCCCATTAATTCGCGCTGGATGTACATCGCCGTTGCGTCGCCTTCTAGGCCGGGGTTGGTAGCGATGATGATCTCCGCCGCCGTGCCTTGATCAACCCGTTTCACCAGTTCACGAATCCGCAGATCGTCTGGCCCGATGCCGTTCACCGGCGAAATTGCCCCGTGCAGCACATGATATAGACCCTTATAGGCGCCGGTTCGCTCAATCGCCAGCACATCCAGCGGCTCTTCCACCACCGCAATCGTCCGTTGATCCCGCTGCGCGTCGGCGCAAATCGGGCAAGGATCATCTACCGTGATGTTGTAGCACAGCGAGCAGTAGCGCGTATTGGCCTTCATATCCCGCAGCGCATCAGCTAAATTCAGCGATACATCATCCGGGGCGCGCAGCAAATAATAGGTCAGCCGAGAGGCCGTTTTCGGTCCAACGCCCGGAAGCCGCGCAAATGCCTCGATGAGTTTGGTTACAGGTTCAGGAATTGCTTTAGACATAATTTTTAGAAGGGGAGTGTTGAAGGTTAAAAGCTGCGCGCGGAATGATGATGATCACTTTTAACCTTTAACTGACTCTTACCCTAATAATCCGCCCATGCCCGGAATATCGCCTAGCCCGCCGGTGATCGATTCCATGCGCTGGGCGGCCATCGTCTGGCTTTGAACAATTGCATCGTTCACCGCTACCACCAGCAAATCTTGCAAATCGTTCACCCATTCGGGATCGCTGGTATCCAGCAGCGCGGCGTTCACTTCCACTGACTGCACCCGTTGATGGCCGGTGATCACGATCTTGATCGCCCCACCGCCGGAAGTCACTTCGACGGTTTCGGTCTCTAGCGCAGCCTGCGCGGTAGCCATATCTTGCTGCATCTTCTGAAGCTGCTTCATCATGTTCATCTGGTTGCCACTGGGGGAACCGCCGCCGCCGTATTTATATCCCGGTTTCTTGCTCATTTAAATCGTCCTTCCTTCACAGATGCTGTTTCATGTTTTTCGTGGATTGGGTTGAGAACAGAGACGCTATTTCTTCTTCTTCACCGTCCGAATTGTAGCGCCAAGTTCCGATCCTGTCGCTAACAGCGGATCATCGCTTGGCTTATGCTTGTTTTCATCGTCGGCGCTCATGTTGATGAATACCGTTTGCACCCGCAGGCGAATCTTGAAAATATCCGCCATCGCCTTCTCCACCACCTGCTTCTTCTCTGGAAACGGGTTGATTCGCGCGAAATATGGCTCTTGATCCGTCCCCAGCACCACCGTTGAGCCTTCCACTTTCATCACCCGAAAATAGCGCATCACTTCTGGCGCTGTCTGGTTGTAGCGGAACATCGCCTTCAGCACTTCTTCCCATCGCTCAGCGATCTTGGATACTGGAATTACCGGCGGCGCGCCGGGCGTTTCCGGTTCTTCTGGCGGTATTGGAGGGAGTGTTTGTGTCGCAGATGGCGCTGCCGTATTTGTCGGGTGTGCCATCACAGGCGTGGCGGCTGGCTCATCTGCTGCTGGATGCAAACTTTCCAGCAGCGCCAGTTCCAGCGAAAGCTGGGGCTGCCAGCCCCCGCGATACTGATTGACCGCATCATTAAAGATTCGCAGCGCGCGCGTGAGCGAACCCCGCGAGATTTGCGCGGCTTGTTCGGCGTACATTTGCCGATCTTCGTTCGATCCTTCAATCAGCGTTGGCCCAGCAGTTTGCGCCAGCAGAATTGCCCGTAAATGATCCACCACCTGCTGCCCGAACTGTTTCGGATCGGTTCCAGTATCCACCGCCGTATTGATCACCCGCAGCCCTTCAGCGGCATCATGCGTGATCATCGCCGTGATCAATGCGCGTACTGCTGAAGAACTGGCGGTACCCAATACCTTTTGTACTAACTCTACTGTCACGGGTTCATTCGGGTCGGTCACGATCTGATCGAGCAGGCTCACGCTGTCGCGCATGCTGCCGGTTCCCTGCCGCGCTATCATTTCCAGCGCTGCGCGTTCACCGCTCAAGCCTTCGCTAGCGGCAATTTCCTGTAGGCGATCCGCCACTTCCTGCACCGAAAAACGCCGGAACTGAAACAGCAAACAGCGGCTTTTGATGGTCGCTGGCACTTTATCTAACTCGGTTGTCGCCAGCACGAAAATAGCGTGATCCGGCGGTTCTTCCAGCGTTTTCAGCAGGGCATCAAAGGCGCTGCCGCTGAAGCGATGCACTTCGTCAATGATGTACACTTTATAGCGGCCTTCGCCCGGCGCAAAGGCGATCTTATCGCGCAGTTCGCGCACATCATCCACGCCGGTATGGGTGGCCGCGTCAATCTCGATCAGATCGAGATAGCGCCCTTCGTTGACGGCCACACAGGCAGTACATACGTTGCAGGGGCGCTTGTCGGGATCTGCATCAAGGCAGTTGATGGCTTTCGCCAGCAGGCGGGCGGTGGTGGTTTTCCCCGTGCCGCGTGGCCCGCTGAACAGATAGGCATGGCGTATCCTGCCGCTGCGTAAAGCATTGCGTAGCGTTTGTACAATATGTTCCTGTCCAACCATTGCATCAAAAGCAAGGGGACGCCATTTGAGATAGAGGGCTTGCTCAGGCAAGGATTTTGCTCCTGTAACCTCTATTGAGTCTATCAGTTTTCGAATACATGTTCAAGTTTGGAAGCTTGAAAATTGCATCGAAAATGGGGGTGAGGCTAATCACCGATACCCGCTGATCGCTATTGAACGTGTTATGCTATAATCAGCATATGTTCAAATTTGAAGGACAAAGTATCATGCAGTTGGGTCCAACTGAGCTGATCATTATTCTGGTTATCGTCTTGTTGTTGTTCGGCGTGGGGCGTGTCTCTAAAATCGGCGGCGAACTGGGCAGCGCGTTTGCCAATTTCCGGCGTGGGCTGGATGAAGGTAGCAAGAAAGATACCCAGAAGGCCGATGATCTGAACGGAAATCAGCAAACGCCGCCAGCGCAGTAATTCGCCGCGTTAAACCACAACATCTTTATCAGGCGTTTCAAGGGGTACACACCTGCTGTACCCCTTTTACGTCTGTTCTGCCAGCCGACCCAACTGCCTTAAGCGTGGGATATACTGCGCCACCAATCCAACAACGATCATCGTGCCGAATCCACCCAAAATCACCGCTGCCACCGGCCCGATGATCGC
Organism: Anaerolineae bacterium; assembly: GCA_034437295.1. Taxonomy (GTDB): domain Bacteria; phylum Chloroflexota; class Anaerolineae; order Aggregatilineales; family Phototrophicaceae; genus Flexifilum. Next base: position 11,233 of record DAOTUZ010000161.1, on the reverse strand, counting down.
TGCCAGCGCGCCCGACTCAAAGCCGCCCAACTCGTTAGAAGCGCCAATGAAGATGGTATTCACCGAATTAACACGCCCGCGCATCTCATCTGGCGTGAAGATCATCAGCAAACTGTGCCGTATTACCACGCTGATATTGTCCAGCGCGCCCATCAGAATCAGCATCGCCAGCGAAAGCCAGAAGCTGGTCGAAAATCCGAAAATAATCGTCGCTATGCCAAAGCCGGCCACCGCCCACAGCATTGTTTTTCCGGCCTGTTCAAATGGCGGGCGGCGGGTGATCGCGAAAGCCATCATCAGCGCGCCGATAGATTGCCCTGTGCGTAGGATGCCTAACCCAAGCGCATCCACAAACAGAATGTCTTTAGCGAATACCGGCAGTAAAAAGGTGACGCCGCCCAACAGCACCGCGAACATATCCAGCGTAATTGCGCCTAAAATTACCGGCGAATCGCGCAGGAAGCGCCAGCCTTGTTTGAGGGCTTTGATCGGCGGTTCATTCACCGCCACATCACCTTTGTATTTCACCTTCAAAAGTATCAGCGCAATCACAAACGTGATGCCAGCCGCCGCGTTTAGGAAATAGACCGGCGCGGCGCTGTTGGTGATGCCGATGATCAATCCGCCCACAGCCGGGCCTAAAATAGCCGAAAGCTGCCAGACGGTTGAACTCCACGTCGCCGCGCTGAAATAATGTTCCTGCGGCACTGTTTGCGGGGTGAGCGCGCTTTCCGCCGGATTATTGAAAGCCCGCGCTGCCCCGATAATCGCCAGCGTGAAATAGATTAAAGGCAGGCTGCCGTTATTGACCGATAGTACGGTTAAGGCCAGCGAACACAGCACCAGCACGATCTGTGAAATTAGCACTGCCATTTTGCGATTATAGCGGTCTGCCACATAGCCACCCGGCAGCGATAGCAAAATGACCGGAATCACCTGTACCAGCCCAACTAACCCTAATGCCAAAGCGTCGCCAGTACGCTCATAAAGCTCCCATCCAATCGCCACGCTCACGGTCATTTCGCCAATTTGCGCGACCAAGCGGCCAAAAATGAGCAGGCGAAAATCATAGAATCGCAGCGCCGCGTACGGGTCATGGGCGGCAGGTGTTGTTTGAATTTGTTCAGACATAGAGTAGGGATGACCACCATTCTAGGAAACCGCAAGCGTAGCACATTTTCACGGCGGCATGGTCTGATGGTTTATGTCCAATTCATCATTCGTAGGGTGTGGGGAAATAGCAGGATATGACATTGACCTCACCCCTGCTGTGCCGCACCCATTCTTCAATCTTTCCTCTCCTCGGCCGTGTACGGAGAGGGGAATGAGGGGGTGAGGTTATCATCAGGCAATATCCTCGAAAGTCCCCACCCCCCATTCGTACACATCGTGGTTTATTACAATTAGGTAAGTTATGATTTACTTCTATTCATCTTCCATCCGGGCTATATGGAGGTCGGCTATGCGCAAAGCAACCCTTTTAACCGCCCTGTTGATATTCATCGTCGGCGTTTTCCCTGCCGCGATGCAGGATGATGCCGATATTGAGGTAGATCTTTCACCGATTACTATCCCAAATACTCAAACGGTTTCACTGACCTCAGCCATCAATGGACGTGATTACCAACTTATGGTTGCGCTTCCTGATAGCTATGACATCTCTGATCAAACATACCCTGTGCTGTATTTGTTAGACCCCGCGTTTGCGTTTCTGTCGGTCACGGAATTTGTGCGCTTCCTGGGTAACGGGGATGACCTGCCGGAACTCATCGTCGTAGGGATTGGTTATCCAGATGCCAGTAGTGACGATATATCTCGGTTGCGGGAACATGACTACTTCCTCGCTCAGGACGAATTCATAGAAGTGATCAGCCAGGAGATATTCCCGTTGGTTGATTCGATTTATCGAACCGAGAACACAGATCGCGCAATCGTCGGTTTTTCGTATGGGGGAGAGTTCGTGTTTCATGCGCTGGTGAACAGACCTGATCTCTTCAATCGTTATGCGGCGATTGATTCAAATTACTCTGAATTTGGGGCGCTGTTCACGAACAGCAGCAGGGATGATGAATTCCGTGAACGTTTAACCGGCCTGGATGTGAAGTTGTTCTTCGCTGTGGCTGGAAATGAAATTCTTAGTGCTGCTATCCAGAATCGGGATTACGAGGGATTGGAAGCAAGCGGGCTTTCCTTAGGGAATATTACCCATGCTGCGGCGCTGCACCACGCCCTTCCAGCCGCAATAATGGCAATCTACGCTGAATGATCCGTTTTTAGACGTAGGGGAAACCACAGGTTCTCCCCTAATAACCGTCAGTTATGGACAAAGATTTCTTCTTCATCAACCTCACCCCTCAATCCCCTACGGGGAGGAGAAGCTAAGCAGTGTGCAGCAGGGGTGAGGTTATGACCCCGCCCATTCGCGGCGGTTTGCCAGCGCCTTCTCGCGCACTTTGGCGATCTGCGCTTCGCTGACGGCCTGCTCAAACGAGCGAAAGCCAGATAAACGGAAGCCGTGACGCGCAGCAATCTCGCCAATTTCGCTGGCGCGCTGGATGCCGATCTCTTTACCTACGGTGTAATCTTCAAAGCGGCCTTCTAAGGCCAGCGCCATTGTCTCGCTCATGCAGGCGTAGGCGTGGCGCGGTGGAAAGCCAAAATCGAAGCCAAAATTAGGGGGATCGCCCGGCACTTCCACCATGCCGCCTTCGATCACCAGCACATCATCGCGCTCGGCGGCAACGCGCTTGCTCACGTCACGGGGGCGGGCAACATCGCAGACCACAGCGCCCGGCTTCAGGTGGCGCGGTTCGATCACTTCGGTGGTGGCGCTGGTCACGGTCAGGATTAAATCGGCTTCATAGATTGCTTCGATGCTGGTGGTTGCGCGCACCTTCGCGCCCTGATCAGCGATGCGCTCGCGCAGATCATCCAATGCATCCTGCCGCCGCCCGACCAGAATCATTTCCGCGCTTTCGCCTGCCAGCAGCTCGGCACAGGTAGAACCAATTGCGCCGGTTGCGCCAACCACGGCAATCACGGCCTCTGCCAGCGGGATATCCATCACTTTTGCGGCTGCGCGAACGGCATCGCAGGCCATCCATACGGTATAGCTGTCGCCAGTGGTCACGGGAATATCCAGCCGTTCGGCAATGGTCTTGCCAGCATCGCCTACGACTGAGGTATACGCGCCCAGACCGAGAATTTTTGCGCCCAGCTTTTCGGCCATTTGCCCGCATTGAATCAGCTTGTTATAGACGACTTCAACGGGAAGCTTCATCATCGTGGGCGGGGTGTAGGGGCAGGCGATCAGCCAGCCTTTGAGTTCCTGCCCTGTGCTGATCGAGCGCACGCCATGTACTTCACCGAGATAAACCGGCGGAAAATAGCGCGAGAAGAAATTGATCTGCTCTTCGCTCAGCAGCTTGCCCAACAGGGGATACTTGCGCGAAACATCCTTCTTGATCTGGATGGGATGGATGATGAAGGCGAAAGTGGGCGCTTCTGACAAAGAAAGTTCAGACATGAGCAATCTCAATAAGGGACTTTACTCAATGATATGTTCAAAACCTGTTGAAAACTGTTTACCTGACGACAGCAGGGCTAAGCCAGCCTGTAGATCACTTCTTCATCGGCAGTTTTGAGGTGCTGAAACCCACATTTTTCCAGCACGCGGGCGGAGCCAAGATTATGCTTCGCTACGGCGGCATACAGCGGGCGGGTGGTTTCAACCTCTAAAAATAGGGCTAATGCGCGGGTGGCGATGCCTTTGCCCCAAAATTCTTTGCCTAGCCAGTAGCCCACTTCGCGCACATCATCCTGCTCAAAGCTGACGATATTTCCGGCGACTTGATCTTCAAAGAGGATAGTGCGCACAATGATCGCCTGATCAGTCATGATCTTCGCCCAATGTGCCATGAATTTACCATGATCGCGCGAGGGAAAACCGGCCATTTGCGCGGCGTCTTCATCTAACTGCTGCGCGTAAAAGATGGGCAGGTCGGTTGAAAGGACGGGGCGGAGGTAAATCGGACTGGACATTGGCTTTATTGACTTAGGGGAAACAAGGATAAAGCCCTGATGGTATGAGGGCTTCTCTTTGAGCGACTTGAATGGGCAAATTGAGCTTTAGAACGAAAACAGTTACCCTTCCTTCCGCAGTGAGCGGTGTGATTATTGCTGTATCAAGCCGAAAGTGGTTTTGCCAGCGTTGTTGGCGTGGGTGAAATAGAAAAGTTGCTTCACCGGATAGGGGATCAGCGGAAGCAATATCGCTCCCTTTAAAGCCATTACAGCGATAACACGCAAGGCATAAGTTGTCTGCTTCGGTAGCACCTCCATGTTTTTCAGAAATAATGTGATCAATCTCAAATGGCAGCAGACGATCTGCTGCCCGCATAAGACAATATTCGCAGCATCCTTCAGCGCGTTGAACAACCTGACGCCGTAGTTCAGCAGGTATATAAGTCATTTTTGATTAGAGATTTTCCGGCGCATTTTGGCTTTGAGCAAAGTTATCATGTCATCTGCGCGTATAAAATCGATCATTTCCGCTTCTTCTTCTGGAGACAATTCATGATTGCGATTTCGCTCTAACAATTCCACTGCACGGGCTTCCAGTTCAGGTGGCAGCTTGTAGGCAAGAATTTCCTGCGGCGTAGGATCTGAGGCCAGAAAATCGGTGATCACATCGAAAACGGTAAGGATAGGGGCAAAAGACATTTATAGACTCCAATACCTTTTACAATCACACTATACCTGAATTGGCTGAATAAGCTACCACTGCTCCCACGCGGGGGCGGCTTCGGCAACTTCTTCAAGGCGTGGGTAGTGGCGGGCGTGATGCGCCGTCACCAGATGGTGATCGCTTTCCTCAAAGGTGATATTCCGGCTGATCACCCGTCGCCCCGGTGAGGCGAACAAGACCACATCGCTTTCGATCATGCGCCCCGGAAACATGACCATGCCTGACCCAATGCGGCAGTTATGGCCGATGGCGCTGCCCAATACTACCTGCCCAACATTTTCCAGATCGCCGTGAATGTTAGCGGCGCGGATCGGCTTTTGCTCAACTAAGTTGAAATCAGTGAAAGTGCTGCCCGCGCCAACAAAGCTGTTGCGCCCGATCACGCACATTTGCAGGCAGGTGTTCTGGGCGATAATTGAATTTTCCATCACCGCCGTCAGGTAAAGCGAGGCGCGGAAAGGCAGGAAGCAGCCATCGCCAAGCGTACTCATCATCAGCACGCAGCCATCGTCAATGGTCACGTTATCGCCAATCGTGCAGTTATCCAGCAGTACGCCGGGGCCGATCACGCAGTTATCGCCAATATAGGCGGGGCCGGTGACGGTGGCGGTGGGGTGGATGCGGGTATTCCTGCCGATATGCACCACTTCTGAGGAACTAAGCAGCTGGCGCTGTTCGAGGATGGCTTTCCAGAGCAGCTTCAGACTGTAAAAGTTATGCTCCCGCGCCTTGCGGTCAAAGCGGCTGCCGCGCCCAAAACAGGATAGGATGATGCCCGCAAAGTAGACATGCACCCAGCTTTCAATTGAGACGACAGCGCGCAGCGGCCCGTAATGGGTGAGATTGCCCTGTTCCATAGACATGAAATCGGGAACGGAATAGAAGCCCATCTCTTCGGCATCGCTAGGAACCACAATAGGCGTGATGTCTTGCACATAACCATTGGGGAAATACCATAGGTCAACCAGGTAAATAGGCCGTCCAGCGCCATCAACGCCACGTTCATAGCCAGTGGCTAAGGGCAGGGCATAGGCGCGAAAGGCGGGATCATCGGCGGGGAAGGCGGCGCGGCAGGCATGGCCGCTTTTTTGTGCGCGACTCATGAAATAGGCGAAAAACTCATCGTCAAACCACAGGTTATCGCTGTAGACGATGGCTTCGCCTTGCACCGTACGCAGTTGATCACGGCGCTGATAATCAAAATTGTTACCGAGCGAAACATCGCCACGAAAATAGCGGGCGAATAGGTCTTCGTGATGGAGCTTCAACGGGCGGATGCCGATGGTCAGCATGCTGGCAGGTTGGTTGAACGGCGGCACATGGCGTTTGTCTTCAAAAATGTAACGGTACATAAGCCCTCATCCCTGCCCCTCTCTCAAAGAGGGTGTGCAGTAGTTGGTAGGGACAAGACATGTCTCGTCCTTATGGTTCATTCACAGTGTAGCACAGGGCGGGGTGTGAGATGGTGAAGGGGTTTATTGCAGAGAAATAAAAAGGGCGAACACACTGGTTCGCCCTTCCTTAGAAATGCATTGGTGATTTCGATCAGCTGCCGGCTTCGGCCAGCGCTTCGCCTTCCGCTTCATCTTCGACGGTTTCGAGGAACAGTTCGTCGTCCTTGACGCCGATACGTACCACACTTGCCATCTTAAATTCGCTGGAGAGGATGCCATCAGACAGGCGATCTTCAACTTCGTTCTGGATCAGGCGGCGCAGCGGGCGGGCGCCAAACTCAGGATCGTAGCCTTTAACCGCCAGCCAATCACGGGCTTCGTCGGTGAGATCGAGGGTGATGGCGTGTTCCAGTAAGCGCGTGCGCACTTTGTCCAGTTCGAGGTCAACAATGGTCTTGATCTCGTCACGGGTCAGGGCGCGGAAGAAGATGGTGGCATCCACGCGGTTCAGGAACTCAGGCCGGAAGACGCGGCGCAGTTGATCGTTGACGCTTTTCTTCATCTCGTCATACTGCTGCTTGGTATCTACTTCTTCGGTGCGCGGGGCGTTAAAGCCGAGATTGTTGCCGCGCTTGATCGTGTCTGCGCCAACGTTGCTGGTCATCACGATGATCGAATTGCGGAAATCTACCCGTCGCCCGCGCGCATCGGTGAGCGTGCCTTCTTCCATGATTTGCAGCAGCATATTGAAGGCTTCAGGATGCGCCTTCTCAATTTCATCGAACACCACAATCGAGTACGGGCGGCGGCGGATGGCTTCGGTCAATTGACCGGCATCTTCGTAGCCAACGTAGCCGGGGGGCGCGCCAACCAGACGAGCCACCGAATGGCGCTCCATAAATTCGCTCATGTCTAGCTGAATGAGCGCATCTTCACTACCGAACAGAAATTCAGCCAGTGACTTGGTTAGTTCCGTCTTGCCAACGCCAGTGGGGCCGAGGAACATGAACGAGCCAATAGGGCGGCGCGGGTCTTTCATGCCAGCGCGGGCGCGGCGAACGGCGCGGCTGATGGCGACGATGGCCTCATCCTGACCGACAATGCGCTTGTGCAGCGCGCCTTCCATCTGCATCAGGCGTTCGCTTTCCTCACCTGCAATGCGCATCGTGGGAATGCCCGTCCACATGCCGACCACTTCGGCAATATCTTCAGAGATCAGCCGTGGTTGATTGGTATCAGTATTCCAGTTACCCTTGAGTGCGCTAAGCGAACTTTCTACGGTGTCGCGCTGGCGCTTCAGGCGATCCACTTCTTCGCCGCTGTCCCCATCTTCTTCGAGGATGCGCAGATCATCTTCAAGCTGGCGCAGTTCTTGTTCGGCGCGGCGTACCAGCACCGCTTCCGGGCTTTTGTACATACGCAGGCGGGCGGCAGCTTCGTCAATCAGATCAATCGCCTTGTCCGGCAGGAAGCGATCCGGCACGTAACGGGCGCTGAGATTCGCGGCCGCTTCGATGGCATCGTCGGTAATTTCGACGTTGTGATGTTCCTGATAAGGCACCTTGATGCCCTGCAAGATTTCGATAGTCTCTTCGATAGTCGGTTCAGAGACGAGAATTGGCTGGAAACGACGTTCCAACGCGGCATCGCTCTCAATATGCTTGCGGTATTCATCCAGCGTGGTCGCGCCGATACACTGAAGCTCACCACGAGAGAGGGCGGGCTTGAGGATGTTTGCGGCATCTACGCTGCTGCCGGCAGAGCCAGCGCCAACCAGCATATGCACTTCATCAATGAACAGGATGCTGTCAGAAGACTTCAGTTCTTCGATCACACGCTTGAGACGTTCTTCAAACTGACCGCGATACATGGTGCCTGCGACCAGTGATCCCACGTCCAATTGAAGCACGCGCTTGTTCATCAGGGGTTTAGGCACTTCGCCGTTGATAATGCGCTGCGCCAGCCCTTCAACGATAGCGGTCTTGCCAACGCCGGGTTCACCGATCAGCGCCGGATTATTCTTGCGGCGGCGGCTAAGCACCTGAATCACGCGCTCAATTTCAGTTTCACGGCCAACGACAGGATCCAACTTGCCTTCCTGCGCCAATGCGGTGAGGTCGGTTGCCAGCTGATCCACTAGCGGCGTCTTGCCGCCTTCGCCGCTGGATTTCCGGCTAGGACGCGGGCGCGGTTCCTCAGTTTGTGAAGGATCTTTCGACTGCACCGGGCTTTCCTGTAAGACACGCCGGGTTTGGCGGCGTACTTCTTCAGGGCTAATGCCGGTACGCTTGAGAATGTCTATAGCGACGCCCTCATTGAGCCGAACCAAGCCGAGCAAAAGATGCTCAGTCCCAATATAGTGATGCCCCATACGGCGGGCTTCATCCACCGCAAGTTCAAGTACACGCTTGGTGCCGGGCGAAAGCTCCGGCTGGGTGGTGGTGCTGCGCGTGGTGGCACGGGTCATGCGTTCGACCAGTTCTTCCACCCGGCGTTGATCTAAACCTAACTCCCGCAGTACGCGGCCTGCGACCCCGCCTTCTTCACGAATCAAGCCAAGCAAGAGATGCTCGGTCCCGATATAGTTGTGTTGAAGACGCTCCGCTTCTTCCTGCGCGAGGCTTAAAACCCGGCGCGCTCGCTGGGTAAAGCGTTCCATCTTATTCGCCACTCTGGCTTCCCTCCGCCGGTTCGATTACGGATCGGATCAAACGCCGGCTAAAGAACTCTGGATGACAATTTCCGTTGGTGGATAATATGAACTCCACCTCCTAATTATAGCATACTGCTATACCACAAAAAGTGCAGTCGTATAAATATTGCATAAACATTGGATGATATATATCTGAAAGGGATGTACAGCGCATATCTTACATCGGGTTGGAAGAGCGGGATACTGACCGTATGGGTAGGGAGAGGGGAAAACAGTTAAAAGTTAAAGGCAGCGCTGCGTTCTGACTAAGGGAGAAGATCAGTTGAAAGGGGGGTGAAAAATAGGTGTTTTGTGAACCTCCTCCACAGCGAAACCTTTAAGTCGCCTTCTTGTTATCTTGAGAAGCGATTGCCCTACGCGGCGCGTATTCAACCTATGTGGCGTGAATGAGCACGGGCTATACTTGGCTGGTTCGGTGATGAAATTGTGACGAAAATCGTTGAAAACTGCGCGTAATTTACTTCTGATTTGCCTGTTGGCGTTGATCTTTCGCCTCGTTCTAGGCGCGGCATTTGTGCGCTTTCCGGGCATTGCCGATCCGAATCATTATTACAACATGGGCGTGCGTCTGGTTGAAGGTCAGGGCTTCACAATTGATTATATCTGGCAGTACAACCGCCCGCCGGATGCAGTAGCACATCCTGAAGATCACTGGATGCCGCTGGCGGCGGTGCTGGCGGCTGTTCCGATGAGCATATTCGGAATCTCTACCGGCGCATCGCTGGTCTTTTTTGTGGCAGTTGGCAGTCTGCTGCCGCTGATCGCTTATTGGGGGGCGCGGCAGTTTAAACTGCAAGAAAGCACGGCCTATTTTGCGGCGCTGGCGGCGGCATTCATGCCGGAACTGGTGCTGAACTCGCTCAGGACGGATACCACCGTGCCAACGGCATTGTTCGTTTGCTTGAGCATCCTCTTGCTAAATGAGGGATTCTGGCGCGGCGGATGGTGGCGTTTTGCCCTAAGCGGGGCGATGGTCGGGCTGGCCTACCTGACGCGCAACGATGGTCTGCTGCTGATTCCGATGCTGGCGGCGATGATTGCCGTTTATGTATTTATGCGCCACAAAAAGGCCGATATTCCATTTCACTGGCGGGGCGCGGCTGTATGGTTCGTGGCGATGCTGCTGGTGATGACGCCGTGGCTGATTCGCAACTGGCAGGAATTTGGCGCGTTTGGGTCGGCTGAGACTGACGATATGTTCTTCTTCACGCATCATGACGATCATTATGCTTACGGGCGGCATTTCACGCTAGAAACGATGCTGGCGGCACAAACACCGGCGCAGATTATCGGCAAGCGGTTGTTTGAGATGGCGGCGGGCGTAAAGGTGGTGATCACCGGTTTAGGCGAAGTGCTGGCTGTCGGGCTGCTGGGCGGCGCAGCTTATTTGTGGACGAAGCGGCGCCAAGACCCGAAACAACTGCTGGCGGCGCTGCCAGTGATACTGCTGCTGGTTGGGGCGTTCATCGCCTACACCATATTCATCCCTTATAAATCGCAGGCGGGCAGTTTCAAAAAAGCATTCTTAATGACTGCGCCGCTGCTGCTGCCTATCGCCGCCTTAGCCATTGAACGGGCTATCCCTCATTTGCGCTGGCGTTACGGAGTGATGGGCTTATCGCTGCTGTTACTGGCGGCATTCGCTGCCGATCTAGTGCGGTTGGATGCGGCGGCAGCAAGCTATTATTTGAGCCGGATTCAGACGATGGCCGCGCAGGCGCGCGATCTGCCTGACACCAATGATGACGGCCAATTGATTTTCATGACGCAAGATCCCTATATCTTGAGCTATGTTGGGCTGCCTTCGCTGATGTTCCCGAATGAAAATCTCGATACAACCTATGAAGTTTCGCGGCGTTATGGCGTTGATTATTTAATAATGCCTTCAGCGCGGCCGGGCATTGATGTGCTGGTAAGCGGCGAGAACGATCCTCGATTTACCTTGATCGGGCAGGTGCCGGGTACGGAATACTCGTTCTGGCGGGTGGGGGCAGAGTGATGCGCGGCGGCAAAGCATTATGGGCGATTCTGATCATCGCTTTTCTGCTGCGGGTGGCAGCCGGCCTGTCGCTTGATCCGGCACAGCCGTATATTGTCGTCAGCGACGATGCCGCATGGTATCTAGCGAACGGATATACCTTGATCACCGGTGATCAGCCGGCGAATGGCATTGTGACCAAGCCGGAAACGCTGGAACAGCCGCCGATCTATTTCCTGTTCATTGGCATTCCTCAATCGCTTTTTAGCCCCGAAATGGCGATCATCGTTATTCGGCTGCTGCAAGCGCTGGCTTCAACAGCGGTAGTATATTTCAGCTATCGGATGGCGCTGCTGATCGGCGGGCGTGGGGCGGGATTAACAGCGGCGGTTATCACGGCG
>DAOTUZ010000160.1:0-1974 GCA_034437295.1 Anaerolineae bacterium | reverse complement strand
GGTGACATCCAGCACGATGATCATTTGCAGCGGCGGGCGGGTGTCAGCAACAGAAACAACAGCGGCATCGGGAGGTAGGGGCGAACTGGCGCCAACCCTTGATACGGCGAAGGTTGCATTTTCGGGCGGCATCGCGTTCCCTGTACCGTCAATCAGCGTGGCGTGAATTTCGGCGCGCCCAGTAGCGGGGTTGAATACGCAGGTATAGGCCGAAAACTGGGGTTCTGCGCTGGTGGTAATGCCTGCTTGCTGCGCGCTAAGCGTAAAGACGCCCCCAACAAGGTAGAAAACAAGGCCCACAATAACCAGTAATAGCTTTTTTGTCATAGCGATTAACTCTCCACCTGTTTCTGCGGCGCATCTGCATTCAGGCGATTATGCCAGAATAGTCAGGGCGAGGCACTTGATTTCATAAATATTTTATGAACGTAGTGTCGCGGTTGGCGGCACTGGTGTTTCTGTTGGCGTTGGTGGCACTGGTGTCTCCGTTGGCGTTGGCGTATCTGTCGGTGTCTCCGTCGGTAACGGCGTTTGTGTTGGCACAACTTCTTCAGTTAACAGTACTTCACCTTGTGACTCCATGGTGGCAGTTGCCGCGGGTGGCGCTGCTAGCGCGCTGCCCCCGCCAGAACTAAGTGCAATCGCCACACCACCAATCACGAGTACGATGATGAGCGCGATCAAAAGCAGAATCCACTTGCGTTTTCCCCCAGAACTGCTGGCGCCAACGTTAATGCCCGCTGCTTGAAAATTAGTCGTTGCCCAACGCGAATTATAGCCGTAAAACGCGCGTTCCTGCTCTGGAACCTGAAATTCTCGCGGCTTCTGTACATTATCTATTTCGATGGTGATGACGCTGATGTTGTCTTTGCTCATTCGGGTATCGGCAGTTCGCGCCAAATTTTCAGCAATAGCAGTGAGAGGCATGGTGTTGAAGGCGCCGGCAATTTCGTCTGCGAGGATCTTGTCACTCATGCCATCTGAACACATGAGCAGTTTATCGCCCGGTTGCAAGTTGAGCAGCAGCAGATCGGGTTCGATGGTGGCGCCCTTGCCAATACCGCGCATCAAAACATTTCTTTTGATGGAACCGTCGGGATTGACGGCGGGGATCATCATGGTCGAAAAAGTGGAATGATCTTCAGTGGCTTGAACAATACCACCCGCGCGCCAGTGATAAAGCCGGGAATCGCCCACATGGGCGACAAATGCATTCCAACCGTAGATGACGACGGCAACCATGGTGCTACCCATCATCACCGGTTTACCACTGCGGGCGGTGGCTTCATCAGCAACGCGGCGTACTTCGCTGTTAACATCGCGTAAGGCAGCCTCCATCACCGCAGACCAGTTGGTAGCAGGCGATTTCGGGGCTTCGTGGAAGGCTTTCAACATGCGCTTGACGGCAAATTCACTAACAAACTCGCCCGCTTCAGCGCCACCAACGCCATCGCACAAGACGAAAAAACTTGCTGGCGAAGATTCATAAATGCCAATGGCATCTTCGTTATGGTCTCGCACCGAACCGGTGATCGAGAGCCAATTTGCGCGCAGCGTAGGGGCGCCGGAAGGCACGTTCTCCACGTAAGAGCCTCACTTGTTAAAAGATGGATTTTCGTCTAACACTATAGCATTGAACCCGATTTCTGGCATATACTGTTTGCATAACCCAGTATAAGAGCGAGGATGAAAACTTATGGATCAGTCTATGATGATCTGGATCATCCCGGCAATTCCAGCGGCTATTGGCGTGCTGCTGCTTTTGCAATGGCTGCTGCTGACTGTTTTACCGGTACGAAATCAGGAATCGGGTGTTCCTTCTCGCGCTTCTGCCGCGCCGGTGATGCCTGCGCCAACCCCGATGAGCGCGCCCCCACAGCCGGTTTATGCGCCGCCGCCGCCGATGCCCGCTGCGCCAGCCTATGCGCCCATTATGCCGCCTGCGGACGGCATTGCCCGTATGGCGATCATCTC